>JAOUHD010000002.1 GCA_029865345.1 Nitrospira sp.
GGTGGTCCTGCGCCTTCCAGCCCATTCTTTCCTCCCGTGACAGACTCCGTCAGATCTGTTATTTACTCGATACTGCCTTACGAGACTGCGCCGTTCGTATGACTCGACAACAGATCTTTTCTATCGTGTTCTTTGCCCTCCTGGTCTTGCTCCTCTACCAAATCGGGTTGATGTTTAAACCGTTTGTGTTTTCGGCCCTGTGGGCCAGCCTGTTGGCCCATTGGGCCTTCCCCATGCATCTCCGGCTGGCCAAATGGTTCGGTGGGAAGGACGCGCTCTCTGCCGCTCTGCTGACCGTCGGCGCGCTGGGGGTTGTCGTTGTGCCGTTAGTTGCAATGGGGGTGATGTTGGTGCGGGAAGCCGGGGCAGCGGAGCAGGAGATCCGAGCATGGATCTCAGCCGGCGGGCTCCAGCGATTGCCGGATCACGTGGCTGGCATTCCGTTGGTGGGAGATTGGTTGAAGGCGGCGGTCTCCGGGACCGGCAGCCCCACCGTTTCGTTGGAGCAGTCGCTCGTCGGTGGGGTCACGGAATTGGGCCAGTTCTTAGTCGGAGGAATGGGCGGCTTGCTGAAGAACACCTTCGCGCTGGTGACGAATTTCTTCATTATGCTGTTGGTGCTGTTTTTTCTCTTCAAAGACGGTCAGCAGTGGCTCACCGTGTTATACGATTTGATTCCGATGGAGGAGTCGCATAAGTCAAAAATCCTGACCCGGTTGGATCAAACGATTCGGGCGGTGGTGAAAGGGATGCTCGTCACGGCGATTGTTCAAGGGCTTTTGGCGGGGATGGCCTATTGGGCGCTTGATGTGCCGTTTCCGATGGGACTGACCGCGTTGACGACTGTGTTGGCGCCGATCCCGTTCGGCGGAACAGGACTGGTGTGGGGACCCGTGGCGCTCTACCTATTATGGGTTGGTGCGAGCGGGAAAGCGCTGGTTATGTTGGTTTGGGGAATTGGCGTCGTGTCGATGGTCGACCAGTTCCTACGCCCGTGGTTGATCGGCCAAGACGTGCAGATTCCCGTGTTGCTCCTCGTACTCAGCGTGTTGGGCGGGTTGGCGCTGTACGGGTTGCTTGGACTTTTCGTCGGCCCGATCCTTATCAGCCTGCTGATGACAGCGGTGCAGATCTATCGAGAGGAGTACCACCTCAAGCCACCGGTTACTCCTGCAAGCCCGCCCACGCCTTCGTAACCTCCTTAGCCACGCTGCACCTGCGCACAGTGCTTTTGGTTCTCTAGTCGACAATGACCTATCACATGTCCTGCTACTCCAGCGGAATCGTAATGGCGATCCCACCCATCACATCATTCAACTTGAAGTCCTGCTTCGGGCTTAACGGATGACTGTTGTGGCACATGATGCAGGCAGATGAGACGGCACGGTCTGCATAGATGGCTTGGAAGTACTGCTTCTTGCCGCTTGACACAACTCCGGTAATCGGCCGGTCAGGCTCTCGCCTAAGCACCTCCAGCGCTTTTCGTTCAAACTCTGTGGCAGGCGCGTTGCGTTGATAGATCGGAGAGAACCCGATGAGCCTATAGCGAATGCCTCGTCCGCTCTCGGCGACCAACCGGCCTGAATGTTGAAGAAACTGAGCCGGCAGCAGGAGTGTGCTGTCCTGCTCCCAATGTTCGGTCGCAGCGACGATGCCTTTCTCCTGCATACGGTTGACGATGTGCGTCGTATAGATCGTCCGGTCAGCCTCCAGGATGGCATGCACGTAATCGGCGACTCTCTCCGGAGAGATGCTGCCGATGGGTGGGTTCTCCTTGGCTGCGTGAAGAGACGCCCCGCCCCAGAGTCCCCCTACGAAGAGTGCGATGGTTGCGGCTCGGAACGTGACGCGGACGATGTCCATGGGCCTCCTTCGGAAGATAGGGGAGAACCGATCGGGAGGGTGACCACGCAGGTGGTGCCTTGGCCTTCGACGCTCTCGATACGGAGATCGCCCCCGAACTTTCGGATAATCCGCCTGGCCACCGTGAGTCCGAGTCCAGAACCTTCCCCTTGTCCCTTGGTCGTAAAAAACGGATCAAAGACTTTTGATAGGTGCTGTTTGGAGATGCCGGGGCCGGAATCGGCGATCGTCGCCGTCACCGTATGGTCCGACGCGGCAGTCGTCAATGTAAGCGTGCCGGTGCCCTTCATGGCTTGGGCAGCATTGGTCACGAGATTCACCAACGCTTGCCGAAGTTGGTCCGGAAAGACCAGCACGGGCGTATGGCCCGCATAGGTTTTGTGGATCACAATGTCTTTCATTTCAACGGTGGTCTGTGCCATGGCCAGCACTTGGTCCAATATCTGCTCCACAGGCACCGGTACGTGCTGGTCGAAGGCCTCACGGTTCGTCACGCCGGTAAAATCACGAACGATCGTCGCCATGCGACGGCCATGGGCCACAATGTCTTGGGCGCAGGACTTGATTTGCTCCAAGTCCTGCTCGTCCTGAATCGCTTCTCCCAACCCGATGATCCCAAACAAGGGGTTGTTGAGTTCGTGGCCGATTCCAGCGGTGAGGACGCCGAGGCTTCCCGTTTTCTCTGCCTGGACCAGCTTATCTTGCAATTGGCTCTCGTCGGTGGTGTCTCGAAGCACCAGCCCAATGCTGTCTTCTTCCCCTGGCCTCGCGGGTAGTCGGAACCATTGATAGTGATAGATGCGCGATCCGATGTGGAGCTCAGCACGATGGCCGGCCGATTCGTGATCGGCACTCGGCGCAAGTGGATCCCTCGGCGCTGTCTCGCGCTTGATACCGGCTGTGGCAAGAGACGTATCCCCGTTGGCTTGGAACTCTGCGTGAAGTTGTTTCTGAACGGCTGGGTCGAGTGGAAGAATCGTGAATAACGACGTTCCCGACATCGGGTCCTGGACCTTGAAGGATTCGCGGGCCGCCTGATTGATGTAGCGTACAGTTTCGTGGGCATCGATGAGGAGAATGGGAGTAGGGACGGCGTCTAAGATCTGATCCGTCGACTGCTGAAGGACCTGGACTTCCTGGGTTTTCAACTTGACCTGGTCAGTCAATCCGGCGAACGCGGCTTTCAACTGCTGGTTCATGCGGTTGAATTCTTCGGCCAGGTCCTCCAATTCGTCACCCGTGTGGATCTGAATCGGTGTCCGCAATTCACCACGTCCGATTGACTGCGCGGCCAGTTGCAGTTGCCGTACGGGTGTCACGATGCGGCCGGCCGCGACGTAACCCAGCGCGGCCAGCAGCACCACAGCGACGGCTCCGAATACTGTCACCCAGGTGAAGAGATGCTGAATCGGTGCGAAGAGTTCATCGGACGATTGCCAGACGAAGGTGTGCCATGACCCATTGTCGATCGAGCCGTTGGTCGCTCGGCTGGTCTCTGCCAGAGGGGCAAAGCCGATGACGGAGGTCGACTGTCCGCCGTGGCCGTCGCTTGAGGTTTGCACCCAACCGGGGTGTGGCGGTGTGATGAGCGGGATGAGCTTCGGATCGGACAGCGGGACGCCGGTGGGAAGAATCGGGCAGCTGACGACGATCCCCCTGGTGTCGATCAACATGACGTGGCCGGTCTTCCCAAATCGAGTGACATGGGTGGCGGGAGAGAAGAACTCTTTGGCATCGATCACGCGGTGCAGCACTCCGACGACCTCGTACCGGAGACTATCCATGACAGGAAGTGAGATGGAGAAGACATAGGCGTTCACCTGGTCGTCGAAACGGACACCCTCGATATAGAGCTTACCCACCGTTTTATTGAAGGCACCCTGCCACCAGTGGGTCTTCTGATGGCGGAACGCCGGATGGTCGGTCATGGTCCCGACGAGTGTGCCCTGTGCATCGGTCAGGAAGAGCATCTTTGTCGATGAACGAACCACGTGCGGAAGTAATTGGCCTGGCGCACTATGGACGCCGGTAAAGTATTCGTGGAGCAAGGTGCTGAGCGGATTGTCCGTGATGGACGTGATGGCAGCAGCGTCTTTTGCCTTCCAGCGCTGCTCGAAATCAGTGAGTGCCGTGGTCAGATTCTTGGAGTCTCCCCGTGCATCGCGCCGTTGCTCCAACGCTCGAATGATCGCCGGGTCATTCGCGATGCGTGCGGTGTGCGCGATTTCTTCGGCGAGGAGGAGATCGAGTTTGCGGGCGGCTTCAGTTGCGAGTGCTTTAAAGCTTTCTCCGCTGACTTCCCGGATTTCTTGAGACCCCTGCCAGAATGCCATTCCCAAGCCGACGACGAGCGGGATGACACCGACGAGCAGCATGGAGAGGATGACTTTCGCCTTGAGCCCCCATCTGGTGCCGGACGGCAAGGATGTCGGCGTCTCCGTCACGATTGAGTGCTCCTCTCACCAGGAAATGTGAGGGTAAAGGTTGAGCCTCGGCCGATCTGACTGTCGACCCCTATCGTGCCATTCATGTGATGAATCACATTTTTGATATTGTACAAACCCAATCCGGTTCCCTTCCCTGGCGGTTTTGTCGTGAAGAAGGGTTCAAAGATTCGACCAAGGAGCTCTGGGGCGATGCCGCTGCCGGTATCGGAGACACGAATCTGCGTCGCGTCGGCCATCGCGTGGGCTTCCAGCGTCAAGGTTCCGTGGTGTTCCATGGCCTGCACGGCGTTGGTAATAAGATTGACGAACACATGGAGAAGCTCATCGGGGTTCCCCTTCACAACGACGTCTGGCTGATACAGCTTACGAATTTCAATGTCTTGGAGCGCCACCGCATAGCGGGCAATCTTGAGCGCTTCATCCAACTTGCCGCCGACGCCAATCAGGCAGTCTTGCCGCAAGGATGCGCGACGAGAATAGGACGTAAGGTCTCGACAAATGGCCGTCGTCCGTTTCACGGCTTCAATAATATCGTGGGCCTGCAGGTGCACGGCTTCCAGGTCCGTTTCGTCCGTCAGATTTTCCGCCAGACCCAGAATCAGCTGGAGCGGATTGTTCATGTCATGCGCAATGCCGGCAGCGAACGAGCCGATTCCAGCAAGTTTCTCTGCATGGAGCAATTCGGTTTGCAATGTCGATTCATGTTGCACGAGTACCCAGAGAAGCCGTGCGGTCTGGCCATTGACCACGTCGGCTCCTGCAGGCACCTCCTCCCGAAGCATCGACTCCATCGCTGGATCACCGGTGACGTCTATCACAAGGTTGAGCCCTTGGTGCGTGATCAAGTCGGTCACCCGGTCATAGACCGGTACGTGGAGTTCTTGGGCGCGTGTGAGCCCGGGAGCCGAGGGATTCTGATCGGTGATGCCGACGATCTGAATCCTGCTGATCTGGTGGAGTACATCGAGCAGGGCCATGCCCCCACGCCCTGCCCCAATGATGGCCACTCTCATCGGAGGCGAGGCGGGAGCTGATCCGATTCCCTGATTGTCGGCTTGCGGATGGGACATGGTCGGAGAGATGATCGTCATGCCGGCTCCCTGCGATGCTGTGGTCCGTTCCCTCAGAGATGGGCCAATTCACGCTGCTCCATGGCACGTGCGACGGAGGCCTTCAGTTTCTCGCCCTCTACCGGTTTCACGAGATAATCCACCACCCCTTGTCGCAGTAAGGCCGTGGCCATATCGGTGTCGGGGAATCCGGTCAGGACGATCAAGGGGACCCGAGTATAATTCTGACGGAAGTAGGCGATCGCTTCGATCCCATTCACCTTTGGCATTCGGATGTCGCAGATGATGACATCAAGGAGCAGCCGATTTTCCCCGTAGTTGATGGTTTCGATGGCCTTCTCGCCATTCTCTGCTTCAAGGACATCGTAGCCGGCTTTCTGCAACGTCATGCGGACGACCTTGCGGATATCGGGCTCATCATCCACAATGAGGACGCGGCCATTGCAGCTCTCACCTCCCACAAAGAACCCGGATTTGAAGTCACTCATAACAACCTCCTCGGTGAAGGACGGGGTGATCTGTTTCCGTTTGTATTGTGAGTAGGGCAAGCTTGATGCCGAAACGTGACAAAGGTGAGCCTGAAACAATTCAACGGCTTGCTTAATCAGAACTGTGTGTCACTGGTGGAGGCTGGTTTACATGCACCACCATAATTGTGGAAAACCACCAGTGAGGATGCACATTGCGTTTCAGAACCAATTTCAGCTAGGGTATGGAATAAGTAAGAGGAGTGGAGGCCGGTGATTACACCAGACGTACTGACTGACTATGTTCGCAAGTCCTTGCCGGATGCCGTGGTGACGGTGACCGACCGTACAGGAACAATGGACCACCTCAAAGTCGTGATTGTCTCAGATGGTTTTCATGGGAAAAACCTCTTAGACCGGCATCGGATGATCTATCAAGCGTTAGACGTGCCGATGAAAGACGGACGAATCCATGCGCTCGAATTAACCGCGCGCACCAGAGATGAGGCTTAGGAGGACATCATGGCCGACCAAATTGAAGAAGAAATCCAAAGCGAAGTGAAGGCCCATAAAATTTTGATCTACGGCAAGGGAACGAAGACCATGCCGATGTGCGGGTTCACGAGGGAAACCATGCAGTTTTTCGATAAGTATGGGTACCCGTACGAACTGATCGACGTCCTGTCGCAACCGGCGAAACGGGAAGTGCTGGCGAAGATCACCAATTGGCCGACACTCCCCAAGGTATTTATCGACGGTACGTTCTATGGAGATACCGACGTCCTCGACCCAATGGCTGCCAAAGGTGAGATCGAACCGCTGCTGAAAAAAGCCTTCGGGAAGTAAGCAGGGCATCCCTGCTAATCTCTTGTTCCCCGAGCGTGCACGTGGGAGCAACGGTAGTGCGCTCTTCAGCATCGGGGTTTCTCGGGTTGAGATTATAGCGGCTTCCTTCTTCATCCTTTTCGGTTCTAGCAGACGCATGTATACTCGTCCTCATGAAGCCAAGGCAACCGACCATCTCTCAGGAGTCACGACGGCGACCGAGCAAGTTGGGTCAGCAGCTTGCTGACGAGAAGATTGAACGGGCTAGGCGTCAGACTCCAGAAGAACGGCTGACGATTGCATTGAGCCTCTCCGATTTCTGCTACCAATTGAACCGGTGTTCTCCGAAGCCCTAAGCCAGATTGTTGGAAGTCTAGACCAAGCGCAGGAGGAGCGCCTGCTTCATTCGTACGCGTTGATCGGTGGTTTTGCTGTGTCGGCTTGGGGTGTTGCGCGAGCCACGCAAGATATTGATCTCGCAGTGGCTCTTGGGACCTCAGACCCACAGGCGTTGGCTACCCACCTTGGAGCCGCATACGAATCTGGTGGCATAGATGACCCGCTACGAGGTGTCTTCAGGCTCAGCCTGAAATGTGAAGGGCAAGAAGTGCCGGTTCAGCTGATCGTTCTGCCGTCAAAATTGGCAGCCATTACGTTTAATGGAGTTGAAACCCTAAACGTATTTGGTCGTTTGGTGCCGGTCGTAAACTGGCAAGCGCTCGTGCTCTTGAAGCTCTACGCCGGAGGGCCAGTCGATCTACAGGACGCCCGAAGCATTGTAGCGGTCCGAAAACCCAACGGGATAGACCGGGAAAGCCTGATCGCCCAGGCCGATGTATTAGGACTTGCCCAAGAAGTGCGCATTCTGCTCGAATCTTCCGTCTGAGTTAGTGGCTTGCTGGCGTGAGCGTGCGCGGTACCTTGTTTCGATACGCCGCAATAGCCTGGAAGTTCAGAATGTCTCCATTGTGCTCAATCCAGCTTAAGAAACCAACCTCTCCATCTTCCTCACTTTTGTCAACTCGCGCACGGTCCAACAAGTTCAAGCAGTGGAAGAGACAGTTCCAGGTAATCAAGAATTCTATATATGATTTGGCGTCAAAGCGATTCGTTTATCAGTAAGTTACTAAACTGATCCAGGACAACCCACGTCTTCAGGTGCCCAGCGCTTTTTATGACTGGATGCATAGAGCATATGTCAGCGATATGTCGATTCACATCCGCCGATTGGCTGACAGAGATAAGAGATCTACCTCGCTCTACAATCTGGTGAAGGACATAGAAGATTATCCACAGGTGATAAGCCGTCGTCGGTTCACTCGTCCCTATAAAGACTTTGTGAAGCAATTCGGTCATAGGGATTTTGATCGTTTGTCGACGCCAGGAGCTGATGTGATCAGCAAGAAACTTATATCAAGACATAGAACGGCGCTTGTTAAGAGTCAGAAGAGGTTCGCATTTACACGAACAAACACGTTGCGCATCTCGACAAAACGGGTATGAAAAAGTTTCCTACCTATGCAAAGCTAGATTCGTGCATTGATACAATTAAACGCCTTGCTAAGGACTGTACTCTTCTCCTTGAACAGAGTGCTCTCATCACCGCAGTTCTTGCTATTCAATATGACTGGATGGCCCCTTTCAGAGTTGCTTGGCTTGAAGCAAAGAGAGGGCGCCAAGGCATGAAACTCGTCACTTGGACGAATGTTGATGGCTAGACCGCAATAGCTTGTTTGGTTTCGTCCAGGTGCTTCTGTAGGTAGGTCATGAAGGGGGTACCACCGGTGCCGACGGCCGTGGGATTGGTCGTACTCGTTTGATGTTGGCGATTGATGTAGCTGTCTGCGTAGCCGATGTGGATTTCCCGAAACTGGGCCAGAAGGTCAACACAGGCACAGTAGGCGGACCACAGTTCGGGGTGACGCTGTTTGCGATCATGAACATAGCCAGATAGCAGGGCGCGAGCCTGATCGTCAGTCCGGATCTCCAGAGCCTGAAGAAAGGCGCGGTGGGTAGGTGGCATGTACTCCCGCATTTCTTGTAAGTACACCGTCAAGGGATCAGGTGCATGGTGGATGCCCAGTCCGGCGTCCAAACAAGGGACGATTGAGCTCTGCGCGCCGGTCTCGCCACGAAACTGCTGCGGCTGCCGTGCATAGGCTTCGACGTGGTCATAGATGAGTCCCTCGGGCAGGGACGGACTATTCTTCCAGCCGTGAATGTAGGGTCTCACGCGGGTGTAATAGACATAGGGATCGCAGCGCTCTATCATGCAGAGCAGCGTGTCGCGCATAGCGGTTTGCGCGGACGCGAGAGCCTTTAAACCCAACAGGACTGCATCGTCATTCCCTTTTGAAGCCGCATTGATCGCCCGCACCAGGCCCTCCAGGCCAGGCCCCGCTTGCTTCTCAATCTGGATATGGACGACGACGAACCACTCTTCATCCAACCCACCGAGAAAATTTTGCAACAGCACGATGTTGTCGAGCTGAATCGGCTTCGTCCGGTCAAGCCGGCGCCAGTTGTCCAGTGCGTAAGAGGCATAGGACAGGACCGGCGGACGGCCGAGCTTCTGGGCGATCTCATACCATGGCTGGGCGAGGTGAGAGGGGAGCTTGATGGCTGGTTGCCCCGGTGTTTCCCAGACATAAGCGTGGCCGGCGAATGACAGGATCCTCATCGAGGCTCGGTATTCGTTATCATGCCAACTGGGTGGAATGGACGGGAGCAACGATGGTTGTTCGTCGATAAACTGCCGGACTCGCCGCGCGCTCAACAGCTTCGGCATCTCGCGGCCGAGATGGTTTAGCGTGGGAGAGTTGGGCAGAGTTTCACAAGGATCCGACGGCAGGAAACCCCGTTCAGGGGAAATCTCAAAATCTGCAAGCGACAGCGGTTGGGATGGGTGGGAGTTCACAGAGGCCTCCTCGGCCTCACTCTACCACTCTAGCCGGAGATTGCAATCCGCATGTTTCGGTGGTGGCTCATGAGGTCGAGACTCAAATGGCGGGGATCTACCGTGCCGTGGGCGATGTGACAGCTGGAACTCAGTTGAGAGGGAAAAGGCCACCTTTTCAGGTGGCCTTTCCGTTTCTTCTCTCAACGGGTGCGGCGCGGGTGCTCTCAACTGGCGCATTCACCGAGCATCTCCCGCTATTTGTAATTGAATTGGTCCTGCATGCGCGGTGAGCGAGCACTGAGAGTACCCGCACCCCGCCTTGCTTCCTATGTCCCCATTTCCCAGGATGCCAGATACTTCTTCTGTTCCTTCGTCAGGGTATCGATATTCACGCCCATGCCAGCCAGCTTAAGACGCGCGATTTCCTTGTCGATCACCGCCGGCACCGGGTAGACCTTCTTCTCCAGCATCTTGTAGTTCTTCACGAGATATTCTGCGCCGAGCGCCTGGTTGGCGAAACTCATATCCATCACGCTGGATGGGTGTCCTTCCGCGGTGGCGAGGTTCACGAGTCGGCCTTCACCGAGCAAACTGACCCGATGGCCGGTCTTCTTCAGCGTAAATTGCTCGACGCCGGTGCGAACCACCCGGCGCTTGTTGGCCAGTTCTTCGAGAGCCGGGATATCGAGCTCCACGTTGAAGTGCCCACTGTTGCAGACAATGGCCCCGTCTTTCATGGCCGCGAAATGCTCGCCACGGATCACATGAATGTTCCCGGTGACGGTGACAAAGAAATCTCCGATCAGCGCAGCTTGTTCCATCGGCATGACGCGGAAGCCGTCCATCAACGCTTCAAGACCTTTCAATGGGTCGATCTCGGTCACGACCACGTCTGCGCCCATGCCCTTGGCCCGCATGGCGATACCACGTCCACACCAGCCATACCCGACGACGACGACGACGGACCCGCAGATTAGCCGGTTGGTGGCACGCACGATGCCATCCATGGTGGATTGCCCGGTGCCGTAGCGGTTATCAAACATATGTTTCGTGTCGGCGTCATTGACGGAGATGACGGGAAACTTGAGGACCTTCTTTTCAGCCATGCTGCGCAAGCGGATCACACCGGTGGTGGTTTCTTCCGTGCCGCCGATCACATTCTTCAACAGTTCTTTTCGCTTGGAATGCAGATGTGAGACGACGTCGGCCCCGTCATCCATGGTGACATGAGGGCGGTGCGCGATAGCGGATTCGATATGGCGATAGTAGGTGGCATTGTCTTCGCCCTTGATGGCAAAGGTCGGAATGCCTTCATGTTGCACCAATGCCGCAGCCACGTCATCCTGCGTGCTGAGAGGATTGGACGCGCAGAGACGGACATCGGCCCCGCCAGCTTTCAACGTGATGGCCAGATTCGCGGTTTCCGTCGTGACGTGCAGGCAGGCTGTGACCCGCACACCTTTCAGTGGCTGCTCCCGCTTGAATCGTTTGCGAATGAGTCGCAACACGGGCATCGTGGCTTCAGCCCATTCAACCTTTAATCGACCCTGGTCTGCCAGCTTGATATCTTTGACATCGTAATCCACGACACCCTCCTTCTCGGAAATGCTCATCGACATTCGTCAACGGTTAATGGTTATCATGCGCCATCATGCAAAGGGGGGCGGGTGGAGAACCCGTCCCCCTTTGCCAACATGCTACACCCAGGGCGCTTACAGCCCGGCGTCTTTGCGCAGCGCCTTCGTCTTGTCAGTTTTCTCCCACGTGAACTCAGGTTCGGTGCGACCGAAATGGCCGTATGAAGCGGTCTTTCTGAAAATCGGTCTTCGGAGCTTGAGATAATCGATGATGCCGCGCGGAGTCATGGGGAAATGTTTGCGCACGAGCTTATCGAGAATATCGACCGACACCTTTTCAGTGCCCTTGGTGTCGACGAGGACAGACACCGGATCGGCAACCCCGATCGCGTAGGCCAGCTGCACTTCACACTTGTCGGCCAAGCCGGCGGCGACGAGATTCTTGGCGATATAGCGAGCCATATACGAGGCGGATCGGTCCACCTTTGTGGGATCCTTGCCTGAGAACGCGCCACCGCCATGACTGCCGTGTCCGCCATAGGTATCGACGATAATTTTCCGACCTGTGAGGCCCGTGTCCCCCATCGGGCCGCCAACGACGAAACGACCGGTGGGGTTAATGTGATGCTTCACACTGGTTGCATCGTAGAGCCCTTTCGGCATCACGGGTTTAATGACCTTTTCCATGATCTCACGCTCAATCTGCTTGCTGGTGACATCAGGGCTGTGTTGCGTGGAGACGACGATCGTGTCGATCCGCACGGGTTTGCCGTTCTTGTATTCGACCGTCACTTGGGATTTGCCGTCGGGTCGTACCCACTTAAGAATATTCTTTTTGCGCACCTCTGCCAGCCGCTTGGTCAGTCGGTGAGCCAAGACGATGGGCATCGGCATGAGCTCATCCGTTTCATTGGTGGCGTAGCCGAACATCAAGCCCTGATCACCGGCTCCTCCGGAATCCACGCCCATCGAGATATCAGCAGATTGCTGGTGGATAGCGGTGAGAACCGAGCAGGTATGATAGTCGAACCCCCACGACGCATCGCAATAGCCGACGTCCTTGATGACGTCACGGATAATATCCGGGATTTCAACGTACGCCTTGGTTGAGATTTCGCCTGCTACCAGGGCGATGCCGGTGGTTAGGATGGTTTCGCAGGCGACGCGGGAATATTTATCCTGCGCAATGATGGCGTCCAAGATGCCGTCAGAAATCTGGTCGGCAATCTTATCCGGGTGTCCTTCAGTGACCGATTCTGAAGTAAATAAGAAATTGTCTCGCATGTGCCCCTCGTGGGTTCAGGTTTATGGAAAGCCAGCGTTGCTGTGTTTGCTGATTGTGGATGCGACGAGCGGTGCCGAGTGACAGACCCCGCACAAACCTTGGCAATTCTAGAGAGATCAGTCGGCTTTGTCCATCACTTCGATCGTAGGGGAAGAAATTTGTCATTCGCCGCTTGCTTGACTCAGGTTTTTGCGGACTTGTAACATACCCTCAGCAGCATGAGAATCTGCCGATGGCTGAGTAAGAGAGTTTGTTTGAAGTGACCATGGCTATATTGACGGCAGACGAAGACCGTGCCCATCCGTGTATCAACATGACACTTCATCGAGCGGCGTTGGTTTTCACCTTCATGGCAGTCGGTGTGTTTTGCACGGCATTGTTCTCCGAGGCAGAATCACCCCAACCGAAGACACGGCCAGGCTTCGAGCGTGGCGTTGTCCAAGTTGGTGACGAAGCACCGAACTTTATGTTGCGGGACCTTGCCGGTAACGTTGTAAGCTTGTCTCAGCTCAGAGGGAAAGTCGTCCTTCTAAATTTTTGGGCGACCTGGTGTGGACCATGCCGTGTCGAGATGCCGGCGATGGAACAGCTGTACCGTACGTTGCCGCGAAGGGAGTTCGAGATCTTGGCCGTGTCGACGGATCAACAGGGCGCTGCGGTCACCCGTCCGTTTCAGCGAGAAATGGGGTTCACGTTTCCCATTCTTCATGACTCGGAATACCGTGTAGGCCTGACGTACGGAGCCCGTTCGCTTCCGCTCACGTTTATGGTCGATCGTCGAGGCATCGTGCGACAAAAGATTTTCGGTGCACGTGATTGGGGTTCTCCGGAGGCCCGTGACCTCATTCAAGAACTGATGAAGTCGTAGCCATGACACAATCCATCCCACAGATTTCGCTCATTGCCGCTTTTTCAGCGGGGCTCCTTTCGTTTGTGTCCCCATGCGTCTTGCCGTTGGTGCCGAGCTATATTTCCTACATTACAGGCCTGTCCGTCGAGCAGTTGACCGATGCGTCTGAACGAGTGAAGTTTCGGAAGGCCATCGTTGTGAACTCCTTGCTGTTCATCGGAGGGTTTTCATCGGTCTTTATTGCATTCGGGGCTTCAGCGAGTTTTCTCGGCCAGATCCTGATCACCCATCAAGATCTCATCCGTCGTGTCGGTGGCGTGTTGATTATCGTGTTTGGGCTCTATTTGCTCGGGATTCTGAACTTGAAGTTCCTCAAGATGGAGCAGCGGTATCAATTCCGTAATAGACCCGCCGGGTACCTGGGGTCATTCTTGATCGGGGTTGCCTTCGCGGCCGGTTGGACTCCCTGTGTCGGGCCAGTGCTGGGGTCCATTCTTCTCTATGCCAGCACGACCGACTCTCTTTTTAGTGGGGTCGTGTTGCTGACCTTTTACTCGTTGGGGTTGGGCTTGCCGCTGTTCCTCACGGCATTGGGGGTCGATCGGTTTCTGGCCTATTTCAAGGAAGTGCGGGCGTATCTGTGGGGCGTGTCGACCGTGAGTGGAGTCCTGCTGATTCTCGTCGGCGTGATGATCTACGCCAATTCGCTGACGATGGTGACAAGCTTCTTGGAACGGTATGGGATCGGTTGGTATTTCGGCCAGTAGATAGGCATCAGCTTTCAGCAACCAGTCGTCAGCTCACGAACAATCTGGATCAAACCACTCCCATCTCCACTCATCCAGCGGAGATGCGGTATTGATTGCCGTATGTTGGCAGTTAACCGGCTAAATCAGCACCAGGCACCGAGACGGCAGGCTGTAAAGCCTTGACCCAGTGTCGTGGCAGTAGAAGCGGAAGTGCTGAAAGAGTCGAGTGATGGAGGAATGCCGAGTGTACCCATTACTGTTGGAGCGAGCGATGGACTAACGGCCGGTCGGTTGCTTCGGACCATCCCTGGGCCTGCGTCGGAAAGGGGAACTGATTCTGATTTTTGCGCGAGGAGCGTATTCGGTTGGGCCCCACCGATTTTCTCAAGCAAGCTCTTTCCGGCTCCTGAGGCGGTACTGTTCGGATACTTGTCGACTAAGACGACGAGATTCTCCCTGGCCCAATCGTCGGCACCCATTTCATGGTACGCCTTTGCGATGGAGTACAGGGCTTCTGCGGCGATGGGCTTATCAGGATACGCCTTTAGGACTTGCTGAAACCGATGCGTGGCAGCAAGGTAGGAGCCTCGCCGGTAATAGAATTGTCCCACGAAGAGATGCATCTGTGCGATCCAATCATGGCATTCCTCGAGCTTCTGCAGCGCCTGGATGTCATAGCGGCTACCGGGGAACTCTTTTCTCATCTGCTCGAATGCAGTGATGGCATTGCGCATCGGTTCAGGATCACGATCGATGGTCTTCGCCATCTTGAAATGAATTTCCCCGATCCTAAATGCTGCGTACGGAGCCAGGACGTGATTGCGATGGAGCTCCAGAAAATGTTTGTATTCGACTAAGGCCTCCGCATACTCCTCTTTCTCGAAATAGGCCTCTCCCCGCTTCATGATGATGTTGGGGTGGTAGTGGTTCTCAACGGTATCTCCGAGAAAAATTTGCTCGTCTGTGCTGCTGAAGACCTTCTTGATCCCGCTTCGAACGTCACTTGTACCGATATCGCCGGCACACGACGTGATGAACAGGGAGCCGATACCGAGATAAACAGCCAGACTGAGTCGGGATGATCGTGACGGTCGATGGGCAATGATTCCGATGGAATGAAGGGACATATTCTCAAAACATATCAAGGATACGGGCTAAAAGCAATGCAGGAGCGGTTTGGTTGACCTGCCTCTTTCCACTCCCTATAATCCGGCCGAGCATCGCAAGTTTGAGTATTTTTGCGGGGAACGGACGGTGTCTAGCGGTCATGATTCGTTCAAGAATCATTGGAACAGGTAGCTATCTCCCTTCCCGGATCGTCTCGAATGAAGAGATTGCTCCTACGTTAGGGGTATCCCCGGCCCGGATCTACCGTCTGACCGGTATTCAGACACGTCATTGGGCCGGCGATCACGAGGCGTCTTCCGACATGGCCGTCGAGGCGGGACGTCGGGCACTTGATGCCGCAGATTGTCCGCCTTCTTCAATCGATGCCATTATTCTTTCCACCACCTCTCCGGACATGGCGTTCCCGTCGACGGCCTGCTTGGTCCAACGAGGATTGGGCTGCAAGCCAGTGGGGGCATTTGACGTGTCTGCCTCCTGCTCGGGGTTCTTGTACGGGCTCTCCATGGCACAAGCCATGATTCTGAGCGGACAGGCCAAGACCTGTCTGGTTGTGGCCTCAGAGGTCAAGTCTCGGTCGCTCGATCCTCAGGATGACTCGACGGCGCTGTTGTTCGGCGACGGGGCCGGTGCTGTCATACTGCGGGGTGAAGAGGATGGCACGCCTGAGTGGCGAGGGATTCTGGGGATCAGGTTATATGCCGATGGAGCCCACCATGGACTCATTCGACTCCCCGGCGGAGGATCACGGCTGCCCTTGTCCTCCGACACGTTGCGTAAACGGGAGCACTCGCTTCGTATGCAGGGAGCGTCGCTCTTTCGGATAGCCATTCGCCGGATTGAACAGGCTGTGCTGGAGATCTTGAAGGAATTCGGCGCCTGTCCAGGAGATCTTAAGCAGGTCGTTCTCCATCAAGCAAACGGTCGAATCTTGTCGCAAGTTGCCGAGCGCTTGGGTATCGATCAGGGGCGCTTAGCCTCGGTGATCGAACGCTATGGCAATACGTCCTCAGCCTCTCTTCCGATCGCGCTCGATGATGCGGTTCGCGGCGGGAACATCTCACCGAATGATCTGGTGCTGCTGGGCACTTTCGGCGGCGGAGTCACCTGGGCAACGGGTCTTCTCCGCTGGTAACTCTAATAGATCGGGAGCGGGCGTTTATACCTTGCTTGTTTCGCTCAACTGAGTGGACACTCGCTTGCCGCCGCTGACTGGAAGTCGAACCACGAACCGACTCCCCTGAGGATGATTCGCTTCGACCCACACCTGTCCTCCATGTCCTTCAACGATATGCTTCACGATCGCCAATCCGAGTCCCGTACCTCCCAACTCGCGTGACCGGGCTTTGTCGACGCGATAAAACCGTTCGAAGACACGAGGCCTATCCTCTTCGGGGATACCGATTCCGGTATCGGCGACGCTGAGGTCGATCGCTCGGGCTGCTGGCTCGGCATTTCCGATCGGGGGAGCAAGCTTGGCGCCGACCGTGATGGTTCCTCCTTCCGGCGTATATTTGATGGCGTTATCGAGCAGATTGGTCAAGACTTGCACGAGCCGACCTTCGTCGCCCGCCACCGGAGGGAGCGACAGATCGACCGAGGTGACGAGACGGTGCCGTTTCTTATCGGCGATCGGTTTGATCATGGACAGCGTCCGGTCGACGGCGGAACGCAGTTCAAGCGGCTCTTCCTTCAGTGAGACGCGGCCAGATTCGATTTTCGAAAGCTCAAGCAGATCTTCGATGATCAGGTTCAGTCGATCGCTTTGTTTGAGGATGATCTCCAAGAATTTCACGGACGTCACGGGGTCGTCCTTGGCGCCGTCCAGCAGGGCTTCCACGTAGCCCTTGATGGAGGTGAGCGGTGTCCGAAGTTCATGGGAGACATTTGCCACAAAGTCCTTCCTGATCTTCTCCAGACGCCGCAGTTCGGTGATGTCATGAAAGACCAACACGATACAGGCTTCGCGTTCCCGTTCTCCCCCTGCTGGAGAAGCTTCGATCTGAAGACACCGCCCCGTTAGAGGCAGCACGATTTCATCTTCGCCCGGTACGCGTGATCGGAGGATGGTCGTGACCAGGTCGTTAAGCTGTTGATGGCGGAACAGCTCGGCGCAGGGGCGCCCTCGAGCTTCCACGCGCGAGATGCCGAACATCCGTTCCAACGCCGGGTTGATCTGCAACACGTGGCCGCGAGAGTCCAAGACCATGACGCCTTCGACCATTGATGTGAGTACGGCAAGGAGTTGGGCTCGATCTTCTGAGAGTTCGTCGATCTTGGCATGCAGCTGGCCTGCCATGTCATTCAGCGTCGTTGCTAAGAGACCGACTTCATCCTGGGCGGTTGTTCTGATGGGCATGGTCTGATGGCCGGAACTGAGTCTTCGCGCAGCCGATGCGATGTCCGAGAGAGGTCTGGTGATGTTGTGCGCCAACCAGACACTCAGGGGTAGGGCGACGAGGAACGCGACTCCGAGCGCGAGAAGAAGGTGCCGTTTCAATTCTGCAATCTCGCGGTCGACGATGGCCATCGGCAGGCCCACGCGCACGGCGATCGCCGCTGCCTCCTGAGGCTGACGTAGCAGCACCGCGCGATACATGGTGCGCTCGCCGGTGGTATGACGTGGGCGGATGTCCTCTCCCTGTCCCGTGGAAAAGGCCTGTTGGATTTCTGGCTGAGATGTGTGATTCTCAACAGCGGGCACGTCGGCATCTCGTACGGCGCTATCCGCGAGAACCGTTCCGTCTGCGGCGACCAGCGTCACACGGGCAGATGATCGGTTGCCGAGGTCACGTGCCGTCTCCTGCAAGGAGGAAGGGGTCGGAGGTGAAAACGATGAGTGAAACAGCGGCTGAAAGCCGTATTCAACAAGCTTGGTTTTTGCCTCCAGCGCATCAGCGAATTGCGCGAGGTACTGTTGCTCGAGGGCCTGGACCGTCATTACGCCGGCGATCAGCAGCCCACAGGCGACCGCCACAAGCGTGCCAAGCGTCAATTTCCATCGAATCGACCACGTCATCCTGATCAGTCGAGATCCCTGAGCTTATAGCCCAATGATTTAACGGACACGATGGCTCCTTCTAGGAGCGGCAGCTTTTGCTTGAGGCGGCGGATATGCACATCGACTGTTCTGGTTGTTCCGTAGTAGTCGTAACCCCACACGGCGCTGAGCAGGACTTCACGGGTCAACACACGGCCACGATGCCGAAGCAGATGCTCGAGCAGGCCAAATTCCTTTGCCGTTAACGGTACTTCGTGTTTCCCGAGGCTGACCTCATGCCGAGCCAGGTTCATGGTGAGCGCACCATAGAGGTGCAGATCTGGGCCATCAGCAGGGGCACGCTCGATACGACGCAGCAGCGCTTTGACACGCGCAACCAGCGCTTTGGGGCTGAACGGCTTGGTGACGTAATCGTCAGCCCCTAACTCCAGCCCGACAATCGTGTCCGATTCTTCCGCTTTTGCCGTGAGCATGAGGATCGGAAGCATGGCAGTGCTGGGCATGGAGCGGAGGCGTTTGCAGACTTCGAGCCCATCCATCTCGGGCAACATCAGATCGAGGACGACCAGATCGGGCTTCTCCTCTTTGACCTTCTTCAGCGCGTCGAGCCCACTGATCGCGGTGATCGGTCGAAACCCCTCTCTCTCCAAATAGTGTTTCACGAGCTGCAAGATGTCCTGCTCGTCTTCGACGATGAGCACTTTCTTGTGAGCGGAAATTCCCATAGGACGTCAGCGTACGGGGGAGGGGAGAGAGAGTCAAGCGGACAGGGGCTGCCGGGCAGGTGGCTCGCTCGGTGATGGCTGGTTATTTGTAGGCGATCGCCGCGCTCGATGGCCCAACGAGATGGATGACCTCGACCCGTGTGAAGCCCACCTCGCTACACCACCGGCGGAAGTCTGCGCCGGAATAATCAAACGCGTCGCCGAATTCGATGAGCATGTTGAGCGACATCAGCAACCCCTGCACATTTTCTCGACGGGCATCATCGATCAGTGCTTCGATGGCCACCAACGCGCCGCCCGGTGGCAATGCGTCGTAGGCGGCTCGGAGTAAATACATCTTTTTCTCCAGATTCCAGTCGTGCAGAATCATGCCCATTGTAATGATGTCTGCCTTTGGTAGCTGGTTCTTGAAGAAGTCGCCGGACGCCGTGCTCACACGATGTTCCAACCCAGCGGCAGCGACATATTTCTTCGCAATCGGTTCGACCACCGGCAGATCGAAGCTGATGCATTGCAGATGGGCATGGCGCTTCGCGATTTCGATGCTGAGCAGACCGGTCGCGCCGCCGACGTCGCAAAGGGTCTGGTATTTTGAGAAGTCGAATTTCTCCGCGAACGCCTCGAAGTTGAGGCGTGAAATGCCGGTCATGGCGTCCATGAATTGTTCCAGCCTAGGCAGATCCGAATAAAGTTCTTCAAACATTCCCTTCTGCCCATGCTTCACCTCGTTCTGCGGCCGTCCTGTCCGCAACGCTTCCGGCAGATCATTCCAAAATTTGAACAGCCGCGCGTTGAGCATAACGAGAATTCCTCCGATGTACCGCGGGCTCGCAGCATCGAGGAAGAGGGTGCCTTCTGCCGTATTGAAATACTTCGCATCGGGACCGTCACCATCACGACCGAGAAACTGCATCGCCACGAGCGCATCAAAAAAATCGGGATTTGCGCGTGGGTGGAATTGCAATTCCTTGCCCAACTCCGCCCCTGTAAGACGGCGACCGCCAAGTGTCGTGAAGAGACCGACCTCCACAGCTGTGAGCAGCACCTTAGAGCCCCAAAAGCCAAAGGCAGTTTGCAAAATGGAGGAGGGATTTGGAGAGGGGTTCATATGACAGTGATCTCCTGCTGGTGGTTACAGGTCACCATTGATAATTTCGTCGCCGATCCGCTCGTTTCCTCATCTCAAACATCAACGAGCAGTCCGCAGATGTCAATAAATACTCTGACGTTACCCGCGGTGTCCTTGCGCGCGACTGAAAAGATAAGGTTGGACTTGGGATCCGCGTAGAGCATCGCTTCTTGGCTTCCAAAGAACCTCGCGGGAAACTCTGGCTCGTCTATCTCAGACACACCGGTGAGCCCAATGGGATAGATACCGACTCTCGAACGTGTCGTCACGTGAACCGCGTAAAAGAGGGGTTGAGTCGGGTGCCCGAAACCATTGATGCCGAGAAATTTGACATCGAATCGTTTCCTGGCCGGCACGGTACAGACGACGACATCCTTGTTGCTTTCTCCATCACTCAGATTGACAACCGCTCCCGTCTGAAAAGGTCGTTGAGCCATACGAGGGATTCCTTTCATAAGAAGAAACAGCGAACAAAAGTTTTGACAGAGATTGAGCGTACGAGGGGTGGTAGGGGGAGTCAAGTCAGCAGAGTGATGGCGGCACAAAGTGGGTCTGTTATTCAATGGCGTGAGCATGACTCCCAAGGGCGTTTTGGGCCGACACCTGTCCGGGTGGGATCGTCAAAATAGAATCCATATCGGTAGCATTATGGATGCCCAATGAGGAGGAGTGGGTGCGGTGACTTTGACTATCAAGTATGCTGCAGAATCACTGTTGAATCGACAGATCAAGTTATGGGGTACTGAAAGAGTCGGTCGAGGCTCATGCGAGACCTGGAGTTGGCAAAGCAGTTTGTAAGGGCTAGGGTAATGGCGACGGCAATTCTGTTGACGAGGCCGGTGGATCTGACGTATCGTGGCTTACCGATCCGGGTTCATGACTAGATACTGGATCTGAGCCTAAGGAGCTACGCTAACCATGAAGATCTATCTTGCCAATCCCCGTGGGTTTTGCGCCGGTGTCGATCGGGCGATCGATATCGTGGATCTGTCGCTTAAGAAGTACGGCGCTCCAATTTATGTTCGTCACGAGATCGTCCATAGCCGTCATGTGGTGAACTCACTCCGGCACAAGGGCGCGGTCTTTGTGGAAGAGTTGAACGAAGTGCCTGAGGGGTCGGTCGTCATTTTTAGTGCACATGGCGTAGCGAAGTCAGTGTGGGAAGAAGCGAATCAGCGTCGTCTGCACGTGATTGATGCAACCTGCCCGCTCGTGATCAAGGTTCATAACGAAGTCAACCGCGACTATACCCAGGGGTATGAATTAATTCTGATTGGTCACGCCGGTCACCCGGAAGTGATCGGGACGCTAGGCCAGGTTCCAGACAAGTTTCATTTGGTGTCTTCGGTGGAAGATGTGGAAAAGCTACAGGTGGACAACACCGTCAATCTGTCGTATGTCACACAGACGACGCTGAGTGTGGATGAATGTCGGGACATCGTCGGCGCACTGCACAAGCGGTTTGCAAACATCAAGGGGCCACATCAGGAAGACATCTGTTACGCAACGCAAAACCGGCAGAATGCCGTCAAGGAATTGTCTCGTCTGGTGGATGTCATTCTGGTCATCGGGTCACCGAACAGCTCCAATTCCAATCGTCTACGCGAACTGGGGGAGCAATGCGGCATTCCGTCGTACCTGATCGATTCAGCTGCCGACATCGATCCTGCATGGCTGCAAGGGGCCAAGGCAGTTGGGATTGCGGCCGGTGCGTCAGCTCCGGAAATCCTGGTCACGGAAGTCGTTGCATTCCTGAGAGCGTCGGAACCGTCCGATGTTGAAGAACTCACGGTGATTGAGGAAGACGTCGAATTTCTCTTGCCGAAGGAACTGGTCCAGATAGAATCCTCGAAAAAGCCGGTCGGTAGCATTGCCGGGTAGCTGGCAGTGCCATCCACTCATATCCCCACATGGCCCTATATATTGTAGGGCCATGTTATCCATTCCACCACGCAATGTGTTTTGTTTTTGATTTCCAAAAACCCTTGTGGTACAAGGGCCGGAAACTTTTTGTTTCTCAAGCACGCGTCCTAATCTGCGCGTAACCGAGGGTGAGCTGATGTATCTGAAATCTATGAACATGATGGGCTTCAAGTCGTTCGCGGAAGCCAAGATTGAATTCCCTGAGGGGGTCACTGCGGTCGTCGGGCCGAATGGGAGCGGAAAGAGCAACGTCGTAGATGCCATCCTATGGGTATTGGGCGAGCAAAGCACCAAAACGCTCAGAAGTGAAAAGATGGAAGACGTCATTTTTAACGGTACCGAACTACGAAAGCCTTTGGGGATGGCGGAAGTGTCGTTAGTGATGGGTGGGCTTGATCCGGCAATGATGAAGCTGGACGGTGGCTCGGGACTTCCGAACGAGCTGACTGAGGCGCAAGAGATGATGATTACCCGCCGTTTGTACCGCAACGGCGAGAGCGAGTATCTCATCAATAAGATTCACTGCAGGTTGAAGGATATCCGTAGCTTGTTGCTCGATACGCGGGCGGGGAGCAAAGGACACACGGTCATTGCCCAGGGTCAGATCGATCAGATTTTGAATGCGTCGCCGCAAGACAGGCGTGAGCTCATCGAGGAGACCGCAGGCATTGTCCGGTATAAGAAACAGAAAGCCGAGGCACTACGGAAGTTGGAAGCGACGCAGCAGAATCTTCTACGTGTCCGAGATATTGTGGCAGAGGTCAAAAAGCAACTCAATTCCTTGGAACGCCAAGCTCGCCAGGCGCGGACCTTTCAGACGCTGCAGGGTGAGGCGCGCGGAATCGAAGTGATATTGTTGACGAGGGAATTCAGGGTCTTACGACAGGCATTGCAGGAGGCGGACACTGATGTCCTGAATCTGGATCAACAAGACTCTCAGAAAGCGGCCGACCTGGCTCGGCTTACAACAGAACTCGAACAAGTGCGTCTTGATGCGATTGCGACCGCTGATTCCATCGGGAAGATTCGAGAGGAACTGGCGGGTGTCGAACAACGGCAGGCCCACGCGCTAACGGCGGCGGAGGTCGAACGAAACCGTGGGTTGTTATTCGGCCAGCAACAGGTACAGGAATCAGCTGAGCTGGAGGAGCTAGTCCGATCACAAGAGCAGTTGGTTGCCGGACTTCGTGCCATCGAGTCGTCATTGACGTCGGTCGAGGAGGAGATGGCGATTCGGGATCGGACTCTCGAGGAACTCGATGAAGAGCTGACGCGCTTGCTCAATCAACGGGCTGCGGCTGTTGCGGAGGAGGAACGAGGGCGCAAAGATGTGCTGCAATTGGTTGTGCTTGTCGCGAATACTGAACAAGGTATCTCGCAATTGGCCAAGCGAATGGAAGATCTCGCGGGCCGCGGCACTCGCTTGTCGTTGGAGCGAGACGAACTGCGAAGCCAGCGTGAGTCGGCGATTGAGCGCTACGAGATCTTGCGTAAGGAATATGGAGAGGCCGATCGCCTTGTCTCGCAACTACGAACAGAACAACGCACGGTGCAAGAGGAGGAGGCTCAAGCTACGGGCGCCCTCCAGTCGTTGGATCCGGTGATCTTACGACGCTCGGAAGAGCTGGCCGGAGTGGACTCGCGGCTTGAAGCATTGCAGGGTGTGGTTCGTGAAGAGATGGGCTACGGTCGGCAGGGGATCCAGCAAGGCCCCGCCCTGAAGTCTTGTGACGGGGTACGGGACGCGGTGGCCGAATGGTTGGTGGTTCCGTCGGGGATGGAACGGGCGGTTGAGGCGGTGTTGGGAGAGCGCGTTAGAGGATGGTTTGTAGATGAACCGTCTGTTGGGCAGAGGTTGATTCGATTTCTTCAACAGGAATCGCTGGGGCGAGGCAGCTTTATTCCGCAGTGCCCACGATGGGAAGGCGGACGGACTCATGCCTGGTGGACGTCGATCGCAACGCAGCCCGGCGTGGTCGGGCTCGCCGTGGATCTGATCCAAACCGACGCGGCACGAACGGCGGCTCGTGATTCATTGTTCGATCGCATTGTCATTGTTCGATCATTGGACCAGGCGATGCACTTGTGGGAGCAACATGTGTGGAGTGCTCCAAATGGTCCAATCTTAGTAACTCTGGATGGGGAAGTGGTGGATGCGTCGGGCATCGTGACGGGCGGTCAGGTTCAAGGAACGCCGGGTTTGCTGGAACGCCGGCGAGAGGTGATCGATCTTGAAACCAAACGCCATGTGCTTGTGGAGGAGCTTAATCAGAGCAAGCAACAGCGAGAGATGGTGTCTGCCCAGATCCAGATGCTCACCCAGCAGGGCCGCCAACTTGGAGATGCGCTTCGAGCCGCCGAGATGCAGAATCTGTCGCTGCGCAAGGATGAGGAGAAGCTTCAGCATGTACTGAATGACCTTGACCATCGACTCACTGGGCTGGAGACGGAAATTCAGGACGGTGTCAGCGAAGGTCAGCGGTTAGAACAAGAATCGCACTCGGTCCAGACTCAATTGGGTCAATGGCTGGCTGAGAAGAGCGGACAGGAAATGATGTTGGGGAAGGTGCGCGAGCAACTGGGGTTGTTCGATAGAAATATGAGAACGCATCAGGAGCATGTGACCGAGGCGAAGCTGACCGCGGAGGGCTTGCGAGCCAAACGGCAACATGAGCAACTGAACCGCACTCGGGTGACACAACAGATCCAGGAGACGGAAGATCGGCATCGTGCATTGGGTGAGCACCTGAATAGTCTGAATGGGCTCATCGAGCAGAGCCAGACAGAACAAGCTCGTCAGGAGGGCCTCTGCCAAGAATTCAGTGTCACCGCTGGGCGGGTGAAGGGAGAATTGGTCGCCGCTCAAGAGCGACAGGCGCAACAAATGGCGGCGAGTCAAACGCGTGAGTCCGGTCTGGAAGAGTTGCGACGAGGGATTTCAGTCCTGCGAGATGCCCGGATGACCGTTGAGGTTCGTCGAGCGGAAATCCGCACCCAATTGGGAACTGTCGAAGGAACATTGTCGGGGACCTATCAGCTTGACCCCCTCACATTGATCGTTGATCCTACGCAGTCGAGCGACTCTATGGCCGAGGCTGAGGCTATGGCCGTAGAGGAACCCGCGCCTCGCTCTGATGCCGAGTTGAAAGAGCAGTTGCAGAAGCTCCGTGACCGGATGGATCGAATGGGACCCATCAACTTAGCGGCGATCAGCGAACACCAAGAGCTGGAAGAACGCCATACATTCTTGTCTGCCCAAGAGCAGGATCTGTCAAATTCGATCGCGTCACTGAAGGAAATCATTCAGCGGATTCACCAGACGACGAAAGAGATGTTCTCAGCTACGTACCAAGAGTTGCAGCAGAAGTTCACCGAGGTCTTCGGCCAGTTCTTCCCTGGCGGAAGGGCCGAGCTGCAGTTGGTCGATGAACCGCCTGCTGAAAACGGTGAACCTTCCGGCAATCAAGAGCCAGGTATTGAAATCGTGGCGCAACCGCCTGGGAAACGGCTGAAGAGCATCACCATGCTGTCAGGCGGAGAAAAGACGCTTACGGCGATGGCACTGTTGTTTGCGAGCTTTCTGATCAGGCCGACACCGTTCTGCCTGTTGGACGAAATCGACGCCCCGCTGGACGAGGAAAATATCGGACGGTTTACGGGGGTCTTGAAGGAGCTGGCGCAGACCGCGCAGTTCCTCGTCATTACGCACAATAAGCGGACGATGAGCATCGCTGATTCCCTCTTTGGCGTCACCATGGAGGAGCCGGGGGTATCCAAATTGGTGTCCGTCAGGCTCGGCGATTTGCAACCAGTGTAGGGGTCGGTCGTCCGGCGCCACAAGCTTCTGCTCAACGTAAGGATTAAGAGTTCTCACACCTTTCTTCACTGTCCTGGTTAGACTCGTTTCGGGACGGTCTTACCGTTAGCCGTGATCTGTCTCCAGGTGACAGACACAGTTTTCTGCTTACCGCCATAGCCTCTTTTGTCTCTGCAGTGCCAATTCCCGTAGGTAGTTTGACATTTTAGCGTTCAAGAATGTCCAGGTCATATGCCGGGAAATGCTCTGGTCATCTGAAAGGGCTGCAGAGTTGTGGAGCGAGCTCCCATCACGTACTGAGACGTGGATGCCAGGTATTGAATTAAAGCGTAATTTGTCAAATGCTTATGGAGCTGTTCACTCTTATGTGCCAATAGTGGATGTGTAGTCAAGAAAAGTGGTTTTGCTATGAAATGGCGAATGACTCACGGTATCGTTGTTGCTCTAGCGAGAGTGTGAAGGCTGCTTCACAACCTGCATCAACGAGGAGGGATCATGGCGCTTTCGAAAATCCAGGATAGAGGGCTCCACCCACAGTCGGTTGCTCTTGCCTATGTGACCTTGGAAGCACTGCTCAGGTCAAACTGCAAAGCGGCGGAGGGGCCATTGCAGGTGGCGCGGGACGAGCGGAAGGAAGAGTTGGAGCATGATCCTTTGAGGTCTGCCAGAGGCATTGTCAATGGACTACGCCTGTCAGTCACGTTGTGGAGTTTCGTTACTCTCGTTGTCCTCTTGACGCGGTAACCATTTTCCCGTCTTGTCGCACTTACCTTTCTGCGCACATCTTTTTCAGGCCCACACCCATCGTGTTTTTAGTGAGGACATGTTGCGAGTGGCAGCATAAGTCACTAGCCGAACCTGAATTTGTCACTCCAAAAACTCACTATCTGCTTCTGGCTGAAGATTAAGGTGAACACTGGCAATGTCGGAACCTCCGTCTAGGGTCCAACAGTGTGTTGGCTTTAACTCTCTTCGCCACGATGATAACAATACAAGTCCCGACGAGAGCCACGACTGGCTCAGTGACTGCGACGGTTTGGGGGCTGCCACGAACAGCGTGAATTTCCGCATTGCTACTGCTGGCCCCATCAGCACTGATCGTGGTATCGATCAACGGCAGCTTTGTCAGGGTGGGCTGTCTACCTACCATCTGTAACTTGGCGATAGCAGTGGTGAGGTCCCTCTCATGAAGTGATCGATGGGTGGAGTAATGCCGCGGCGTTCAGTTATGGGTACGGTAGAAGCGGTGTTCTCAACCACCTACACCGATAAAAAATATAGATACTTCAGACACTTCTCCCGCCACTTGCTTGACTCGTTTCCAATCGTCTGTTATAAGCCTTCGGGGTATCCACAGGGAGTATTGGAAAGGTTTACGAAGGGAGACCATTGCAAGATGCCGGTCTTTCACCCTCCTCAGTCCTGTCGGTTAAGTCATAAAGATTCATGAATATCATCAAGGCGTTGTTCAACCGCCTCTCTGACAGCCTGCTCTCGACTGTTCAAGGGCGATTCGATCCTGCTACGGAGTTGACTCCTGTCGCGTCGCTTCGCTTAGTTTCTGACAAACCGGTTATCCTGGCTTCATTAGATTCTTCGGCTGCTCGCCGGCCTATCGGTCATGCTGTGAGCCAACCTGATGCAGTGGATGACGCAATCAGGCGGAGTCAATCATGGTTCTTCAACCGTCAACATGCCGAAGGGTATTGGGTTGCTGAGCTGGAAGCGGACACCACGCTGACCTCTGAATACGTCATGCTGCGTCGGTTTCTCGATCGGGTCGATCCTGATCGAGAGGTGAAGGCTGTCCGATACCTCCAGACGACACAACTGCAGGACGGTGGATGGCCGATTTATTATGGTGGCCCCGCGGAGATCAGCGCATCGGTCAAAGCATATTTTGCACTTAAGTTGTGCGGGGTGTCGGCGGACGAACCGTTCATGGTGCGAGCAAAAGAGCGGATTCTGGCCATGGGCGGTGTTCTGCAAGCCAACGTGTTTACCAAGATTACGCTGGCCCTGTTCGATCAGTACGATTGGGAAGGTGTTCCCCATATGCCGGTCGAACTGATGTTGTTGCCGAAGAAGTTCTACTTCAGTATTTATGCGATCTCGTATTGGTCCCGGGCCGTGCTGATTCCCTTACTCATTGTATTTGCGCATCGCCCGGTCTGCCGAATCCCACGTGAACAAGGCATTGATGAGTTGTACCCCATTTCGCGCCAGGAAGTCCGTTATTGGAAGTACCCTCCGTTCAACAAGGATCAGGCCTGGTTCACCCCGCATAACTTCTTCGTGGCATTGGATGTGATGCTGAAACTGTATGATCGGATGCCCATGCGGGTGTTACGGGAAAAAGCGCTGCACAAAGCCGCTTGCTGGATGGTGGATCATCTCAAAGGGGCCGGCGGACTCGGTGCCATCTATCCGGCGATGGCCAACTCCATCATGGCGCTTCAATGCTTAGGATACGATGCCGATGATCCCCTGGTCGTCAAGGCGCTTCGGGAGATCGAGGCGCTGGAAGTCTACGATTCTGCGATGGTCGATGGTGAGTCCGTTCCCACTCTCCATCTCCAGCCCTGTTTTTCTCCTGTTTGGGATACCGCGTTGCTTATGAATGCGCTGGTTGAAGCGGGAGTGGCGCAGGATCATCCTGCGTTCCAAAAAGCAGGTCGGTATCTCATGTCCCGGCAAACCAAGACTGTTGGTGACTGGATCATCTCCTCACCGAATGCGGAACCTGGCGGATGGTACTTCCAGTTTGAGAATGAATCGTATCCGGATGTTGACGATTCCGCAGTAGTCATCATGGCGCTCTCCAAGTTGAAGATTCCGGGTCATGCTGACGAACTGAACGAGTCTATTCGCCGCGGGATGCGCTGGGTCTTGGCGATGCAGGGATCCGACGGCGGTTGGGGCGCCTACGATAAAGACAACAACCGAGTCGTCTTCAACTATATCCCCTTTGCCGATCATAAGGCGCTCTTGGACCCCAGTACCTCCGATTTGGCTGGGCGTTGTCTAGAGATGCTCGGCGCATTGGGATACGACAAGACGCATCCAGCCGCAGGACCGGCCTTGGCGTTTCTGAAAAAAGAGCAGGAGAAAGACGGCAGTTGGTACGGACGCTGGGGTGTTAATTATATCTATGGGACGTGGTCTGTCTTAGCAGGACTCAGGGCCATCGGAGAAGATCTTTCGGCGCCGTATATTCGTCGAGCGGTTGCCTGGTTGGAGTCGAAACAGAATCCTGACGGTGGATGGGGTGAGTCCTGTCTTTCCTATAGGGACGATGGTGAGGCGCACGGTAAAGGGGAGAGTACACCCTCGCAAACAGCATGGGCGTTGATGGCTCTGATGTCGGCTGATGAGGTTGATTCTTTCAGTGTTGCGCGTGGGGTGCAGTTTCTCCTTCGTTGGCAGATGAAGGATGGCTCGTGGGAGGAAATTAGTCATACCGGCACGGGATTTCCGCGCGTGTTTTACCTTCGGTATCATTGGTATTGCCAGTACTTCCCCCTGTGGGCTCTAGCGATGTACCGTAATCTCCGTTCCCGCGGGAAGATCCGGGCTGACGAACTTCGTCATCACATTCAAGGAACTGACTTGTATCGGTCCGAGCATTGACCTACGCCGATTCTCTTTCCCCGCGCTTATCTGGTACTGTGCCATCGAAACGAATCGCAATTTTTTCCGCCACCACTTGGGAAATGAGCGCCGTTCAGTCGGCGCTTCCTCCGGGTGTTGAGCGTCGAGTCGGCGGGTGCACTGTTTTCGTGTGCACTGTAGGCGATAGGGAATATTGTCTAGCTCAAACCGGCGTTGGTCTTGAAAAAGCGGAGCGAATCGCCGCCCAACTGCTTGACAGCCAATCGTTTAGTCTTGTGGTGTCGACGGGGTTTGCCTGTGCGCTTATCGCAGCGGATATCGGGGCACTCTTGGTAGGTCGTGAAGTGGTGTATTGCGGGAATCATGGCGACAAGCCGTCAGCGGTTCTCGATTTGCCGGGTGATGAACGGGACCTCACCGTGACGTATGTCGAGACCCTGGTGCCGTCCGAACACATTGGGCGGTTTGTCTCGACCGATCACATCATTGGCAGTGCCCGAGAAAAGCAAAGGTTTGCGCAGAGGACTCAGGCCATTGGCCTCGACATGGAAAGTTCCGCTTTGGCTGCTCAAGCACAACGGGCGCAGGTTCCCTTTGTGATCATCCGATCCGTTTCGGATCTTCTGGACGAAGATCTTCCACTTGACTTCAATCTGTTTCTCAGGCCCACTGGGTGGCTGAAAGGGATCGAGACGATCTTGGCCGCCCCTTCATGTCTCTTGGGTCTTGGCCGGCTTCGTCGGCAGAGTTTGGTCGCAGCAGAGACCTTGACGACCTTTTTCCGCAGCTACGTGGCAGCGATGGCGACTGATCGACCGAAGAAGGCACTCTCGCCGATTTGACCATGACGCTACTCGCACTCATGGGCCGATGGGCCCTTGCCTATGTGGCGGAAATGGGCCGGATGCTGATCTTCATGGTGGCATCCTTCGCCTGGTTGGCACGTCCGCCGCTACGGGGCAGGCAAATCATCAAGCAACTCCACTTCATCGGCTACAAGTCGACGTTTGTTGTCGTGCTGACGGCCGCCTTTACCGGGATGGTTCTGGCGCTGCAAGGCTATTATACGTTACGAAAGTTTGGGTCTGAAGGACTGTTGGGTTCCGCAGTAGCGATCAGCATGATTCGCGAGCTTGGGCCGGTCTTGGCTGCGCTCATGGTGACGGCTCGGGCTGGTTCCGCGATCACGGCGGAGATTGGTATCATGCGGATCACGGAGCAGATCGACGCGCTCGATACGATGGCCATCAATCCGCTCCAATACCTGATTACGCCGAAACTTGTTGCCGGGTTGATCGGTGTGCCTCTGTTGGTAGCCATCTTCGACGTGGTGGGAATCTATGGAGGCCATCTGGTCGGGGTGGAACTGCTTGGTGTGAATGCGGGTTCGTATTGGAACTCCATCGAGTCTGCGGTGGAATGGAAAGATGTCTATGGCGGCATTCTCAAGTCTGTTAGTTTTGGTCTCATCGTGAGCTGGGTCTGTTGCTATAAAGGCTTTTACACCAAGATGAGTGCCGAGGGGCTCGGCACCGCCACGACAGAGGCGGTCGTGTTGTCGTCGGTCTTGATTCTCATCTGGGACTATTTCCTGACATCATTGTTTATGTAACCATGCTGAAGCTCGTCGGTGTGACAAAGATGTTGGGAGGACAACCGGTGCTGCGAGGTATCGACCTTGACGTACCAGAAGGGAAACTCACGACGATCATTGGACGCAGTGGGGAAGGCAAGAGCGTGTTGCTCAAGCACATGATCGGCTTGCTCCAGCCTGACTCCGGAGAAGTGTGGGTCGATGGAGTCGAGATTTCTCGGCTCCGCGGCCATGCCCTCAACGAAGTGCGCAAACGGTTCGCGATGTTGTTTCAGGGCGCGGCACTGTTCGATTCACTGACGGTCTTCGAAAACGTGGCGTTTCCGCTCAGAGAACGACTTCGAATGAAAGGGTCGGATGTGACCAGCCGTGTCGATGAAAAGCTGGAACAGGTAGGTTTGGCGGGAATGGGACACAAGTTTCCAGCGGAATTGAGCGGGGGCATGCGAAAACGAGCCGGCCTGGCCCGCGCGTTGGTGATGCAACCGGAGATTATCCTCTTCGACGAGCCGACGACGGGGCTCGATCCGCTCATGGCTAAGTCAATCCATGATCTGATTACAAGTATGCAGCGGAAGTTTGGGTTTACCGCCGTGATGGTGAGCCATGAGATTCCAGAGATATTCGGGATTTCGGATTATATCGCGATGTTGAAACGTGGGAAAATAGCCGTGATGGCAGAGCCGGAAGAATTTCAACGGACGTCCGATCCTGAAATCAGAGAATTCATTTCAGTTGGCGGGACGATGCCGCTCACCAAGGTAGTGTCTGGGGGCTAGAGGAGTGCCATAATGGAGAAAAGCAGATTGGAGCTGATCGTCGGGGTCTTCGTGCTGGTCGGGATTGTCTGTTTGGGCTATCTCTCAATAAAACTCGGCAAGTTGGAACTCATCGGGGGAGATGTCTACGAAGTGGATGCGCTGTTCAATTCAGCCACAGGGCTGAAGTCCGGAGCGGCTGTGGAGGTTGCCGGCGTGGAGGTGGGTCGAGTCAAGACAATCAGACTGAAAGAGGACCGGGCTATGGTGAGGTTGGCGGTACACAATGGGACGAAGCTCTATTCGGATACCATCGCCTCGATCAAGACCAGAGGGATCATCGGAGAAAAATACCTCGCGCTCTCGCCAGGAGGAGGAGGAGATCCTCTGAAACCGGGAGATGCCATTCGTGATACGGAATCAGGCCTCGACTTGGAGGAATTGGTGAGTCAATACGTTCATGGTAAGGTCAACTAACCGGATCTACCCGTAAGGCGTGGCGGGAAAGACGAACATAAATATATTTGGTGTCGGAGAGAGGGGCGCGATGATAGTGATCAGGGATACGTGGATTGAGTGGAGAGGCGGCAGCTCGTGGTTCATGGTGCTTATGATTGTAATCGGCATCGGGGTGATGGCGGTACCAGGGTATGCAGGGCCTCCTACCGATTCCATGAAATCGACGATCGATGAAGTGCTTCGTATCGTAAAGGAAAAGGAGCTCAAGCAACCAGCGAAGTCAGAGGAACGTCGACACCTACTTGAGAAGGTGGTGTCGGCTCGATTTGACTATATGGAAATGTCCAGACGGGCGCTTGGAGCTCCCTGGAACCAGCTGACTGATCAGCAAAAACAGGAATTTGTCGATCTCTTTCAGACGCTGCTGACTAATTCGTACGCGGACAAGGTCGAAACCTATTCTGGCGAAGGCGTGCAGTATCTCAATGAACGAACGGAGAAAGAGTACGCGGAAGTCAGGACCAAAGTGCTTTCGGGAAAGACGGAGATCCCGCTTGACTATCGCTTGGTCAATAAGGCAGATGATTGGCGGGTCTATGACGTCGTCGTGGACGGAGTCAGTCTGGTGAACAACTATCGCGGGCAGTTTACGAAGATTCTTCGTGCCTCTTCTTATTCAGATCTCGTCGATCAGCTCCGCAAAAAATCCGACAAGCTCAAGGCGCCATAACGTCGTTTGCGGAATCATGAGTACGTGTATGCGTAGCCTTGTCTTTTGGATTGTTTTTCTGCTGTTGTGGAGCCTCTTCCCTATTTTCTCCAACCGCGCTGGGGCGGAAGTAAAGTATTTTCCGATCCCCGCCGTCAGTTCCAGTAAAAACGACGGCAATGACATCGGAATGATTGTGCCGGCCCTGATCACGGGACCGGACGGGGATCTCAAGTATTTAGTTGCGCCGATGGTGGTCTACAACTCGATCGTCGGCACTCGTGGAACGATTAATCTGTTCCATTATGAGCCAGGAGGAAAAGAACTCCGAGGAATTGCGTCCTGGACTGAACGAATCGAGCGGAAATTCCTTGTGAGCTATGTCGATCCAGGGTTCAGCAATGGTCGGTATAGCATTGGGCTCAGCGCGGTGCATTTCAAGAACGCCACCGTGCGTTTTTTCGGGCTTGGTCCGACCACGGTAGAGGGGCAAGAGACCAACTACACGGCCTCTGAGACGAGGTTGAACTGGAAATTCGGTGTCTATGCGAACGAGGTCACGCAAATCGCGGTCAGTCAGCGGTTGCGGCACATGCAATCGATTCAACAGGGCGCCACGGAACTTCCTTTTTCTGGAGATCTTTTTCCTGAGGCCCCTGGTGTAGGAGGGGCGACGATTCTCGGCCAGCGGATCAGCTTTCATTATGACACACGGAACAACTTGGTGACTCCGACGGATGGGATGGCGGTCACGGCATACGCCGAACTGAACTATAACTTCAAAAATGGCGCCGACCCTCTGTATTCTAGGTATGGCCTCGAGATCAAAAAGATGTTTGCGAGTGAATCCAAGCGGGCGATTTTGGTGATTCGTGGAGATTTGCAAGCGACGCTCGGTTCGGACGTTCCGTTTTATGAGCAGAGCTCGTTGGGCGGACAGAATAATCTACGCGGTTTTGGTGTCGATCGGTACATTGATAAGCAGCTGATTGCGTTCAGTGTTGAAGAGCGGATTCATATCGTGCGAACGCGTCTGGCCGGGGTCATGGCGGATTTTGAGATCGCGCCGTTCATCGATACCGGACAGGTGTTCAACTCGTTCAAGAACGTGAGCTTTAAAGATTATCGCATTACGCCGGGTATCGGGTTTCGGGGAATCATCCGGCCCAATGTGGTGGGACGGATCGATTACGGATTCAGTAAAGAAGGAGGAGCCATCTTTGCCGGGCTCGACTTTCCGTACTAACCGACTCATCCAGTGTCCACACCAAATCGGACAGTACGGTCTCTTTATATCAAGGTCCAGAAGAGAGGACGCTCCCCCAGGCACATTTCATAAGTGCTTGACTTCATACGGTTCATATGTAAAAATCCACCAAAAATTAGCACCTGAACACACGGTACCTATTAGTCCTGTGCGTAGGACTGCTGCCGATGGGGTAGCGAACGAAGGAGACCATCTATGTCCCTACTGAAGACGATCCATAGTCCTGCCGATCTGAAGCGGTTGTCTCCGGATAAATTCCCGGCATTGTGCCAGGAGATTCGTGAACAGATTATCGGGGCGGTCTCAAATGTGGGCGGACACCTGGCCTCGAATTTAGGCGTCGTCGAACTCACAGTCGCCTTGCAATACCTTCTCGATACACCGACCGACAAGATTGTTTGGGACACCAGCAATCAGTCATACACCCACAAACTTCTCACTGGTCGGCGTGAACAGTTCCACACGCTTCGCCAGTACGGGGGATTAAGTGGATTTTGTAAACGGGAAGAGAGTGCGTACGATACCTTCAATGCGGGGCATGCGGGGACCGGTGTGTCTGCTGCCTTTGGCATGGTCGAAGCTAGAGAGCAGTTAAAACAGAAGAGCAAGGTTGTTTGTGTTGTCGGTGACGGCGCCATGACGGCGGGGATGACGCTGGAAGGGCTGCATCATGCCGGAGGGCTCGGAAAAGATTTTCTCGTCATTTTGAACGACAACCAAATGTCGATCTCGAAAAATGTCGGAGCCATTTCTGCCTACCTGAGTCGAACCATTACCGGCGAGTTCTATGGGAAGATGCGTGAAGAGACTGGTCAGCTATTGGGGAAGATTCCTCACATCGGCTCCGACATGCAGAAGCTCGCTCGCCGAGCCGAAGAGCTTGCGAAAGGCGTGATTCTTCCCGGATTGCTCTTTGAAGAACTTGGGTTCCAATATAGTGGTCCCATCGACGGCCACAACTTTGAACATCTCCTTCCTACGATCGAGAATGTGCTGAAGATGAAGGGACCGGTCCTCCTTCATGTCATTACGAAGAAGGGGCTCGGCTACGAACCAGCCGTGAAGAATCCAGTATGGTTCCATGCCTGTCCACCGTTCGTTCGGTCGACTGGCGCACCGGCCAAGAAAGCAGCACGTCCTTCATACACGGCGATTGCGATGGACGCCCTGGTCAAGTTGGCCCGTGAGGACAAGCGCGTTGTGGCCATCACGGCGGCCATGTGTGAAGGAACGGGGCTGACGGCGTTTGAAAAGGAATTTCCAGATCGTCTCTATGACGTCGGCATCGCCGAGCAGCATGCGGTGACGTTTGCTGCGGGGCTTGCGACGCAGGGCATAAAGCCGGTTGTTGTCATGTATGCGACCTTTCTCCAGCGGGCCTACGATCAGGTGGTGCACGATGTGGCGACGCAGAACCTTCCCGTCGTGTTTTGCATCGATCGCGGCGGGCTCGTCGCCGAAGACGGGACGACGCATCATGGCGCCTTCGACTACGCCTATATGCGCCACGTTCCCAACATGGTCGTCATGGCGCCAAAAGATGAAAATGAATTGCAGCATATGATGAAGACGTGCGTACAGCATGAGGGCCCAATTTCCGTGCGCTATCCACGCGGCGTCAGTCTCGGGGTCACGATGGATGCGGTGGCTCAGGCGTTGCCTATTGGTAAAGGGGAGTTGATCAAGGACGGGACGGACGTAGCCATTATCGCAATCGGCGTGTCGGTCTGGCAGGCGCATCAAGCCGCCGAGCGTCTGAGCAAGGAAGGCGTGTCTACTGCCGTGGTGAACGCTCGATTTGCCAAGCCGCTGGATCACGAACTCATCACGGATGTCGCAAAGCGGGTTCGCTACGTCGTCACCGTCGAAGAGGGGTGCAGGATGGGCGGATTCGGTTCCGCGGTGCTCGAAACGTTGTCAGAGGCCGGGATTAGCGATGTGAAGACAAAGGTTCTAGGCCTGCCCGATTGGTATATTGAACAGGGGCCACAAGATTTATTGCGGGAACGGTATGGTTTGACGGCTGAAGGGATCTATCAAAGTGTGAAGGAAGTGATCGGCAAAGCACCCTCTGTGAAATCATCACTCACAGGTTCGGCGCTGATCGGCCATCCTCATGGAGACGAACAGGGGAGCTGATCAAGACGGTGAGGGGTAAAGAGTAAGGGGTAAGAGGGTCACGACAGATGCATATCGCCAGGCGAAAAACTCGACAGATTTCAGTCGGCACGGTGAAGGTCGGAGGCGATGCTCCTGTGTCCGTGCAATCCATGTGTTCGACAAATACACGCGATGTGATTGCAACGGTCGCAGAGATTCACCGGCTTGAAGCCGCTGGCTGTGAAATTATCCGTGTGGCCGTGCCGGACGAGGAAGCCGCCGCGGTCCTGCCTCAGATCAAAGCAGCGATGACGGTGCCGTTGATCGCGGACATTCACTTCGATCACCGCCTTGCCTTGAAAGCTGCCACAGTCGTCGATTGCGTCCGCATCAATCCCGGCAACATCGGCGCCTGGTGGAAAGTTGAAGAAGTAATCAAAGCGGTCAATGATCATGGCATTCCGATTCGAGTCGGCGTCAACGGAGGCTCGCTCGAACGGCCGTTGTTGGAAAAATACGGATGGCCTTCGCCTGAAGCGCTTTCCGAATCGGCGCTCAACGCGGTGCATGCGCTGGAGGACGTCGGCTTTACCAATATGAAGGTGTCGCTCAAGGCCTCCGACGTCAAGCATGCCATCGATGCCTACTGGCTCTTTGCGATGCAGTCCGATTATCCTCTGCACATCGGCATTACAGAAGCCGGCACGGCCATGACTGGCGCTGTAAAATCGTCGATCGGGCTCGGCTACCTGTTGTCCCAAGGCATCGGCGATACACTTCGTGTCTCGCTCGCTGCTGATCCGGTGGAAGAAGTCAAGGTTGGTTTCGAAATCCTGAAGTCTTTGGAACTGCGGCATCGTGGGATCAACGTGATCGCCTGTCCGACGTGCGGACGTGTGGAGATCGATGTCGTGCGCATGGCGAACGAGCTGGAAAAGAAACTTGGCCATATTAAGACCCCGCTGAACGTGTCGGTGCTCGGCTGTGTTGTGAATGGCATTGGAGAGGGCAAAGAGGCCGACATCGGGATCGCTGGCGGTGAGGGCAAAGGTATTTTGTTCAAGAAGGGTAAGCTTGTCCGCAAGGTTCCCATGGAAGAATTAATGGATACACTCATTGAGGAAGTGGAGCAGCTTGCTAAGGAAAAAGAGGCGGAAGGGAACGGTGTATCTACTGCGTCTTCGGCAGAAAACGGTTGGGAACCTCTTATCCCTCAGTCGGATCATCTCTCAACGCTTGGAAAAGAAATACCGGTCTTGCCTCGCAGGTAACGGCCGCTGTTAAGGCCTCTTCTCACCTACGTAATCTAATTCCAGACTTCTTCTGCAAAAGTAACGATTGACGTGTTCTTCAAGGGTCATGTATTTGTGCCAGTGAACTATGGAATCAAAGCCGATCATTCACTGGATCAATGACTTTGTCAGATCCGTTCTCTTTGTGAGGCTCGTGAAGGTCGGCCTCGCGATTGCCGCGATGGTGCATGGCTACATTATTTCCTTCGGGCGCTCATTCCACTTCCGTGACATCGATATCCATCGCGAGATCGGACGACGCTTTCTCACGGGGGACTATCTCTACGCCAATGACTACTGCTACATGTATTTACCGACTACCGGCATCTATTTCGCCCCCTTGCTCGCTCTGGACAGAAACCCGAGCTTAGCTTTGCGCTATGCCGTCGCTGTCGGATGCTTAGCCATCACTATCATGTTGTTCCACCGCATGTTGTGTGGCAGATCAGACGCGAATGTGTGGAGCCGGCTCTTGGTCGGTATTGGTGCAGGGTTGTTGACGCTACAATTTATCTTGAACGATCTCGACGACGGAGGTCCGCATCTCATCCTGCTGGGTATTCTGGGCGGCGGCAGTTACGCGATATGGGTTGGGAAGGAACGGCTGGGAGCAGCTTTAGTTGGACTTGGCATCGTGCTCAAGCTCACTCCAGCACTCTTCGTGCTTCTGTTTCTTTGGAAACGGCAATGGCGAGTCGCCTCGTACACGGTACTTGCCACGGTTTTGTGGGTTCTGTTACCCCTCTTATATATGGGACCCACAAGTTGGTGGGAGCATCATACAGAATGGACCAGGAATGCCCTGTTATCCGTGCTTGATCGGCAGGCAGAGGGTCGGCAGGAAAATGAACTCCAGAAGGCGAACCTCTCGCTCCGCCATACCATGCTGCGCTACCTGGTCACATACCCACCAACCCATCGGCTTCGGCAGGTGGATCCAGGATATCAACCGGTGTTAGATCTGCCGTCCCCGGTTGCGAACGGGATTGTTGGGGTTGCTGCGATCAGCCTACTTGGATTATTTGCGTGGTCAAGTTGTCGCGCGTTTCAAGGGCCAGGAGATCCAACGTGGGCACGGGATTGCGCTGGAACCTTGGTCTTGGCCTTATTATTCTCTCCTATCACCTGGGACCAGCATCTGGTATGGCTGATCCCAGCGGCCTGTGTCGTCGCCGCGGCAGCAGCTCAGGTGAGCGGCGGGTTGAGTCGTTTGGGATACATCATGCTGGCCGTGTATGTGGTGTTGACCATGGTGCTGAATTATGAAGTCGTGGGTTCGGTAAGATGGGAGGCACTGAAGAGCTACCATCATCTTGGTATCGCGATGTTGATCTTGTACGGATTGCTTCTCAGCAGTAGGGGTGGTTTGAGCTATCCAGGATTGCATCATGAAAAAATGTAATCAAGCTCGTCTCGTATGGTCCGTGAGGCATAGCCCAGACGCCCGGGAATAACCAAGACGCTCGTCTCGATTCTCGGAGAAGTTGCCGGTAGGTGGAATATCAGGTTCGCGCGTGTTGTGTTCTAGAAAACGAAGCGACTATAATGCCGACCTCTGAGGCGCCGTACCCAAGTGGTAAGGGAGCAGTCTGCAAAACTGCGATGCAGCGGTTCGAACCCGCTCGGCGCCTCCATACCAACCTTCACCTGACCTGCCGACTCTTTATCGCTTTATTGGCACTGTCGCTGGTGAAAAAACGTCTCCAGTATTCTCATAGGCGTACCATTTACATTCTCGCTTAAGGGAAACTGCAAATGGAGGCATTCTCCAGCTTGTGGGCACAAGGATCCACATTGCATCGAAGGTACTTCTCCTCGTGATGGGATGCAGTAATGAAAGATTCACCAAGATAGCTCTTACGTTCAGACCTGATTTGCATGTGAAGCGATGGGATGGTTCCCGTCGACTGTGTGGTGCATGGAAGACCTAGACAGGGCTATCTACAGAAATTGACGCGTCTTAGGTGAGATGTTACAATCCCGACCATTCATGTGCTTCCAAAGTGCGGCTACGACTCGTAGCTGCTCATATATACAGGGTTGCAAGAACAATAACGCGAGCGAGTGAAGGAGAACGGAATGGCTGTTCCGATTTCCCAAATGTATACAGTGGCGACGTATGTGCTCTCCCAGAAGTTGAAGGGAGTGAAGCGATATCCCTTGGTGTTGATGCTTGAACCGCTCTTTCGATGTAACCTAGCCTGCGCTGGCTGTGGGAAGATTCAGTACCCTGATCATGTCCTCGACAAGCGGTTAACCCCTGAACAATGCTGGGCGGCGGCGGAGGAATGCGGAGCGCCCATGGTGAGTATTCCTGGGGGGGAACCACTCATTCATCCTGAAATCGCAACGATCGTAAAGGGTTTGGTAGATCGGAAGAAGTACATTTATCTCTGTACGAATGCCATCCTCTTGGAGCGGAAGTTGGACGAATATCAGCCTTCGAAGTACTTAACCTTCAGTATCCACATGGATGGACTTAAGGATGAACACGATTTGGCTGTCTGTCGCGATGGGGTATATGAGGTGGCAGTCAAGGCGATCAAAGCGGCACTCAAGCGGGGTCATCGCGTGACGACTAACACCACATTATTCGATGATGCGAATCCAGAGCGGGTTAGAACATTTTTCGATGAAATGATGGCCCTCGGCGTCGAGGGGATGACCATCTCCCCAGGGTATAGTTATCAAAAAGCTCCAGATCAGCAACACTTCTTGAAGCGGGAGCGGACTCAAGAGCTTTTCTCGAAGATCCTTTCTCGCCCCAAGCCAGGTTGGCAGTTCAACCAATCGCCGTTGTTTTTAGATTTCCTTATGGGGCGACGTCAGTACGAATGTACGCCCTGGGGGAATCCAACGTATAACGTGTTTGGATGGCAGAAGCCCTGCTATTTACTCCAAGAGGGGTATACCACGACCTTCCGGGAGTTGATGGAGTTGACGGCGTGGGAGAAGTACGGAACTGGTCGGAATGAAAAGTGCGCCGATTGCATGGTCCATTGTGGCTATGAGGCCTCTGCAGTTGAAGATACGTTTAGTACGGCCTCTGGATTTGTTCGGACGGCCAAACTGACATTATCGCCTACCTCGCGATAGCAGTGCTCGTGAAGCCCGCTTCGACTCAGCGAGGCGAGGGGCATCCTTAGCTCGCCAGAGTGGACAGCGCTTCACGAAATAGACATCACGAACGAGAACCTCACCATGACTGACACAAAAAATCATATAGCGAGCCTGACCGATTCTCTCGAAGGGCGTCTTTTTACGCCGAGTTCTACCGCGGAAATAACGGAAGCTGTCGAACTCGCGTTCGACTATCGTGGTGATGTGACGTTAACGCTCCGTTCTGGCAAGTCAGTCACCGGATATATTTATAATCGACATGCCGGAACTGCTGATCCTTATCTTGAGCTATTTTCCGCTGACCGTACGGATGCTCAACGCATTCCGTATGGAGATATCACCACGATCGCCTTCACCGGGGAAGACACCGCAAACGGAAAATCGTGGGAGACCTGGGTGTCCAAGAAAGAGTCTGAGCGTCGAACGGAAGCCGAGAAAATCGAGGCGGTCACGCGTACGAAGGGCTATCTCTGAAGCTCCTGCCATCTCCGCTGATTCTGAAAAATAGAAATTTCGAAAGGCCTTTGTGTATCAGCGAAATCACCGCCCCTTTCGTTGACAAAGATGGAATGCTGTGTTAGAAACGCCTGCCCGAAACCTAGCGTGCTCGTTATACAGCGAGTGAGTATTTCTTCAAAAGAGCAAGCGACGAGTCAGCAGTCAAGTCCGAAGCTTGCTAGTCGAAGTCTAGCGGTACTGTCCGTCCTGAGTTGCTGTCTCGTAATGAGCGTCATGTTTCCACCGGTGGCTCTAGCCACGCATGAAGCGGACCATCGTTTCATGGTCGAGGGTTATGTGTGCGGGCCGGATGGGAAGGGGATGTCGAGTGCAGACGTTCTTGTCAAGGACACCAAGATTTCATACGGTCAGGTTGTGCGGACGGATGGATATGGCTACTATAAAGCGATATTTCATCTGCACAATGACAATTTTGGTGATCCCCTTTTGGTAGAGGCGAGAGGGGAGCAGCAACACCTTAAGGTTGAATTCGACCAAAAAGATTTAGAGAGTGATCGGAAAATCCGCGTTAACTTTGGAACTGGTTGTGAGGTGAGTGGGCCTCCTATCTGGATTTGGTGGGGGGGCGGGGCGGTGGTTGCAGTAGCTGGCGGTGTTATTGGGATGAAGCTGGCCCGTTCTCAGCGGAAGAGAGATCGGGGCAAGGTGAAGTCGCAGGGTAAGAGAAAATCATAATCGCTGATGACGGCCTTGGGGGCTACGGAGTGTCTTGCCGAATCGGTTTATGTGTGGCGGGGCCTTAGTGCAGAGCTATCGACGAAATTGTAGCCAGAACGCTTTTGTTAGAGGTGGGATACCTCGGCGGAAGCGTTTTTTTTGTCTGCCGCTTTTTCAACCGCGTCGTCTTGGCGAGAATCTTTCCTAATGACAGAGTGAGAGATTGTCATGAATATGAGGATAAGATTGATTCACGTTCTGTTGGTTATGGGTCTCGGACTATTATCGAGTTGTGGTGGAGAGCAGGGCGGAGAAGGCCCGATTGTGCCGCCACCTCCAGCTCCTGCAGAATATGCTGATAAGCGTATGCCGGCAGATTGGTGGGGCGATGCTCAGAAGCTGGAAGAGGGCCGCAAGCTCTTCATCGGCGAGACAAACCCTGATGTGAACTGTGCCAGCTGTCATGGGAAGGACGGAAAGCCTGTAAAGGCAGGTGCCACGGATTTCCGAAATCCTGAACGCATGAAACTTTATTCAGACTCCGTTTGGTTCTGGCGCATCTCCGAGGGTGTAGCCAATACCAAGATGAAGGGTTGGAAGAGCAAGCTCTCAGAGGAAGATCGATGGAAGCTCGTGCTCTATGAACGGAATTTTGCACTGTCCGGAAAAATCTGGAATGAAGAGACGAAGCAGTGGAGTGAGGTTGGTGCGAAGTGAGTGGCAGGATCGCAGGGGTTGCTGCTGGAATGTATTCACGTCGTCAGCGTCCGGGAGTCTATTGCTTGATTGCGCGTTGAAGTCTATGACTCGGGCTTTTGGTTTTTTATTATGTAGTGTTCTGGAATTTCCTAGATAACGGCTTGTAAATTTGCGATGCTCGGTTGGCCAGTAAGTTCATATCTGTTGACAATTTATATGGAGCCTGGCCTTCAATGTTTCATAGAGTACTAGGTACCTTGTCAGTATAGTCACTGAGGCTCAGGTTATTACGTGAAGCTCTCGTGGGTATATTTCTCGTTGGGTATATTTATGAATAGTAAGAGTGAGGCTAATATTCTGGAGTCTGTACTTAATGTAGGGGGCGAGGCATCGTGAAAAAACTGTCGAGCAGTCTCCTGGCTCTCATGGTGTTGTTCGCGCTGTGTGTGGCAACTGTCACCAATGTCTACGCTCAGGAGGTTGGGGCGTCTTCGGTGGAGTTTCCGTACACCGGTAATCGAACGGCTGTATGGATCGTCGCTCAGCTCCATATCTTGTTTGCCGCGTTCATTCTCGGTGCGCCAATCTTTGTGGTCATTTCGGAATGGTTGGGATATCGTAAGCAGGACCCACGCTATGATCGTCTCGCCAAAGAGATCACCAAGGTCACGGTCATTCTCTTCAGCATGACGGCGGTGACTGGCGGCTTCTTTGTTTTCGTCCTTCTTGCGGCCTATCCGCAGTTCACCACATCATTCATTAATCAATTTTATGTGGTTTTTGCGATTTTATATCCGGCGTTGTTTATCGCCGAGACCATCCTCATGTATGCCTATCTCTATACGTGGGATGTGTGGAAAGGTGAAAAGAAGGGGCGTCATATCGCACTGGGCGTGGTCTTGAATCTCGTGTGTTTGCTGATCTTGTTCGTGATCAACGGCCCCACATCGTTCATGAATACCCCGCCGAAAGCCGAGGGGGTTTCGCCCCAGGATTTTATCGCTGCGGCTACCTTGTGGGATAAGATTGCGAACCAAAGTTGGTTCCCTCTGAGTCTTCACCGAATCGATGGGAATGTGGCGTTCGGCGGGTTCATTGCCGGACTGATCGCTGCCTATATGTACATGGCGGCGAAGACGCAGGAGGAGAGAGCCTACTATGATTGGATGGGTTTCGCTGCTATCTGGATTGCAGTGGGTGGCACACTGTTGCAGCCGTTCACAGGGCTCTTGCTGGCATACGAAATGTGCGATTACGATTTTTCATTTTGCCCGTACATGATGGCCGACCAGCTGTCCATGTTTTTTGAAATGCAAGGGGTGATGATCGGGCTTCTGTTCTTGGGAATCAACTATTACAGTTGGCTCAGTGTCAAACGAATCGAAGGAGCCGAAAATGTGCGGACGACCATTCTGGCTCCAATCGTTCTCGTGGTTCTCCTTCCCGCTACCATGTGGGTGATGAATAAATATTGGATTCCCGATCCAATGTCGTTGGCGCTCCTGCTACCTCTTGCACTGTCGCCATTTCTGTTCGGTCGGTTCATTCCAATGACGGTCTCTGCGCGGACTGTCATCAAGATCGGCTTTATCGTCATGCTCGTGAGCGACGCCGTGTGGCTGACTCCTGCCGGATTTGTGGCGACTGGAGCCGATATGCCGGATGAACTGAAACTGCCTGAAGGGTGGGACTTTTTGTCGTCGATGCCAGCAAAGCTATCTGCAATCTTGACGCTGGTATTCGTGACGGTCGTCAATTTCGTCCTGTATAACCGAACCATCAAACAGGGCACGATTCTCTGGGGGAAAATTGATTTTGTCTCGCAGTTCGTTCTGATTTTCTTGGCGTTTACCTCAACGTGGATCATGGGCTTGATGGGAGCCGTGCGGTCGTTACTGAAGAAGTATTTCCATGCCTATAGTTTGGTATCTGATTTGTCGGCGGAGTCATTTACGCCGACGCTCTCGTATTCGGCTGGCTGGATTACAGCGATTACCGTGTTCTTTATTGCCATCGTCAGTCTCGCTGTGCTGATCGCTCTTCGGCCTTCTGTTTCGAGGGCCCAAGAGCCTGAGGGGAGTCCAGTCCCCGTCGCAGCCAAGTAATCACAGTGTAAGACACTTACTGAGGCAACGGGAATTCGCATGGGGAATATATTGAAAAAGCTAGGTGTTGGATTGGCGGTCGGTGGAGTGTTGGTTGGTATCGCGCGATCGCAGGCAGTGCCGGCTGACTTTCAAGTGCTGTTCTTTGTCATCGCGCTGATCGGGGCGATCATCTTCATGCTGCTTGACGCGCAGCCGATCAGAACCATGAGTGGTGGGAAGTCCCTTGTTTCCGTCGTGGCATTTGGGGTCCTCCTGATTACCGCTGGTGTAGCCGGGCCCTCGTTGTTGCCGCAGTTTAATCCAGAAGACGAAAAAGCAAAAATCGGCAAACTTCTTGAGAAGGAGCGAAAGCAGTCAGCACAGGGGAAGGCGGATGAACTGATTGCTCGTGTTAAGGCTCTCGATGCACAAGTCAAAGCGCTTGAGGATCGGCTGAAGGGTCTTGGCGGAGTTCAGGCTGCGTCGACGCCTCCGGCTGGGGAGAAACCCCCTACCGCAGCGAGTGCGAGCGCGGGTGATTTTATGAAGGTGGGCGAGGAGCAGTGGCAACTGCAAGAGTGTTACAACTGTCACAAGCTTCGGGGTGAGGGTGGAAAGAAGCGAGGTCCAGAATTGGATAATATCGGCACGTTGCTAACTGTCGATGAGATTCAAGAGAAAATTTCGAACCCCAAGAGTTTTATGGCCGAGGGGTATGAGAAGGAATGGCAGAAGGGCATCATGCCCAACAAGTTTAAAGATCTGATGGATCCCAAGGAAATGCAGGCTCTTGCTGCCTGGTTAGGGACGTTCAAGAACACCTCGGTGAATACCCCCAAGCCGATCAAGAAAAACTAATGCTGCAACCGAAGCTGAAATCCAAGGTTCAGTGCACCGACCTCAACATCGGCGAAGTCACGAAAGTCGTGCTTGATCCGCTTTCCCATGAGATCAGCCACATCGTGGTATCGGTGAATGGGAGCGGTGAGCGACAAGTTGCCATGGGCCATGTCCAGGTTGTGACGGACGATCTTGTGCAGTTGCGTGCGCCGTCAACGGAGATCTTGGCGTTACCTCCCTTTAAGCGAGAGGACTATGTCACCACGCATGAAGTGGAGATCTCACATCTCGAAGACCATATCCATGTGACCCCGGGTGAGGTGTTGGTTCCTCTGCCGGATCTGGAGAAAAGTGTTAAACGCCGCACGTTTTTCATGAATTTCACCACTGTCATTGGGTTTTTGATCGGTCTTCCCATTGCCTATCCGATTCTCCGCTTTCTCATGAAGCCGATGTATGCTGATTTCGACAATGAATGGCTGAAAGTGGGGAATGTCAGCAAGATCAAGCAAGTAGATGTTGGTGTGCAGTTTAAGTACAAGAAAAAGGTCAAAGAAGCCTATATGCCAGAGGCCGAAGTCGATAAAAATGTCTGGGTGTTACAGGCCACTCCAGAGCTTCTAGGGAAAGTCTATCAAGGTAAGGACGCCGAATTCCGTGATGCCAGAGGAAAGACTATCTGGACCAACAAGAAAGATGTTCCCTACCTCGCGTTCTCCGGCAAGTGCCCGCATTTAGGGTGTGCGTTCAAGTGGCGACAGCATAAAGCACTTGGACAAGTCTTTCTCTGTCCGTGCCATCTCAGTATTTATGATGCGGCGGGAAAAGTACTCGATGGCCCGGCCCCGCGCGCCCTTGACGCATTGCCTGTGAGGGTTTCTGCAGGGGGAGAGGTTGAGGTCATCGACATGGAGTTCAAGGCCGGTACGAAGTCGCAAATTCGGATCATTTGAAAGCTGGCGATATGGATAGTAAGCATTCATCCCCTGCAACGATTTCCGATCATCAGCCCAGCACGATCGAACGGCTTGTCGCTTTCCTAGACGAACGTGTTGGCCTCAAGGAAATGCAGGCCAAGATGCTCAATGAGCCGCTTCCTGGTGGGTCTCGGTGGGCCTACGTGTTCGGCTCTATCCTGTTATTCATCTTTGCGATGCAGGCGCTGACGGGCACGTTGCTTATGTTCTATTATGTGCCGACGGCAGACCACGCCTGGGCCAGTACGCAATATATTATTCACGACGTTGATTATGGTTGGTTCCTTCTGGGCTACCATTTTTGGGGGTCCAGTGCGATGGTGGTCTGTGTGATCGCCCACATGTCGCAGGTATTTCTCTGGGGCGCGTATAAAAAGCCGCGAGAGTTACTCTGGATCGTCGGGCTAGCCCTATTCGGTGTGGTGATCACATTCGGATTTACAGGCTATCTCTTGCCTTGGGACCAGCGGGCGTTCTGGGCGACGACGGTTGGTGTCGAAATTTTGGATAAGACCCCCGTTATCGGCGATTTTATTGCTCGATTTCTGAAAGGAGGCCCGACTCCTGGGCAGATGACATTGAGCCGATTCTTCGTCCTGCATGTGATGGTTCTCCCAGCTGCACTCATGGCCCTCGCCGGACTCCATCTCTTTCTGTTTCGCGTGGCCGCTCCTGCTGGACCCTTTACCGGTACAGTGGAAGAGCTCAAGGCGAAGACCGACTACTTCTTTCCCCGTCAGATTTGGAAGGACATGGTCGGGATGGCGTTCGTCTTCGTTAGTATCTGCGCCTTGGCCCTTTGGGAACCGGTCGTCTTATTGGACGAGGCAGCGCCAGACCCAGGGGACTACCATCCTGAACCTGAATGGTACTTTCTGTTTTACTTCCAGCTGCTCCGGTTGAAACTGTTCGCGGGTGAGTTCGGCCAATTTATGGGGGCTGTGGCGTTGCCGGTTGCCTTCATGGTGTTGCTTGTCGCGCTCCCGTTCATCGACAAGGATCCCGAGCGGAATATTTTCAAGCGACCAATTGCCCTCATCAGCTGGATTGCGATCATGGTGTTCATTCTCTTGTTCACGGTTGCTTCAGTGATTAACCGAGAGTTCTTGGATTAGCCCTAGGACAGATTAGCTATGGCTGAAGATCGCGAAGCGATGTCTCCGACGAAGATCGGGTTCAGCATCCTCTGGGCCGCCTGTTGGACTGGGATTCCTATTAAGGCGGTGTTTGCGGTGCTTGCCATGACGATGGGTTTGGTCCATTTTGAAGGAAGGTTCGGCCTTGCCTTCTTGATAGTGTTTGCCAGTCCCATGACCGTCTTTGCCGTTCCCATCATCATCGCCATGTTTGAGACGCAGTTTGGTGAAGGAATCGGTCTGCCGATTATTTTTGGGATGTCGATTCCGGTCGACATTTGGGCGCTGGGACTTGTTGGGAGAACGTTCTTCTTGGAACGACTTCGGAAAGAGCCACCCCATGATGGACTTGGTTTTGCGATCTGGTGGAGAGCGGCGCTCATTGGGACTTTCTTTTTTCCGCTCCTCTGGTGTATTGTCAGCCGGGTCACGGAAATTGCCATTGCTGCGTCGCACTCAATGGCCGAAATGGAAAGCATGAGACAGCTCTTTGACACGGGTCTTCCTATTGCGGAACGAATCGGTCTTGAGCTCACGATTTGGGGATCTATTTCGTCCGCAGTCTTGATCGTTTTGGCGGTCATCGGGATTTCCATTCTTGGGCAGAGCATTCGACGCATGGCGGAAATTGCCCGTCCGGTGTCTGCAAATTATCAAGGGCTCATTACCCGTTGGGATTTGATGCGAGTGCCGACCGATCAAGGGCTGATGTTGACGTCGTTGACGGGTGTGGGCGTCGTGTTCTCACTGATGTTTTGGTCGATGCTTCCCGTGACGACTCCCCATCCGCATGAATGCTGTAAAAGACCTGATGTACGGGTCGAGCCGGTATTCAAACCGGTCGAGTCGTTGAGCAGCAGTGCTCAGCGTATAGCGACGCTTGCGGCACAAATTGGGGCCATGGAGCAGCAAAAGGTCGCCACAATAGATCAAAAAGAAAAGGGCAAGGGGAAGGCCGAAGGTGAAACGGCTAAGGACTCTTCTGCCAAGACGAAACCGTAACTTACGAGGTGATGAGGTGAGCGTCATACAGCAAGGGGTTAGCATAGTTCAACGGGCTCTCCGGGCCGTCGGAAGTCACGACGGATGGCTCGCAGGTCTCTTGTTGATGGCGGGATGGCTGGCCCTTCCTTCACTCGGGATTGCAGCTGAGGGCACAACCGCGGGTCCTACAGAGTATCGTGATATTCCTTACGTCGGTAGTCGGAATCTTGTTTGGATCGTTGCCCAGTTGCATCTCTTATTGGCCGGGTTCGTTTTAGGTGTGCCAATGTTTGCCTGGCTATGCGAAGTCATTGCCTGGAGGGGAGGCGAGAAGCGTTATGACAAGCTCGCCAAGGAGTTTACCAAGCTCCTGACGTCCGCCTATTCGACCACCGCGTTGTTCGGTGGCATTCTGTTGTTTCTATTGGTGGCGTTCTACCCCAAACTGATGAACTATTTGACAGACGTCTTTTTCCCCTCCTTCTTGCTCTATTGCTTCCTGTTCTTATTAGAAACGGCGACGCTGTATCTGTATTGGTATGGGTGGGATGCCATGCAGGATGGCAGGAAGAAGACATTGCATGTGTTTCTCGGGTTTCTCCTGAACTTCTTTGCCTTATTCATTATGATTATCCCCAATGCCTGGGCTACGTTCCAGTCCAGCCCGGTTGTGATTGCAGACGGGACTGCCTTTGAGAGGGCCTGGGCGGCAACGTGGAATCCAACCTGGTGGCCGATCAACATCCATCGCCTTATCGCGAACGTCGTCCTTGGAGGTTATATCTGCGGGGCCTATGCCGGTGTCCGGTACTTATCGGTGAAGAGTCCTGAAGAGCGAGAACATTACGATTGGATGGGGTATGTCGGCAACTTTATCGGTGTGTTCGGTCTGCTGGCCCTACCGTTTGCCGGCTATTGGCTCATGCGGGAAATCTACCAGTACAACCAGCAGATGGGCATTACCCTGATGGGAGGATTCCTGTCCTGGCTCTTCATCCTCCAGGCCATGTTGATCGGGGTCCTGTTCCTCGGCTCGAACTATTATTTTTGGCTGGGGATTACCTATCGAATTCCCGGGTCAGAGGGTAAATATCGCCGAGCCATGTTGATGATGTTAGTCAGTCTGTTGCTGTGTCTTGCCGTGTGGATGACCCCGCACTCCCTTGTGGCTAGCATTGAAGAGGCTCAGAAAATGGGAGGGGCCCACCATCCATTGCTCGGTGTCCTCGGTGTTATGTCGGCAAAAATGACGGTCTCCAACCTCATGATCCTGATTACGTTCATGAGCTTCGTCATGTATTGGCGGGCAGGGAAACAGGATACAGCCGGGTGGGCGAAGCTGGCGAAAGCGGTCATGGGTGCCGTGTTGGTGTTGGCAAGCATTGCGGTCATCGTCCTCGGCGTCTGGGGGTATTTCGTGCCGGCGATCGTCCGCATCAATTATTTCTCTACGTCTCAGGTGCTGATCGTCATCTTTGTCATTCTGACGATCACGCCGTTGACGGCGCTGTTGCTCAAGAGCGCAAAAACGACGACAGAGATGGTGTGGGGGAGCATGCCGCCACGCGCTGGGTATTCCTTGGTTCTCAATGCCATCATGGTCATCCTCCTCATGACCTTGATGGGCTATGCGCGGTCCTCGTCCCGTGTCCACTGGCATGTGTACGGAGTCATGCGCGATACCTCGCCCTATGCCTATTCGCCGGCGCTGGGCAGCGCGTCGTTTATTATGGCTTTCTGTACATTTTCCTTCTGCCTTATCGTGGCGTTTATCTTTTGGGTCGCAACCATGGGCGATAAGTACAAGGCGGCTCCAGGACCGGGGAAGGGAGAGCTGCCGCACGGCATTCCGGCGATGGCCGGAGGGGCTCCAGAAGAGCGGTCACAGAGATAAAGATAATTTTGAATTTTGATTATGAGTTTTAAGTTAGGGACGAAAAACTAAGAACTCAGCACTTAACATTCGAGGGCCCATGAGTGAAGTCGCACAACTACAACTAATCGCACTGTCCATAATTGGGATCGGCATTCTGATCCTGTTGTTCATCAAGGCCGTGTTTGTGAGGGTGACGGGATTCGTTGCTATCGTGCTGGGGTTGTTTGCACTGATGTCGCTTGCCGTACCCCAGCTGGCCTCTCTGCCTCCTGCCGAGGAAAAGATCGATATTGCCAATATCAAGACACCGACTGATATTGCTGCCATCGGCCAGACGGTCTTCTTCAGCAAAGGCCAATGTGCACTGTGTCATTCCATCGGGCCAAGTGAATCGGCCCGTTGTCCGGATTTGAAGGGAATCGGCGCTAAGTTGAGCAAGGATTTCCTCTTTGAAAGCCTAACGGATCCCCAGGCGTTCGTGTATAAGGATTACCGCCATGGTGGCGTGCCGAAAGACTATCCAGCCACGATGCCAGCTATCAATAAGGATCCGATCGGACTCTCGAAGAATGAAATATTGGCCATTATCGCGTTTCTGCAGCAAATGAGCGGGGAGCCGATCTCTGTCAGCACGTCGGAGCTTGATATCCCTGGGAAGGCCCCGTCTGCGCCGGTGAAGGCCGCGCAAGCTGCGCTTGTTGCCGACGCACACACGAATTAGGGAGGAAGGATTGTTATGGGAGCGTTAGGGAAGCCAATCATTCTCATGGTCGCCATGTATGCGTTTCTGAAGTTTGGGTTGCCTAACATACCTGGCTCTGCCCCCCTTCCCTCCAGCCTCATATTTCTGTACCTCTTGCTGACTGCGGGCGGCATTTTCATGTTTAAAACATTGAGCGGTGAATCGAAGGATGCCTTCTGGGATCCAATTCGACGATTTCTGACCGGAGAGAACATCGGTGGTCTGCAAGCGCTTCGCTATGGCGTGTTCATTCTGTTTCCGTTGCTGGTGGGCTGGCAAACATACGGAAGTACGGCAGTGAGCGACCTCCCTCCGACGGAAAGCCGAACAATTCATCCAGCACCGCCAGGGGAATACACGGGCCTGTCAAATCCTGTTCCTAAAACTCCTGAAAATATTATGCAGGGGAAGGGTTTTTACGCTGCCTATTGCTCACCATGTCATGGTGGAAACTTTGACGGGAAGGGGCCGGCGGCTCGTGGATTTATTCCAGCGCCTGCCAATTTTGCCGACCCCACGACGATCGCTATGTTGCAAGAAAGCTATCTATTCTGGCGCATCAAAAAGGGCGGCGTCGGTCTTCCGATTGAAGGTGCACCATGGAAGTCGGCTATGCCTCGTTGGGAAGTCGAGTTGCCCGATGAATGGATTTGGAAGATCATCTTAGGTGAGTACGACGGCGCGCATCAATCCCCACGAACCTGGGAGTAGCGGGAAGGAACAGCGTGGATCGATCTAGTTGTGGAGGGAGCACGAGGACAGCATGAAACCGGCGAATCGCATCATGAAACAGGTTTTGCGGGGTGGAACGGCAGCAATCGCAGCCATGATTATTGGTGGAGCATCGCTTGGCTATGCACAGGAGAGTGTCTCGGTTCGAGCGACGCTTCTGACTGGGGGCGTACCCGTAGATGATCCAAGTGCGGCAGTCTGGAGCAGTGCACCGCCTGCTACGTTTCCGATGTCACCGCAAGTCCATTGGCAGAATCGTATTCAGGAAGTGACCGTTAAGGATGTCATCGTGCGTGCCTTGCATGACGGTACACAAGTGGCTGTGCTGGTCGAATATACCGATCCTACTCAGGATCCCGATGACGCAGCAGCACTGGAGTTTATGGTGGGTGATAAGAAGGCACATTTCGCCCATGGCCAGCCAATGCTCCAGGTAGAAGGCGGGCCGGTCAATATTTGGTTCTGGAAAAATAAGACCGGCAAGGCCATCGACATGAGTGCGAAAGGTTTTGGCACATTAAAGCCACAAGAACATCAGGATGTGACAGCCAAGGGCGTCTATTCTAACGGGACATGGAAAGTCGTATTTGCAAGGAAATTGTTGACTGGGCATGCTGATGAGGATGTGCAAATTACGGCAGGACAATTCATGAGTATCTCCTTTGCAGTATGGGACGGACGAAAAGATGCCGTCGGCGAATTGGTTGAAAAGGGGTCTCAAAAAGCGGTCTCGTCTTGGTGGTATTTCCGAGCCGATGCCCCGCCTGATTATTCCGGCTATATGTACGCGGCGATCGCTGCTGTATTGGGCTTGGGGTTTCAGTTTGTCCTGATCCGAAAACTCAAGAAAGGGCAGTGAGCATGAAGGCGCCAAGGCTGGGTATCATAGGATTGGCAGTGGGCGTGATCGGAGGCTTGGCTTTCATCACCGGTGGCTGCGCCAACGAACAGGAAAAACGTGGGCATGAACTCTATACCCACTATTGCAGCGATTGTCACGGCGAGAGCGGAAAGCAAAATGAAGGGTTTAATTGGTCGGCTATGCCCGATCCAAAGCCTAAGGATTTGTCGAATAAGTCAGAAATGAGCACGTTCAAGGATGAGGAGCTCTTTGCGACTATCTCGCGGGACATGCTGGACACCAGTGAGGAAGGTGGAGATACGATCGGAGATGACGACTTTGCCGTGCCCACTATGCCGACCTTTAAATATACGCTCTCTGAGGATGAACTCTGGTCGATTGTCGGATATGTGCGCACGTTGCACGGAACGAAGATGGAGTTTAACGTCGCGGCACGCAAGACTTCCTTGGAAGAAGGATTGAAGACCGCTCAGGCCAAGTTTGAACAGGCCAAGCAGGCCTATGAAGCAGCCGAAAAGAAAGCCAGCGATGAAGCGGAGCGGAAGAGCGAGCAGTTGAAGAAAGATGTCGATGTGGATGAATCCGCTTATGCGGCTGAACAAGCAACGATGGGGCAAGCCAAGAAAGAGATGGATGTGGCCCAGGTTGCCCTCAACAATTTCTCTACGAGAGCGGGAAAGGGACTCAGTATTCCTAGGCCAGATCTGACGGTCAAGCCTGCAGACGTTGCAAAATTGGTCGATCGTGGCAAGCAACTCTATGAAAATAAGTATGGTTGCAACGGGTGCCACAATGTCGGCGGTGAAGGCGGTAAGATCGGTCCCGCGTTGGATCGAGCCGGATTTCGGTTGAATGCCACGTGGGTGTATCGTTGGCTCAAGAATCCACAGGCGATGGATTCGCACACACGGATGCCCGCCTTGGGTTTGAATGATGCGGATGCCAAAGCTGTGACGATGTATGTGGCCACCTTACGGGCGCCAAAGTCTGAACCTGTAGCCGAGAAGCCGGTCGAAAAGCCCTAACCCACTAACCCGACGAGTAATCCGAGAAGGATGGCAGCGCCTGCCCAGACGTGTGCGCGAAACATGGCGAACGCGTGAGTCGGTGTCATCGGTCTCCGCAGGCGCATGACCTGGAGTATGAAAAATACCGATACGCCCAATAGTGCTGCATAATATGGCCACCTGAGCTGAGCGAACCACCCTGCGGCGATTAAGCACACCAGCATGATACTGAACGCCAATCCCACGCCGTGGTGAACCGAATCCCCGAAGTACAGCGCGGCTGACTTGACCCCAACGCGTCGATCATCCTCCTGGTCTTGGATCGCGTAGATCGTGTCATAGGCTATGGCCCAGGCGGCGGTTGCTCCAAAGAGACACCACGCTGAGCTCTCTAATTGTCCTCGCACCGCAGCCCAAGCCATGATCGTTCCCCAGCCGAACGCTATGCCAAGCATGGCTTGCGGGATATGAATCCATCGTTTGGAGTATGGGTAGAGGGCGGCAAGAAAGGCCGCGACCGGGGCGAGCCAGGTTACGATCGGCAGAAGGAAGAATAGGAGGCTTGCCGCCACGACAAGCAGCAGGCTGAGTAGAATCAGCGCATGGCGGCGTGACAATTCGCCAGAAGCCAACGGACGCGTCTTAGTCCGTGCGACTTGCCGGTCAAATGTTTCATCTGCTAAATCATTCATAATGACGCCAGCGCTTCTCATGAGGAACGATCCGCCGATGAAAATAACTAATAGGTGAGGCGGAGGAATCCCTCGAGCAGCCAGCACGAGGCTCCAGAGCGTGGGCAGGAGTAAGAGATAGGTACCGGTCTGGTTTGGCAGCCGGATCAATCGGGCAAGCGCAGACCAAGAAATTCCAGAGGAAGTGGATGAAGACGCGACCGGACCGGACATGCCGCGACCTTAGCCCAGGTGAAATGGGCTGTCAATGCGGCTCCCCCCGGTTGTGACGCCAGTATGAATTCGGTATAACCACAGCGTGAACAAGCTACAACCTATACTGACTGGTTATTCCCAGTCATGCCGCCACATTCTTATCTCCTGCGTGGTGCTTATACTCGTCCTATCAGGTGTCGGCTGTTCGCTGCTCAAGCGAGGGAAGGAACCGGTCAGTACTCAACCGATTCCTCTGACGCCGGTGATCTGGTTTTCCCCCAGTGTGACCACGGCTGAGGTGCCATACCACGATGGTTGTGGCGAGGTGAGATCCTTGTCCCTGACGCATGCGCTTGTCACTTCCGTTCCGAGGAAGTTGACGGGAGTCTTTACCGGTGTCGCGGCCCAGAGCCACGCGGATGAACCCATCGCCTCAGACGGAGTGGTTGAAGTTGGAGTGGGAGTGAGGCGGATCGAGCTCGCCGTTCCAAAGCAAACGCCTGGAACCTATCCCGCAAAGGTCACGGTGGGAATTGAAATGGTGTTTTTAGCGCGCGAGGGAACGTTGCTCTTCAATAAGAAGTTCGAAGGTACCGGCCTTGGTATGGTAATGGTCGGAGAACAGCCGTGTCAGGTGGAGGGGCTGGAGGCGATAGTTCAAGATGCCATTGACTCCGCGACCAACGGATTGGCTCAACAGATCGGGCAATCGGCGCAGATCCGGGAGTACGCTGCTCAAAGAGACACATGGGTTCCAGTAGCATCACGTCCACGCTCCTCCGTGGAGCCGTCGGCAGCGGGCCTTATCACGTCGCTCCCCACGGTGATGGAGGCAACGGAAAAACAACCGCAGGTGGCTTCGAGTACGACAGGTAGGCCAGCGCAACTGAGTTTTCGTGCCATTATCCGAGATGAAAACGGAGACCTATTCCTTCAGCCTGACGAATCCCTCACGATCCAAATTGAAGTCAAAAACGAGGGCCTGGGGGAGGCAAAAGATGTGATGGTGATAGTTGAAGGAAAAACCGACTTAGCGGCTTTGTTTCCCTCTGAAGTCCACCTCGGCATGCTCCAATCGGGAGAGATTAAACGGACCTCGATGACACAGCGGGTGACTGCCGCTCAAGAGGCCCTCCATGGAGAATTAACGCTGAACTTGCGGACGACTAGTCCGGTGACGTCCGTTCCGCCACCCAAGGTTTTTAGTTTTGGGGTCAAACCCAGAGGCATCAACCCGGCTCTGGTTCCGAATGTCGACAACCTGCCGAATTCTCTGGCGGCGTTCCATCAGCCGAAGGCCATCATCATTTCGATCGGCATCGGGACGTTTCGAGACGAACAGATGCCGGCGGTCAAGTATGCGCGCCACGATGCGGAAGTCATGGCTGAATATCTGCGCATCATCGGCGGTGTCCCAGGCGAGCGCATCCGCATACTGCTCGACCGACAGGCCCTCGAACGGGATCTGGAAGACGTGTTTGAGCAATGGCTGCGAAAGCGGGCGGACCGAGAGACCGTTGTGTATATATTTTTTGCCGGGCGAGCACTCGTAGATGGCGGGACCGGTGCGATCTCGCTTGTGCCACATGATGGGACACTCTCCGAGGCGAAGCAGCAGCTATACCCACTTGCCCGCCTTCAGGAGGCGCTCTCTCGATTGCCAATCCGGCGGGCAATTCTGATGTTTGATGTCTCGATGGACCCGTCTCCTGGCGCTGGTCTTGCCGACATCCCTTCGCCTGCCTGGGAATCCCCTGTCAGCGAGGCCCGGAAAGATGTGGAGATGTGGATGGTGGGTAATCGAAGCTTGCAAGAGGCCGATCCGTATGACGAAGGCAAGCACGGGTTGTTTACCTATCATCTGTTAAGGGGTTTGCAAGGTCTCGCTGATGTGGATCGAGATGGAACGGTCATCGCCGGTGAACTCTGTACCTATGCTCGTGGACAGGCGGCTCTGGTGGCTCGTGAACAATTCGGGAACAAACAAGATGCGCTCTGTCTACCCGCGACTGGCCGGGGAGGCATGGTGCGAATCCATCCGCTGGCGAGAGGTCATAACCCAAAACCTGGTCCGATACAGAAGCCTCCACACCTTCCTGCTGATTCATCAGTTGCAGGCCCCAATCCGATGCAGATTGGGCCATAAGGATTTGGGTGAGCCCAATCTGCTTTATTGACAGGCTCGCCGGTGGCCGTTATCATGCTGGACTGAGATTCAGTCCCCCCTTCTGTCTCACCCAGGTGCCGGCGTAGCTCAGTTGGTAGAGCAGCGGTTTCGTAAACCGCAGGTCGCCTGTTCAATCCAGGTCGCCGGCTCCATTCTTTCAACAGCTTAGAGAAGCCTCACCAGATCGAACCTGCGATTGTGCTAATTTTGTGCTAAACGACCGCCCTGGCTCCAACGCCTCTACCCCTTCTCGCAAGCTTTCCGGGTAATGATGGGCATAGCGCTGCGTCATGATCGGCGACTTATGCCCGAGGAGACGCTGCACCTTGTACAGGTCCACCCCGGCCTGGACGATCCGCGTGGCAAACGTATGGCGAAGATCATGGAAGTGGAAATCTTGAATCTTCGCCAGCATCAGCGCGGTATTCAGCCCTCGCCGTATGTTGCTGCCATCGAGAGTTGTCCCGGCATGGCTATGAAACACCACATCAGTCATCCGTGAACGTGCCGCGTGCTTGTCTTTGAGCAGATCAAGGACGATTGAGTTGATCGGGATTGTCCGCCGTTCTCCGTTTTTTGACCGAAAGATCGTGACGGTTCGACGGAACAGATCGACACCGGCCCAGGTGAGGGCCAGAATCTCTCCCATACGCATCCCGGTATTGACAGCAAACACGATGACTTCGCGCAGCCATGGAGCGGTGGCGGGCAGAAGCCGCTGCTCTTCCTCTACAGTCAACCAGCGGTCCCGCGTATTGTTCTCTCGCTCCATCGAGACTCGGCACACGGGATTATCGGTGCACCACTCCCATTCTCGACGAGCCAGGTTAAACGCCTTCTTCAAGGTCGCGAGCTCCCGGTTGATCGTGGCTGGTTTGACGCCATCGGTATACCGCTTGTTCTTGTAGGCCACGATCAGCTTCGGCGTGATGTGATCCAGTGTTGGATTCCCAAAAAAGTTCTTGAGATTCTGGATACTGGTCAATTCCCGCCGGTGATTCGCGCGCCTTGCCGCATGTTCATTCGCGTAACGATCCATGAGTTCGGCTAAGCTCCGCTCTTGTGCTTCCTGCTTCTCAAAGAACCGACCTTCAATGATTTGGACCTTGACCTTGCCTAAGATCGCCTCGGCCAGCCGCTTATCACCAGTTCCTGTGGATCGTCTGACCTGCTGGCCGCGATACGTGAACGACATCCACCACGTGTTCCCTCTTTTTGCGAGCCCCATCAGTTCACTCCTTTCGAGTGGGACTCGGTGTTATGGTTTCCCCGTGGCCGGGAGTATAGCCCTGCCGTTTCGCCGCTTCAATGATCCGGTCGAGGTCGAGTGCTGGATCACGGGGCAGTGATAGGGCGGTCGTGGCCTGGTGCGGAGTGAATGAACGTAGCCAAACGGCAATCGCTTCTGCGTCGAAGCGGATCAGGGAGTGTATCTTTTGACAGGGAATCTTGCCTTGCTTCGCCCAAAGATAGAGCGTCGATTGTTTAATATTCAGCTGGTTGGAGAGTTCTTTGATCGTGAGCAACATGGCTTCCCCAATCGGGGGCGTCTTGCGACACCCCCGCGCCCCCTTTCGCGCTCGCGTCAGCACGCCAGCGTCTCAGGTAGTGGCTGGGCCCCGCTGAGGAGCATCTGACGGGGCCTTCTGCGACTTCAGGCCCGACAGCTGCACCGAGCGACGCCCAGCAGCTCGGATTCGACCCTGTCCCTGGTGGGTAGTGGGGGACAGGGTCTGTTATCAAGATCCATTCGACTCGATCGGCCGTGCCTCTGCCGGTTCTCCGTTGTGGCCGGACTGCTCCAACAGTCGATGATGCTTGGTCTTCCAGCGCTTCTTCCCGGCTTTGGCGATACGCTGCATCCAGTCGAGTCCACCGGGCTGTTCTAGGACGACGGCTAAGAGCGGTCCTACCGACTGGTATAGCCAGCCTTTAACTTCTGCGAGGGTCTGGGGCGCCTTCTCCATGACGAGACGGGATTTCCGAAAGCCATCGGTCAACGTTGTCCACCAGTCAAGAAGCGGCGCTCGATAGCGGTACTCCTCGTCTTCGTCTCGTTGGGTGTCCCGGAAATCGACATGGGACCGCAGGACGCCAACGATGAACTCCAACCAGTGGGTGTCATCGATGGATGCGAGGGCGTGCCCACAGAGCTGGGCTCGGTCCTGTTTGAGTTCGAGTTCCCAGCGGATACCGTAGTCTTGCCAATCAAGACGCTCTTGCGCCTGCATCTGGAGCCGTTTGTCGTAGATCCGGAGGAGGGTCTGACTCTTCCGACTGCCGAGATAGACGGTTTCGCCGGTCGCTGTCCCCTCATGGATCAACCCTGACCATGTCTTCTGCCAGCATTTGGCTCGGGTGACACACTGCCCCGCCGCTATTGCGTCTTTGATGGTCATCAGTGAGACGGAGGTGACCCGGTCATCCAGCGCACAATCAAGCCGGGTGAGGTGCCCGTGTTTCTCAAGCACCCATTGCAGAATGGCCCGCACTTTCTCTGGTGGCCACTGGGCGACAAGGCCCCCGGATAGATCAACATGGACTTCCGCCGGATTTCGATCGACGCCGGTTCCGAGCTTGCCGATCCCGCGTCCGGTGCTTGTTGTGATCCAGACAAACCGATAGCCTCGGAATCCGCCTTTCGTCTTGGTCCAATCGCCTCCCAAGACTTCCATGGTCTCTCGCGCCGAGGCAGTCGGTAACGTGAAGCCAAGCCAGTCGATGGTCAGGGTAAAGGGTGACGTCATAGAATCCGTGGAATCCATAGAATGAAACGTGTGGTTTGCGCCCCCGTATTTTTGGTTGATGGTCGACTCGATGAACGCCGTGCTGATGGTATGACCTTGCCGATAGCCTGCACCGAAGTTCGGGATGAACGACTTGCGTGACGATTCGACGGCACTAGGTCCCTTCAGATCTGTGTCACGGTCTCCTCCGCCCCATCCAGGACCTTCTGTACCTCTTCGACATAGATCTCAGTGGTCGCATAATGCTTGTGTCGCATCATCTTGAGGCGTCCCCTTATAGGTTTCCATACTTTAGATATTTAGCCCAACCATCCAAATCAGTTAACAGTGTTCCCTCATGAACTCCTCAGAACCTTGGATACCCGATCGCAGGTTGAGCCAGGGACGCAGGTGACGCAATTCCTGAGCGATCCGGCAATCGGCGAAGTTCCCGTCGATCAACTCTGCCAGACGATGCACCACAGAGCGTGGCGTCAACAACTCAGCGAGAAGAGCGAGCTCAACGGGACCAGAAGCCTGCCCGAGTGGTGGGGAACCTCGGCCCTCGATTTATCGGATGAAGGAATCTGACGGCCCCGCCGCGAGGATCGTCTCCAGCCCAACCTGATGCCGCCACACCGGCATGAGCGCCTGGGCGTCCCGGAAACGCACGTCATACAGAAAGCGCTCGTTAGTCGTGAATGCAAACTCCGACAACAACGGGCTTGCCGCGGAATTGTTGTCTGAGAAGGATCGACCGCGGCTCAGAAACCGGCATGGATGATCGGCGCTCCAGCCGAAGCTGTAGGACGAGCGGACGAGCATGCGGCGCCACCCGTGAGGGCTGGTGCGCAGCAACGCGACGCGGAGACGGTAGATGCGAACTGCTTGGTTCGCTGAAACATCTTCGCTCAACGGTAGCAACAGCCATCCATTCCGATCCAGCGAAATATGTGCTCCCCCCGTTCTTCCAGAGTTTCCTAAAGCGCCTACCACGTAATTGCTCTTACATGACTATGTTGACAAGCGGTTTTCTTTGACGTAGTAGATGGTTCTCCATTAGCCAACTACGGGTCATCGCATGCTCGACGGACGGCGCGTTTATGTGCAAGTTCCT
>JAOUHD010000209.1 GCA_029865345.1 Nitrospira sp.
GAACGATTTCGCGCCGACCCCGACCGGGCGCTGAGCAAGAAACCGCTCACTCTCGTCACGATGCCGGCTCCACGAAAGCCGCTGCCGATGATGGTGCAGGCGACGCCGGGTGAGATCGATCCTGTGTGCGGCATGACGGTGCAACCGGCCACTGCAGCCGGTTCCTACGAATACCGAGGAAAGAAGTATTACTTCTGTGCCACTCGATGTCTAGAAAAATTCAGAGGCAATTCCGAGTATTATCTGACCCCACCTGACCAACGCATTCCGAAGCCGATGCCTGCCCCAGCCGGCGGCAGCGTCCAATATGTCTGCCCGATGGATCCTGAGGTTTCAGAAACCAAACCGGGCGCCTGCCCTGTCTGCGGGATGGCGCTGGAGCTAGCGGACGTGACTGTTGCGAGCACGCGGACCGAATATACCTGTCCCATGCATCCAGAAATTGTGCAGGCTGATCCTGGGAGTTGCTCGATCTGTGGGATGGCCTTGGAGCCGCGTACGGTGACGATGGAAGAGGCCAATCCTGAGCTGGTCGATATGACTCGCCGATTTTGGCAGAGCGTTGTGCTTGGCTTGCCCATCCTGGCGTTGATGATTTCCGAGATGATGCCGAATCAGCCGTTGCAGCACTTCTTTTCAGGACAAGCACTGGTCTGGTTTCAGTTCGTGCTGGCGACGCCGGTGGTGTTCTGGGTCGGGTGGCCGTTGTTTGAACGAGCGTGGGCCTCGCTCGTCAATCGCCACCTTAATATGTTTACCCTCATCGGTCTTGGTACGGGTGCGGCCTATCTCTACAGTGTCGTAGCGACTCTCGCGCCAGGCCTATTCCCTGATTCGTTCCGTGGTCACGGCGGAGAGCTCGCCGTCTACTTTGAACCAGCGGTAGCCATCATCGCGCTGGTTTTGTTGGGGCAGGTGCTGGAATTACGGGCGCGGAGTCGAACCAGTAGTGCTCTCAAGGCGCTCTTGGGGCTGGCACCGAAAACAGCGCGGATTGTTCGGGCTGATGGTCGCGAAGAGGATATTCCATTGGACCAGGTCCAGGTGGGAGACCAATTACGCGTCCGACCAGGTGAGAAGATACCCGTCGATGGAGTGGTGGTGGATGGGATGAGTACCGTCGACGAATCGATGGTCACCGGTGAATCGATTCCCGTGGAAAAGCGAGCAGGGCAGAAAGTGGTGGGGGCGACCGTCAATGGAACGGGCAGTTTCGTCATGCGGGCCGAGCGAGTCGGTCGCGAGACGTTGCTCTCCCAAATTGTCCGCATGGTCAGCGAAGCGCAGCGCACGCGCGCACCGATTCAACGGTTGGCTGATGTTGTGGCTGGGTATTTTGTGCCGATCGTGATCCTTGTTGCCCTCGTCACCTTCGCGATGTGGGCGTTCCTTGGTCCCGAACCGCGTATGGCCTATGCGTTATTGAACGCGGTTGCCGTGTTGATCATTGCCTGTCCCTGTGCATTGGGGCTTGCGACGCCCATGTCGATCATGGTCGGTACCGGGCGTGGCGCAACGGCAGGGGTGTTGATCCGAAACGCGGAAGCGCTGGAGACCTTGGCAAAGGTGGATATTCTCGTCGTGGACAAAACCGGCACGTTGACGGAGGGCAAGCCTCGTCTCATGACGGTCGCTCCGTTACCGGACTTTCGCGAGACTGAGCTTCTGAAGTTAGTAGCCGGGTTGGAGCAAGGCAGCGAGCATCCCTTGGCGGCGGCGATCGTGTCCAGTGCACGAGACAGGGGAATCGTTCCCGCGAAGGCACAGGATTTTCGTTCGCTTACGGGGAAAGGAGTTACGGGGACGGTTGAGGGCCGTGTGGTGACCGTGGGGACAGCGCTGTTTCTCAACGAGTCGAACATCGAGACGACGGCCTTGTTGGCGCAGGCTGAACCTTTGAGACTTGAGGGCCAGACCGTGATGTTCGCGGCGATCGACGGTAAGCCTGCAGGGTTGCTGGGTGTGGCTGATCCGGTCAAGTCCACCACGCCGGAGGCCATCGATTTATTGCATCGTGAAGGACTGCGGATCGTGATGCTGACCGGTGACAACCGGACGACCGCTGAGGCGGTGGCGCGCAGGCTCCAGATCGACGAAGTGCAGGCCGATGTCTTGCCCGAGCAAAAGGCAGCGGTCATCAAGCGGTTTCAAGCAGACGGACATGTCGTGGCCATGGCGGGAGATGGGATCAACGATGCGCCGGCTTTGGCGCAGGCGCACGTGGGGATTGCCATGGGAACCGGGACTGATGTGGCGATGGAAAGCGCGGGTGTGACGCTGGTGAAGGGCGATCTCCGGGCCATCGCCAGAGCGCGCCGATTGAGTCGAGGGACGATGAAGAACATTCGCCAGAACCTTTTCTTCGCATTCGTCTACAACACGCTGGGAGTCCCCATTGCCGCTGGGATCCTCTACCCATTCGTTGGGGTGCTTTTGAGCCCAATGATCGCTAGTGCCGCCATGACGTTTAGTTCCGTGTCGGTGATCGCCAACGCACTCCGTCTACGAAAACTGGCTCTCTAATAACCCTTGGGCCTACCACTCATCGAAGATGAATGATGAGGTGATAACCAGACGCCTCTTGCTGAAGCGCGCGGGCGCGTTAGGGCTGCTGGCTGGGCTCCAACCATTCATTTCCTCCTGTGTGAGCCATCGGTTGCTATCCCCCACTCGTCCCCGTCCAGACATTTCGACGCTCAGTGGCGAGTTGATCGACCTGGTGATTAGCGAAAAATCCTTTACGTTGAATGGGCAGACTGGAACTGCCGTGATGATTAACGGGACGATCCCGGGCCCACTCATCCGTTTGAAGGAGGGGCAGGAGGTGACTCTGCGTGTCACGAATCAGTTGAAAGAGATGTCATCGATTCACTGGCACGGATTGCTCTTACCTTCGCACATGGATGGTGTGCCAGGGGTTAGTTTCAGCGGCATTGAGCCGGGAACTACGTTCACCTATCGATTTCCCGTCAAACAGAGCGGAACCTACTGGTATCACAGCCATTCTGGTGGTCAAGAATTGCAAGGCATGTACGGGGCGATGATTCTCGACCCCATCGAGCCAGAACCCTTTCAGTATGACCGCGACTATGTCGTGATGCTCTCTGAGTGGAGCGGAGAGTCCTCTGAGGTCATGCTGGACAACCTCAAGAAATTCTCGGGCTACTACAACTTCCAAAAGCGCGATGCTCGGGAGTTTCTTGCAGATGCAGTAAGATGGGGACTCTGGCCTGCGCTGCGGAATTACGTGATGTGGGACGAGATGCGGATGGACCCTACGGACTTCGCCGACGTCACCGCTTCGACCTTCACGTACCTGATGAATGGATTGCCACCTGCTCAGAACTGGACTGGTCTCTTTCGTCCGGGCGAACGGGTTCGGCTGCGTTTCATTAATGCTGCTGCGATGACGTTTTATGATGTTCGCATTCCTGGTTTGACGATGACGGTGGTACAGGCAGACGGCCAGAATGTGCAGCCGGTTGCTATTGAAGAGTTTCGCTTTGGTCCTGCAGAAACCTACGACGTCATTGTCCAGGCGACTGAGGGCCGTGCGTACACGATCTTTGCGGAAACCATGGATCGGAGCGGCTATGCTCGAGGAACGCTCGCCCCTCGATCTGGAATGGAAGGGGAGATTCCGGAACGCCGTGCCCGTCCGCTTAGAACCATGGAAGATATGGGAATGGCGGATCACGGCAACGGCCATACTGGCCATGCCATGGAAAAGTCCAGCATGAATCTTCCTGGTGATCCGAACGATCATGGACCGATGCACGGTGAAGATATGAAATATGTTCCGGAGGGCCATGGTCGAGATCGTTCACCGATCCTAGGTGCGATACCAGTTAAGCATGGCCTCGATCACCACGGAACCGGCAATCAAACGGTAGCTGAACACTCACAAAGCCGGATGCATGAACCAGGAAGAGGATTTGAACAGAGCTTCAGGCGTGTCCTTGTTTATACCGACTTAAAGAGCCTTGTTCCGTATCAAGACCAACGAGCGCCGGAACGGGAGATCGAACTTCATCTCACCGGCCACATGCAACGCTATATGTGGTCATTCGATGGCAAGAAGTATTCGGATGCAC
>JAOUHD010000070.1 GCA_029865345.1 Nitrospira sp.
TCAAATCGCATCTGTCTCACCTCCTGTAGTACCGTCGCCCGTGTCATGGTGGCCCTCCTTGAGGGGCCACCCTAAACCGGACAGATCACGTGCTACAAAAAGCGGACAGATGATGTGCTAGCTACAATGAGCCTCCACGCTCTTGTTCAGCCGTGACTCAAGGCCTAGAATTGGAGGTTGGCCTATGCCCTCCAAATCCACAAAGAACAGTCCGAGCCGACGAGCTGTGCGTGGGCGAACCAGCACGCGCCCGCACTCCGGCAAGATCGAGCCGAAGGAAGACCTCTTCGACAAGGCTTTTCGTTTAAGTCCCCACCCGATCGGCATCACGGAACTGGACACCGGGCGCTGTCTCGATATCAACGACGCCTGCCTCCAGATCTATGGATTTCAGCGACACGAGGTGATTGGGAAGACGACGCTGATGTTGGGGATCTGGCCCGATCCTCAAGAACGAGCCAGGTTGATCGATCGACTTCGATCGGAAGGTTCGATCAGGAATGCTGAAGTGTCGATGCGGATGAAGAAAAAAGACCTTCGTCACTTCCTTATCTCCACCGACTTGATCACCCTCAACGGAAAACGATGTCTGCTGACGATCGGCAGCGACATCACCGAACGCAAACAAGCGGAGGGAGCACTGCGCGAGCTCAACGAGCTGCTCGAACAGCGAGTCGCTGAACGCACGGCGGCCTTGTGCACCGTGCAAGCGAGACAGCAGCTACTATTACAATCCACCCCGATGGTACTCTATGCACGTCGAACCACCGGTGACTTCAGCACGACGTTCATCAGCGAGAATGTCGTCGAGCAACTCGGCTACAGCCCACATGATTTTGTGGAACATTCTGATTTTTGGGTCACCCGTCTTCATCCCGACGATCGTTCTCAGGTGCTTGCCAATTTATCAACCGTTCTTGAACAGGAGCGGCATGTCTATGAATACCGATTCCGCCATCGGGACGGGAGGTATCGCTGGTTGCACGATGAGGTGCGCATCCTTCACGATCAGGCCGGCGCACCGGTTGAGCTCATCGGTTTCCAGATCGACATCAGTAGGCGCAAGCGAGCCGAAGAGGAATTGCGCCGGCATCAGACGAAACTGGAGGAGCTCACCAAGAAACTTCTCATGGCGCAAGAGCTCGAACGACAACGCATTGCGCGCGACCTGCACGACGATGTGACGCAACGGCTTGCGAGTCTGGCGGTCGATGCCGGCTCGCTCGAACGATTGTGTCAGTCTAAGCCGGACCTGCTGCCGCACTGTCGGAGTATTCGAGAAGCTGCCGAACGGCTTGCGGATGACGTCCACGGCTTCTCCTACCGGCTCCACCCTTCCAGTCTGGAACATCTAGGCCTAGAAGCGGCGATTCAGGATCATAGCCACGAGTTCGCACAGCGCACGGCGCTTGCCGTTCGGTATGTCGCACGAAACGTGCCGAAAGCGATGCCCATCGATATAGCCACCTGCCTCTATCGCGTGACGCAAGAATCCCTCCAGAATGTGCTGAAGCATGCCGAGGCCTCGACAGTCGTGGTGCGACTGCTTGGGACTTCCCATGGAGTTGGGGTCTGCATCTATGACGATGGGAAAGGGTTTGAGGAGAAGGAAGCCCGCAGTCGGGGGCTCGGACTCCTCAGCATGGAAGAGCGGATTCGTTTGGCGGGGGGCACGTTCCACATCCGGACGTGCCCAGGCGACGGGACAGAAGTGCACGCATGGGTGCCGCTTCCCGATGTCCGGCAGGAGGTGGCACCATGACGCGAGGACCCCGAGCGAGCAACGTGTGCCAATCCAGGTGTGAGCCACGACCATGGATGAGGTGACGCGGAGGCCGCGGGTGCTCTTAGCCGACGACCACAGCTTGATGCTCGCTGGTCTGCGCCGACTGGTTGAAGAGACCTGTGATGTCGTCGGCGCGGTAGAAGACGGCCGGGCACTGGTAGAGGCGGTTCAGCACTTGGAGCCCGACCTAATCCTTCTGGATATCAGCATGCCGCTGCTCAACGGTATCGACGCCGCGCGTCAGATCCGGAAGCTCCATCACCCGGCCAAGCTTATTTTCCTGACCATGCACACGAGCCCAAGCTATGTGACGGAAGCGTTCCATGTCGGCGCGAGCGGCTATCTCCTGAAGCGGTCGGCGCCCATGGAGCTGCCGCTGGCGATTGAGGCCGTGCTGAAGGAGCAGCAATATTTGACGCCCTCGATCACCAAGCCGGTGCTTGCGCAGACGATGGAGCGAGAAGAGGCACCGGCGCTCAAAGGTTCCGCAGTAGCACTCACTCCGAGGCAGCGTGAAGTCTTACAGTTAATCGGCGAAGGCAAGGGGACTAAAGCGATCGCCTCACTGCTCCATGTGTCCGTGAAAACGGTAGAATTTCACAAGACCTGTCTCATGAAACAACTGGATCTTCACACGACGGCGGAATTGATGCGCTACGCCATCACGCAGGGCCTCGCGAGTGATCAACTCTAATCCGCATTATTCATGAATGCTTCTACTGCAACCGTCGAGACGCGGCTATGACAAGTGTGGCCGCGAGCTTTTCGCACGGCCAGCGGACAGGCTCGCCCTTCGCAGCCTCGACATACTGTTTCAAGTATGCCTCAGCCTCTCAGGGCTCCGCGTACCCGTCTCGCATGGCGTCTCGGCGGTTTCGTCACGAACCATCATGAACAATGCGGGTTAACCTCTCCCATAGTCCTATAGACTTCACGATAGAAGATCGTCGACATGGGTGCATCCAGTAGCTGATAGGTTCTGTCCGACTACGCCCCTGGCAAGAATCCCATCGTAAACTAGGTCCTTTACCAGTTCATAAGGAGTCCTATTTGTTCTAGAGTGTCAAGTCGAAACACAAGGAGGAGACTCCATGGACACGACAACACTCATTGATCGAGTCAAGATCACCTTGGAGCAAGTGGGTACGGACTGTCCGCTGGAAGAAATGATGGACCTCTGTCCTGATTTGACTTGGAATCAGATGTTTCTCGCCATCGATGACTTGAGTAGAAGGGGAGAAGTGCAGGTGACGATAGAAGCCGACAGGACTTACAGGGTACAGGTCCGTCGTTCTGAGGCGAGCTAGGGCCTGAGTTACGAGTACAGGAGGAGTCCGCTCATCTACAGGAGTTGAGATAGTTCCCGGAGGGAACGGAGGTGTCTATGTACATCCAGGTGCTTCAGAACACGGAGGAAGAAAGCGGCACAACCACCCTCAACAGTGCATGCGCTCATCAGCGTCTTATTGATGATATTTTGACCAGAGGTGGCAAACGCACAGGCAAGGTTCGTTGTCTTGAATGTGGCGCTGAGATCGACGACCCATATCGCGGTCAGAGATAACTAACTTGTTCGAAGGAAGCGTTCTTATTCCAATGTCTTATCACCTTCTTCAAGAATAGGTTGACGATTCTTCAGAGGAAAGCACCAGATAAGCCAATAGGAGTGCCGTATGTCGATAGGTTCAGTCTCTTATACGCAGAGTTCCGTCGCTGACCGGACGAAGATGAAATCTATTCGCGTGCTTCTGGTGGACGACCACTTCCTCGTCCGTCAAGGATTACGGAAGTATTTGAGCCATCACCTCGACATTGAATTGGTGGGTGAGGCCAGGGATGGGGAAGAGGCGGTAAAGCTGACAGACCTGCTCAAGCCCGATGTCGTAGTGATGGACATTCACATGCCGAGAATGAACGGTATCGAAGCGACAGAATCCATCATGCGAAAGCATCCGAACCTACCGGTCATTGGTCTTTCATTTTATACCGGAAACGGGAATCGAGAAGCGTTCTTGGATGCTGGTGCCTGCCTGTTGCTGGAAAAGGGAACGGCGCATAAACATTTGCCCCATGCGATTTACCAGGCGGTCGACAAGAGTCTCAATGTCGGCTTGCCCGGTCATTGTTCCCGTGCATAGTGGGAGAGCCGCCTAAAGGGCGTCCACAGTTCTCCTCAAACTACACAAACCTACTCCCCTGACCTGTTGCCTTCTGCGACAGTGGTGGTTTTCTCTCTGTCCCAAGTTTCCCCTGCGTCGAAACCTTATTTTACGCACGTAGCCGTTCAACTCGTGAATTTTCTGATCGAAAGTCGATATAGCTGACTTCTCTTCCCACCGGCTCCCTCCTTGCAAGCCTAGCCACTTGGAGCTTGGAATACGTCTATGCGGGTCTCCCAAAGCATACGAAAACACCGCCTCATCGTGTGTCGCGTTGTTTCCCTCGTCCTCGCTGCAGTCATCTGCGGGACGGCCACAGAACTTGTTTCTGCGGAGGAGTTGGAGGGAAACCCTCCGGCACTCAAGTTGAGTCTCCGAGAGGCAATTCAAGCCGCGATCGACAATAACGTGAACGTAAGGCTGCTGAAAGAACGTATCGCCGCTGCCCAAGCGCAGGCTAGTACGAGCTTTGGCGCCCTCTTGCCGAACGTGTCGGGATCTGTGAGTGGGCGAAGCCAGACTGTCAATCTCGGTGCCTTTGGACTGCCATCCGACCGGCTTGCCGGTCTAGGCCTGAGACGCAGCGTGACGGACCCGTTCGAAGTGTATGACGCGCGCGCGACACTCGTGCAAAACATTTTCAGTCTCAGTCTTATTCAACGGTGGCGTGCAGCGAAGAGCGGCGTGGACGTTGCCAATTTGGAAGCGGAGGTGACCAAGCGCGACGTGATGGCGACGGTCGGGTTGCTGTACATCGAAGCGTTACGGGCGGATGAGGCGGTCAAGGCGCGACTGGCCGACATCGACCTGGCTCAACAATTGGTCAGGCTGGCCAAAGACCGGAAGGCGGCCGGCGTCGCAACGGGACTTGACGTGACGAGAGAAGAGGTCCAGCTGGAGAACGATCGACAGCGCTTGCTGGTCGCCCAGAACGATGAAGAGAGCGCCAGGCTCAACCTGATCCGCGCCCTCGGGATCGACTTCGAGGTGCGATTGGTACTGACCGACGAACTCAGGTTCGTGCCCGTGCAGACGCAGCCTGCTGAGCAGGTCCTCACGATCGCGCGCCAACAGCGGTTGGAGCTAAGAGCTCAAGAGAACCGACAGAGACTGGCGGTGCTCAGCTTGAGTTCCGTCACCAGCGAACGGATTCCGACCCTCTCACTTGCCGGCGATTATGGCTGGATCGGGCTGAAGCCGGAAGATGCATTGGCCACGCGTTCGATCGGACTGACCTTTTCCATTCCGATTTTCGACGGCGGTCAGCGGGAAAGCCGGATCTCAGAAACCCGCAGCCGTGTGCGGCAAGAATCGATTCGCATGAAGGACGTATCCGATCAAGTGACGCTGGAAGTCCGGAACGCGCTCCTGACGCTGGAGTCCTCCACGCAACAAGTTGCCGTGTCCGAGAAGGGGTTGGAGTTGGCGCTCAAGGAATTGACATTTGCGCGCGACCGATTTACCGCGGGCTTGACGACTAACATCGAAGTGACGAACGCACAAACATCCGTGGCACGCGCGCGCGACAATCAGATCGAAGCGCTGTTCCGCTTCAATGCTTCGCGCATCAATCTGGCTCGGGCCAAGGGTGAGATTGAGAAGCTGTTCTAGGTTGAGTGCGATCGATGACGACTCCACGAAAACCGATCATCCTCGCCGCCCTGGCCGTCGTCTTTGCCGGAAGTGGCTATGTCGCGCTCGACCGATGGGTGTTGGACCAAGGACTGCCTGACGGCCTGATTCAAGCGAATGGCCGTATCGAGGGCGATCACATCACCATCGCGAGCAAGTTTCCTGGACGCGTCCAGGAATTGCTCGTGAGGGAAGGAGCGACGGTGACACAAGGCCAGGTGCTTATTCGACTGGATGATAGCCAGACCGCCGCTCGCGTTCAGCAGGCAAAGCACGCAGCCGAGGCGTTTGAGGCACAAGTACAGGCGGCCCACACGACCTTGGCCATCCTCAATCTGGATGTACCGCTCGCGATTGAACGAGCTGAGGCACAGGTGGCGAAAGCGAAGGATACCGTGGACAAGGCCATTTCCGTGGAACGAGAGGCGCGCAGCGATGCCCAACGCTTCCGGGACCTCGCGGAGAAAGATGAGGCCTCAATCCAGCAGCGGGATCAAACCACTATGCGATGGGAGGTTGCGCAGAAAGAGATTGCCTCGTCAAGGTCCGCGTTGATCAAGGCGAGCAAGGAATTAGCGCAAGCCGAGTTAGGATGGAAGCGGATCCGCGTTAAGGAATCCGACGTCTCCGCGTTGGAGAGTCAGCGTGATCAGGCCTACGCAGTCCTCGATGAAGTCGAAAGCGTGCTGAAAGACCTGACGATCACGGCTCCGACGAACGGAACAGTCACGACAAGAATGGTCGATACCGGCGAAGTGATTGCAGCGGGAGCGCCGCTGTTGGAACTGGTCGATCTCGATCGTCTGTATCTCAAAGTTTATGTCCCGGAGGTGCAGATAGGCAAATTACGACTTAATCTCCCGGCCCGCATCTTTACCGATGCCTTTCCGGATCAGCCGTTCGACGCGACCGTGCGCTACATCGCGTCGAAGGCTGAGTTTACTCCGAAAGAAGTACAGACCCCCGATGAACGGGTGAAGTTGATCTACGCGGTGAAGCTCTATTTGACTGCGAACCCGGACCACCGGCTGACGCCTGGATTACCGGCTGATGCGATCGTGCGGTGGAAAGACGATGTGGCGTGGGCGAAACCGAGGGGTTAGGGCGAGTAGGGAACCTTTGTGCTCGCTGAGCGCGCGCGACTTGGGTGAAGCGGAGCCTCAGCGACGCGGGGATGGGCGGGTGCAATCGACGGTGCTCGCTCAATGCGCGCAGTAAAAGGTCCCCCACTCGCCCTAACCGGAAGAGAATGAAAGAAATAGGAGCAGAAGATTCATCTCAGCACACAGTACTCGGACCTCAGCACCTTGACGCTGTCGTGCGCGTATCGCAATTCGTGAAGCGCTACAAGAAGCATGTGGCGGTGGATGGCGTCGATCTTGAGATCCGGAAAGGTGAGATCTATGGCCTGATTGGGCCAGACGGGTCAGGGAAGAGCAGCCTCATGAAGGCGATCGCCGGCGTGTTGACCTATGACGGTGGCTCCGTCGAAGTGTTCGGAACCAGAGTCGACTCCGAGCGCGCTGCCGAACGGATCAAGCCGAAAATCGGTTTCCTACCGCAGGGACTCGGGCTGAACCTCTATCCCGAACTGTCCATCGAAGAGAATATCGACTTCTTTGCTCATCTTCGTCTGGTTCCAGACAAGGATTTGGCTGAACGTAAAACCAAGTTGCTAGCCATGACCAGGCTGGAACGATTCCGCGACCGCCCGATGAAGAATCTCTCGGGGGGGATGAAGCAGAAGCTCGGGCTGATCTGTACGCTCATCCATGAACCGGAACTGGCGATTCTTGACGAGCCGACGACCGGTGTCGATCCCGTCTCGCGGCGTGACTTTTGGTCGATCTTGGCTGAACTGCTCGAAGAAACAGGCATGACCGCCTTGATCTCGACAGCCTACATGGACGAGGCCGAACGGTTTCATCGGCTGGCCTTCCTGTCGTGCGGCAAGGTGCTGGCTTCGGGAATGCCGGCGGAGATGCGGGCATTAGTTCCCGGCTCGATCGTGACGTGTGAAGCGCACCCTCAGTTGACGGCGATCGCCAGGTTGAAGGCACGGTTCAGGCAAGTCGAATCGTTGGGTTCGTTTCTGCGTGTCTTCATCGATACCGCCGATGAGTCAGCGGCCCGGTCACAAATCGACGCCGCTTTGGGCGACCTTACGCCGTCGTCGTTTCGGGTGGAAGAACCAGGGTTGGAAGATGTGTTCGTCGCCTTGCTTCTTCGGAAGACGGAGCACAAGGGAGTGTCCGAGGTCATCACGGACTCAGCAGTGGTCCATGACCGCGATGGGTTAGCGATTGAAGCGGAGGGACTTATTCGCGATTTTGGAGCCTTCCGTGCGGTGGATCATGTCAGTTTTCGGGTTAAGCAAGGGGAGGTCTTCGGCTTGTTGGGCGCCAACGGCGCGGGCAAAACAACGGTCATCAAGATGTTGAACGGTATCCTCTTACCGACCGAAGGCAGCGGCCTCGTCGCAGGGGCAAACATGCGGACGGCAGCCGGTTCGATCAAGGAACGGATCGGCTATATGTCCCAGGCCTTTTCGCTCTACCTCGATTTGACCGTGGAGGAAAACATCAGGCTCTTCGCCGGGATTTATGGACTCGACAAGCACTCGATGAGCAAGCGGTTTCAATGGATCGTCACGATGGCAGGCCTGTCCGGCTACGAGTCGAGTCTGACGCATAGTTTGCCCATGGGTGTCCGCCAAAGACTGGCCCTCGGCTGCGCCTTGGTCCATAGCCCTCGCGTGTTGTTTCTCGACGAACCGACGTCCGGTGTTGATCCGATCGGTCGCCGCCATTTTTGGGAAATCCTGACGAGGCTCGCACGGGAGGGAGGCGTCGCTATTCTGATCACCACCCATTACATGAGCGAGGCCGAACATTGCGACAACCTCGCACTCATGTATGCGGGCCGGATCGTGGCCGAAGGATCTCCGGAAGACATGAAGTGTCAAGTCGAGGAGGTGGCGGGCCGGCTGTTTGAAGTCGTGGTCGATCAACCGAGGAGAGCGTTGGTGCATCTCCAGCAGACGGGGTTTCACGGGGCCGCGCTCTTCGGAACCAAACTGCATCTCTTTTGCCGTGATCCTCTTCGAGACAAGGCCAGTGCGTGCCAAGCTCTGGAAGGCAGCGGTGTGCGGGTAACCTCGGTAAACGAGCGGCCTCTGAGTCTGGAAGACGTGTTTGTCTACCGGGTCATGGCGCTGGAACGTACAGAAACGTCCGCCACGGAAGGGGCCGCGGCATGAACGTAAGGCGTATCACCGCAGTGGCGACGAAGGAATGGAAGGAGACGGTCCGAGACCGATTGTTCCTGCTCATGTCATTTTTACTGCCAGTGGTTTGGATGGTGGTGTTCGGGTATGGGCTGGTACTAGATGTCGAGCACGTCCCGTTCGCGGTGTTGGATCGAGATCAATCGTCGTTGAGCCGTGACTATGTCTACCGGTTCATCGAATCGCGCTATTTCGACTACCAGGGATCCGTCAGCGATGAACGGGACATCGATCGGTTGCTGGGCGACACGGCGATCCGCATGGCGATCGTCGTGCCGGAGCGATTCGAAGAACAGCTCTTGGAAGGAAGGCCCGTCACCATTCAAACCCTGCTGGACGGCACCTTCCCGCTTCACGCCGACACCTTGAAGGGGTATGTGATCGCGGTCAACCGGGCGTTCACGCAGGAACGGATCACCGAGTTCCTGACGCGCACGAGGGGTCTCGTGCCAGAAGAGGCGCGTCGATTGGCGGAGCCTGTGTCGCTTGAGACGAGGTACCTGTACAACCAAGAAGTCCGGAGCACGTGGTCGATGGTGCCGGCCCTGATCATGTTCGCGTTGATGGTGGCGTCACCGCTGCTCACGGCGTTGGGGGTGGTGAGAGAAAAGGAAACCGGCTCGATCTATAACATTTATAGCGCCACGGTGAGCAAGGCTGAATTCCTGATCGGCAAGCTCGTTCCCTACTTCACCATTTCGACGATCAATGTCGTCGTGCTCTGGGTGATTGCCGTCTGGCTCTTTGGAGTGCCGTTCAAGGGAAGTTTTACAGCCTTTTTCTTGGCCTCGTTGCTCTTTATCCTGTGCAGCACCGGCATCGGGCTCGTCATTTCGCTGTTGGTGCGGACACAGATGGCGGCGCTGATCATTACCATCATCATTGCAATGGTTCCAACCATTCTCTTTTCCGGCCTGCTGGTGCCGGTGTCCTCGTTGAGCCCGGGAGCACAGGTGCAGGCCCATTTGTTCCCCGCCATGTACTACACCGACGTGGTGCGGGGAAGTTTCCTCAAAGGCTTGGACCTGAAAGCCATGTGGACGGACTTGCTCGCGCTGGCAGTCTTTGCCGTCGCGTTGCGGCTGGTTGCCTATAGCCTCTTCACAAAACGACCGAAGGCCTAAACAGTTTCGGCCGGGGAGTGAGAGTGAGGGGAACGGGTGAATAGGAACGATGGTACGAGTCTCGAAGCCGTACGCTTGTGGACGCTTCGTCTTTTCGTGATGACACGGAAGGAGTTGCTGCAGTTGGGGCGCGACGCTCCGTTACTCCTGTTCTTGCTGTATTCGTTTTCACTCTCCGTGTACGTCAGCGGCGCAGGGATCGCGATGCAATTGAACAATGCCAGCTTGGTGGTTCATGACGGCGATCACAGCGAATCCTCACGCGAGCTCATCCACCGGTTCCACGAGCCCTATTTTCGGTTTGACGGAGAAGTGCGGGACCCCAAGGAAGGCATGGCGCGACTCGACCAAGGAACCGCCATGGTGCTGCTGGACATTCCACCCCGCTTTCACGAGGCGATCGGCAGCCGTGAACCGGTCTCCGTTCAGTTGCAGGTCGATACGACCAATGCGCCTCAAGGACTGTCGGCCGCTGCCTATGCAGCCCGTATTGTGGGGAGATTTTCTTCTGACCTCACCCTGTCTCGACTCGGCGCCGCCTCGGACGGCACCATGCTGATGCCGGTCGTGGACAGTGCCCATCGGGTCTGGTTCAACCAGGATCAGGACGAAACATGGTTCCAGTCTATTTCCCATATTATGCGCATGATCACGCTGTTTGCGTTCCTCCTACCTGCGGCGGCCCTGGTACGGGAAAAAGAGCATGGAACCGTGGAGCAGCTGCTCGTCTCCCCTATCACGCCCCTTCAGATCATGCTGTCGAAGGTGCTGGCCATGACGCTGGTGATACTGGCCGCCACGGCGCTTGCGATGGTGACTGTGCTCAAGCCGGTCTTCGGTGTGCCGATCAAGGGCAGCGTGGCGCTCTTCTTCCTGATGACCGCGCTCTACAGTTTCACGACCGCTGGACTCGGTCTGTTCGCCGCCACGGTGGCAAGGAACCAGGCGCAGGTCGGCATGATGGCGTTGCTGGTGATTTCGCCGATGTTATTGCTGTCGGGCATCGCGACACCATTTGAAGCGATGCCGTCATGGGTGCAGACCCTCATGGCGTTATCCCCGCTTCGGTACTTCGTCGACGTGACGTATGGGATCCTTCTCAAGGGAGTCGGTCTCGAGTTGCTGTGGGATTCCATGTTGGCGATGGCTCTCTTGGGCGGAACGATGTTCGGGTTGGGCATGTGGCGGTTTCGGAGGCAATTCCGGTGAAGAGACATGGGATTGTGAAAGCCGCCGGTCTCTACTTCGCCCTTGTCTTCGGCGCAGGCTTCGTGTTGGGAGCCATCCGCGTGCTGTGGCTTGTTCCGGCTGTCGGAACACGAATGGCTGAGTTGTTTGAAATGCCGGTCATGCTAGCGGTCAGTATTCTGTCGGCGCGGTGGGTAACTCAATATGTCCAGGTGCCGCCCACTGCATCGAGCCGGATCGGTATGGGAGGTATAGCCTTGGCCATGGTCCTCGCCCTTGATTTCACGGTCATCCTCTGGATTCGTGGTCTGTCGTTCCGTCAGTACGTCGAAGCGTTCGACCCGGTGGCGGGAACGGCGTACTTCGTGATGTTGGGATTATTTGCTCTCATGCCCTGGTTCGTAGCTTATGCGACGCGGTCGAAGGGATGCCCAGAGCGACTGTCATAATATAGAAGGAGGTTGTATGTCGTCCACGGCGGAATATAACCATCCTGCGGGATGGGATCTGTCTATCCTGGCCAGACGAATGTAGTCTTCTGCTACAGTGACGATTTTCCGCACTGTGGCCAGACTCCACGCGCTGCTTTCCCCCTCGCCCAGGAGAGCCCTGAAAACCATGAATGATCTTGAGGCTTTCGATCGCAACAAGCTGGGCAACGAAACCAAGGTGTCTTCTTTGCACAACCGTACGCAAGGGGACCGTACAAGCAGGGAGGCGGTGTTTGCCCTGTCCGTCTTCCTTCGGGCCCTCCATTTTGTGAGGTTGAACTATGAAGATGTCCGGACCACTCACACGCAATGTGTCGCAGATTTCCATGGGTATGATGATCGCCATGCTCGTGGTGATGATGTGTCCGGCAATGCTCTCCCTCGCCTGGGCAGAGAAATCGTCGGAACAGGCCAAGTGGCGTGAACGAGTGGTGCTGAGCGCGGGGCAGGAAGTTCAGGGCGATTACTTCGCTTTCGGCCCGCACGTAGAGATTTCGGGGACCGTGCATGGCGACGTCTATGCAGCAGGAGCTGAGGTGCTAGTGGACGGAGTCGTGGACGGGGATTTGATTGTGGCCGGTGGTGAAGTGCGGGTATCAGGTGAGGTCACACAGAATGTCAGGATAGCCGGAGGGATGGTGACGCTCAGCGGCAAGATTCACAGGAACGCAACAATCGCCGGCGGAGACGTGCATCTGGCTGATTCCTCGCATCTCAAAGGTAGTGCCGTGATCGGCGCCGGGAATCTGTTGCTTGGGGGATCGATCGACGGCAATGTCCGGATCGGCGCGGGGAACGTCACGTTGTCGAACAAGGTTGACGGTGATCTCGTTGTCGTGGCGGCGGCCATTCGTCTCACATCTAAGGCGTCGGTCGGAAGGAACGTCAGATATTGGAGCGACGACGAACCCTCGATCGACGAAGGCGCGGTGATTCTCGGGACGGTGACGAAGCGCGAGATACCGGATGCCTTCAACAAGGGTGAGGAGTTTAGGCGCGGTCTTGCCGGAATGAAGCTCGTTGCCGCAATGGTCAGCTTTGCCTCGACCTTGTTGCTCGGCCTTCTGCTGTTGCGCATCTACCCGGTGTTTACGCCAAAGGTTGCGTCGATGATTCAGGAAAGACCATGGGCCGTGCTCGGTGCCGGTGGAGTGTTATCGTTCGGCATTCCATTGCTGATTCTCCTCTGCATGGTTTCGGTACTGGGAATCCCGATCGGCCTCATGCTGGCCGCGATGTATGTCGTCACTCTGTACCTGGGTCGGGTGTTCGTCGTGCTATGGCTTGGCCAACGGCTCCTGAGATTGGTGTCGGGTTCCTCTTCAGCTGCATGGGCCTTCGTCACAGGGCTTGTCACCTATTTCATCCTCTCTCTCGTTCCATTTGTCGGAGGGCTGATAACGATGGCCACGATCGCGACAGGGCTCGGGGCCATTCTGATGACGAAAAAGGAGTTGGTGGTGAGGTTGCGGGGAGACCAAGTGGTGTAGTCCGCTGTCCATGGTCGGTTTTGCGAAAAACAATCAAACCTGCGCATTTGGGTTGTCTTAAGGGAGAGATCTCCTTAGATTAGAATTGGTTGGGAGGTATCGACATGCCTGATGGACTGATCGGAGAGATGGTTGGAGCAAAAAGCCCGCTGGTTGCTTATTTCTCCATGGAGATCGGACTCAATCCAGGGGTGCCGACCTACGCAGGAGGCCTTGGTGTGCTGGCCGGAGATACGATCCGATCCGCGGCCGATATCCGTCTGCCCTTGGTCGCGGTGACCCTCTTGTATCGGGGCGGGCATTTTTTTCAACGCCTCGACGAGCATGGAACGCAATCGGAGGAACCGGTCAAGTGGGTGGTCGAGGATTTTTTGAAGCCGCTCGATCCGAAAGTGCAGATCGAACTTGAAGGGCGGATGGTCCACATCGGGGTCTGGCGGTATGTGCTCAGTGGTGAAACAGGATATCAGATTCCCGTCTACTTTCTCGATACGGACCTTCCAGGGAACAGTGAATGGGACCGCTCGCTGACGGGCACATTGTATGGAGGCGATCAACGTTATCGACTCTGCCAGGAAGCCTTGCTCGGTCTCGGCGGTGTGCGCATGTTGCAGGCCGTGGGACACCGACAGATCGGACGATTTCATCTCAACGAAGGCCATGCATCGTTGCTCGTCCTCGGCTTGTTGGAAGAAGCCTTGGCCTCTGTGGGAGTCGACAAGGAGCCGTCTGCGGCCGTCGTGGAGGCCGTACGCCCGCGCTGCGTGTTCACGACCCATACGCCCGTGCCGGCGGGCCATGATCAATTTCCGGCCGACATGGCCGAGCGGGTCGTGGGAGCGCGATACTGGCGCTGGCTGCAACTGTGCGGACAAACCCAGACTCTCAACATGACCGCCCTTGCCTTGAGCTGTTCACGGTATGTCAACGGCGTGGCCATGAAACACGGTGAGGTGTCGCAAGGCATGTTTCCTGGCTATCCGGTGCATTCCATCACGAACGGGGTCCATGCGACGACCTGGATGGCACCCTCTTTCAAGGCCCTGTTTGATCGCCATCTGCCGGATTGGCGACGCGATCCTCTGACGCTCCGTTATACCGTGGGAGTTCCTGCTGCGGACATCTGGGCCGCTCATGATGAAGCGAAGCGCCGGCTGATCGAATTCATCAACCATGAAACCAACGAAGGATTCGATGTAAACGTGTTCACCATCGGATTCGCCAGACGAGCCGCCACCTACAAACGACTGACCTTACTGTTCCACGATCTCGACCGATTGAAAGCGATTGCACAACGGGCCGGCCGTTTCCAGCTGGTGTTTGCGGGCAAGGCCCATCCTCGAGACCACGGAGGAAAGGAACTGATCCGTCTCGTACACCAGTTTCGCGAGGCCCTGCATGGCCATGTGCCGGTCGTCTATCTGTGCAACTACGATATGGTGTTGGCCAAACTGCTGTGTGCCGGGGTAGACGTCTGGCTCAATACGCCATTGCCACCGCACGAGGCATCCGGGACCAGCGGGATGAAGGCCGCCATGAATGGGGTGCCAAGCCTCAGCGTCTTGGACGGGTGGTGGATCGAAGGCCATATCGAAGGGGTTACCGGATGGTCGATCGGTGATCGGGTTGAAGCCTGTCTTGAGCCGAGCAGCGGGATGGATGCCTGCCATGCGTCCGCGTTGTACGACAAGCTCGAACAAAAAGTATTGCCATGTTTCTACAAGGATCGTGATCATTTCATCGAGATGATGCGCCAGACGATCGCCGTCAACGGGTCGTTCTTCAACACACACCGGATGCTGGCGCAGTATGTGAACAATGCCTATTCCGCGCTCGACGAGTCTTTCAGCAAGGTTCTTGCCGGATGAACCAGACGGGACCCGGACCTTTCATCCTGACGGTCAATGGAGGTTCATCGAGCATCAAATTCGCTCTGTACACGGTTTCTTCACTGTCGATGCCTGTCGTCCGCGGGATGATCGAGCGGATCGGGATTCCGGAGAGCGTCATGCATGTCACGACAGGAGCCGACGGACACTCGGAACATTGGCCCCTAAAAGCTCCCGACCATCGGACTGGTGCCACCAGGCTGCTTGCCTGGCTTGAAGAGCAGGTCGGCCTTCGAGAAATTCGCGCGATCGGCCATCGTGTGGTGCACGGTGGTGGGAGGTATCATCAACCTGAAATGGTCACTGCTGAATTGCTGGACGAGTTGCGTCGAATCAGCCCGTACGTTCCAGAACATCTTCCCGCGGAGATCGGCCTCATCGAATTTTTCCGCGAGCGCTGCCCGACCCTCCAGCAAGTGGCCTGTTTCGATACGGCGTTTCACCGTGACATGCCGCGTGTCGCACGTCTGCTGGCAATCCCGAGGCGCTATCAAAAGCTGGGTCTGCAACGATACGGGTTTCACGGTCTGTCATGCGCCTTCCTCATGAAGGAGTTAGCCAGGATCGGAAACAAGGGCGAGGCGGACGGCCGGGTCGTTCTTGCACACCTCGGGAACGGAGCGAGCCTGACTGCCGTCAAGGATGGTAAGAGCGTCGAGACGACCATGGGTTTTACGCCGACCTCCGGTCTGCCGATGAGCCGACGATCGGGGGACCTCGATCCGGGGCTTTTCTCTTACCTGGCTCGGACGGAAGGCATGACCGTGGATCGGTTCCATCGGATGGTCAACGCCGAGTCTGGCTTGCTCGGGGTCTCGGAGACCAGTTCCGATATGCGCGATCTCCTTAAGGAGGAACAGAACGATGCGAGAGCAGCCGAGGCGGTCGCGCTGTTTTGTTATCACGCAAAAAAAGCCATCGGTTCGTTGGCTGCGGCCTTGGGCGGGTTGGATACACTGGTATTCAGTGCGGGTATTGGAGAACACTCGCCGACCGTACGAGCGAGGATCTGTGAAGGATTGGAATTTCTCGGTATCGCCATCGATTCTGCGCGCAACGAGGCTGGCGAGGCCGTGATTTCTAGCGAAGGCAGTAGGGTGACTGTGCGAGTCATTCATACGGATGAAGAAAGTGAGATTGCCCGGTCCGTGGTGGAGCTGATCGGAGCCGAGTTGTGACGACGAAATACGAGGAGACTATGCAACCAACAATGCCGGAGACGTTGAATCCAGAGCAGTTGAAGAAGATAGATGCCTATTGGCG
>JAOUHD010000071.1 GCA_029865345.1 Nitrospira sp.
TAGTAATACTGTCACAATCTCAACTTGTCATCAGAAAGTACGCCGGACTGCGAAAGCCGATCGCGCCATCGCTGACGCGCTGGTTTCCGCGGTCGCTGATCAGGTCATTCAGCATATCGAATGTGATGGTCCCATTGGATCTACTCCTAGGGTCATCTTTGCGTATTGCGTGTTTGATGAAATCGAGTAGAGTGCGCCGCACTATCCTCAGTGTCATCGGTATGCGCAAGGGCTGACGCCTATGGTAATGCCAGCCGCTTCACACAGATCCAAATCAGTCAGGCAGATCGTCGCCATGACCTCTCTGATACGAGACAAGAGGCGAGTGTCATCTCGATTTTAATGGTAATCAGGCCGGAAATGGATAAATTATGGGGGAGGTCTTGATCGTTATTCTGCACAAATAAAAAGGCGTGTCGGCCGTTCGCTCAGCTGTCGACCCTATTCAAACCCCTGACCTGTTTGAGGAGGCAAAGATGAAAACTCTCAGCTATTCTCTAGTGACAGTCGGAATGGTGCTGGCACTCGGGGGTGTGGTGGCCGTCTTCAACTTCGACCAGCCTTCGGATGTGTTTTCGTTAGCCTGGTGGATGATCGTCACTGGATGGTGCCTGGCATACATAGGGATGGGGATCGATATCGTGCATGTATTCAGGATCACTAAACGGGAACCAGCGTACGTGTTCCAGCCGAAGACGAATACAGCTGAAGGAGTCGAGGGAAAAATCGCTCGTATGTGATGATCTGATAGGAGCCCATCCGCTGGGCCTCTTGCCTTGGATGACCGATCGGCAGGGAGTCGGTGGATTCACTGGTTGTCGCAAAGGCCCGTCTTCCCAGGAGGGACTTCTTGTTTGTCGGTACGCCGTCCTGAATCACTAAACCCAAACCGCTTCATCGGGTGACACCTCAAGACATACTGCCTGTCATTGTTGCGTGGGTTCGAAAATACCCATCGATCTCCGTGTAGCGACGGTCGAGAATTTCAGGCCATGTCAGGGGAAATCATGTTGTCTGCTCTTGTGAAAGTGAGCGGGCTGAGTTTATCATGACGCCCGCAAGGAGTTGGAACCTCTTACCATGGAGCACTGTGCATGAAACAGGATCAGAACAAGCCGTCAGCCTCGACTCGAATCGAACGAGACACTATGGGGGAACTGGCTGTTCCCGTTGAGGCCTATTACGGAGTGCAGACTGCGCGCGCGATCGAGAACTTTCCGATCAGTTCGCTGCGCATGCCACGGGCAGTTATTCGAGCCATGGGAATGATCAAACGGGCTGCCGCGATGGTGAATCACTCCCTTGGGTTGTTGGATAAAAAACCGGCTGAGGCGATCAACCTGGCGGCGACTGAAGTGGTCGATGGCAAACTGGATGCGGAGTTCCCAGTCGACATTTTTCAGACTGGGTCCGGTACGTCTACCAATATGAATACGAACGAGGTGATCTCGAACCGCGCAACGGAGCTGCTCGGTGGTGTGCGAGGCAGCAAGTTAGTGCATCCGAACGACCATGTGAATTTAGGCCAATCGAGCAACGATGTGATTCCAACGGCTATTCACATTGCTGCGTCGGAAATGATGCAGCAGCAGCTGCTGCCGGCGCTGACTCGATTGAATAAGGCGTTGAAGCGCAAGGCGAAGGAGTTCGACCAGATTGTAAAAATCGGACGTACGCACCTTCAAGATGCAACGCCGGTTCGCCTTGGGCAGGAATTCGGCGGCTACGCTCGTCAGATTGAGCTCGGTATTCAACGGGTCAAACAAGCTCAGGCCGCCTTGAGCGAAGTCGCATTGGGTGGGACCGCAGTCGGCACAGGATTGAACTGCCATCCACAATTTTCGAAAAAGGTCATGGCCATTATTTCCAAAGAGACCGGCTGTTCGTTTAAGGAAGCCAAGAATCATTTCGAGGCTCAATCGGCACAGGACTCCCTTGTGGAGGCGAGCGGGTGTCTGCGTACACTGGCCGTGAGTCTTATGAAGATCGCCAATGATATTCGCTGGCTCGGCTCCGGGCCGCGGTGCGGACTTGGCGAAATCAATCTGCCAGAGACGCAGCCTGGTTCTTCGATCATGCCGGGGAAGGTCAATCCGGTGATCGCCGAGTCCGTCACGATGGTCTGTGCGCAAGTGATCGGGAATGATGTGACGGTGACGGTCGGTGGACAGGCGGCGAATTTTGAACTGATCGTCATGATGCCGGTGATGGCCTACAATCTTCTTCAGTCCATTGAGCTGCTGGCCACAGCCTCCAACAATTTCTCGGTCAAGTGTATTGAAGGGATCAAGGCGAACGAAGAGCGATGCAAGAGTCTCATCGAGGAAAGCTTGGCGATGTGTACTGCCTTAGCGCCGGAGATCGGTTACGAAGCTGCGGCCAAACTGGCGAAGGACGCCTACAAGTCAGGCAAGACCGTCAGGCAGGCGGCAAAAGACCAAAAGGTTTTGCCGGATAAGCGCCTTGCCCAGCTCCTCGATCCCTGGCGTATGACTGAACCGGGTGGACCGGTGGGGAGCGCGGGAGGGTAGCTGAACCGCGCGCAGGTATTGCCTTACAGCAGCTGGTCTGTATACTGAAGCATCATGAGGGCAGTCGACGGCATACACTCCTTCAGGATCGGTCTCGTGGTTGTGCTCGTTGCCGGCACGCTCGGCGGGTGTGCCGCGACCGGGCGTCAGACGTTACAGGATGAGAGGAGTGTGATTCCTACGATGGGCAAACGTGGAGCCCATTGCTGTGCCATGGAAAAGGGCGTTCCACGGCAGATGGCGCTGGCGAAGACAGCGGTGAGATTTGTCGGACAGTCCCGTATTCAGGTGGATGGACGGAACTATACTCCAGATTGCTCAGGCTTTGTTCGAGGCGTCTACGCCTCGCAGCGTGTGGACTTGTACGGTGGGCTCGGCGAGCTTGATGGCGGCAACGGCGTCGGGCGCATCTTTACTCATGTAGTAGAACATGGGCGGATTCACTATGGACCCACCGTCCATCCTGGGGATCTGGTCTTTTTCCACAACACGTGGGATTTCAACCGAGATGGATTGCCGAACGACCCGCTGACACATGTTGGTGTCGTCGAGAAGGTGGACCTTGATGGGACCGTGGTGTTCGTCAGTTCGGTTTCAGCAGGGATTGAACGGTATCGCATGAATCTCAAGCATCCTGACACACACAAAGCCCTGGATGGGCGAGTCCTAAACGATTTCCTCCGACGCAAGCACATGGGTGACGCCCGTGGGACCTATTACCTTGCGGGGCGACTATTTGCCGCGTTTGGAACCCTTGCTCATTAACTCGTGTGCCGAATTCCTGTCATGTCTTCCTGAATTCGAAGTATCCATTTTAGCACCATGTCTCTTCTTCTACCGGGCTACGGGAAAACTTGATCGATGCCAACCATATGGCTGATCTATTCTGTACGGTGCGAACATTCAGAACAACCTCAGGATGCTCAAAAAGGCTGTCCAGCAAGGCCGCAGCGAGCGAAGAGGCGAGGCGTACGCTGCGGTACGTTGAGCCTCTGAGCGACGCGAGAACGCCACTGGCAGACTTTTTCAGCATCCTGCTCACTCTTAGAGAGCGCGGACTGATGACGCGTTCGGAAATATAGGTACGTGAGACCGATGACAACTGAAACGATTCAGATTTCTCCAGATGCCGTGCAGATCAAGATTGTTCCGATCATCGCCAAGGAGCTCGGTGTCGGAGCTTCTCAGGTTGCTGCAGCCGTGGCGCTGCTCGACGGCGGGGCGACAGTGCCATTTATCGCGCGTTATCGGAAAGAGGCGACCGGTAACCTGGACGATACACACCTGCGCACGCTGGAGGAACGATTGCTCTATCTGCGCGAATTGGAAGAGCGCCGCACTGCTGTCTTGGGTTCGATTGAAGAACAGGGGAAGCTCACGGATGCATTGCGGGCGAGCATTGAGGCCGCGGCCACCAAGCAGGCTGTCGAAGATCTGTACCTCCCCTTCAAACCGAAGCGACGCACACGCGCGCAGATCGCCCGCGAAGCTGGGTTGGAACCGTTGGCCGATAGTCTCTTGGCTGATCCGAGGTTGGATCCCGAGCAAGAAGCGCTCAAGTACATTCGCGTTGTGCCGGCTGCCGAAGGGGTGGAGGCGATCAATGTGCCTGATACCAAAACTGCGCTGGAAGGGGCACGGGACATTCTGATGGAGCGGTTTGCGGAAACGGCCGATCTCTTAGCCGTGTTGCGGACTCGGTTGTGGGACCAGGGTGTCCTCACGTCGACGGTAATGAAAGACAAGGAAACGGCGGAAGAGGAGAAGTTTCGTGACTACTATACTTATGCGGAGTCGATCAAGACTATACCGTCGCATCGGGCCCTTGCGTTATTCCGAGGTCGTTCGCTGGGAGTCTTGAAACTCGAATTGGGTTTAGGAGAGGCTCTGGACAAGGTCGTTCCCCATCCCTGCGTGGCAACGATTGCGGCTCACGCGGGCATCGAAGATTGCGGACGACCCGCGGACAAATGGCTAGCCGGTGTGTGCGAATGGACGTGGCGTGTCAAGATGCATCTCCAGATCAGCACCGAACTCTTGGTGCAATTGCGCGAAGCCGCCGAGGCCGAGGCGATCAAGATTTTTGCCAGGAACCTGCATGAGTTGTTATTGGCGTCACCGGCTGGACCAAAAGTAATTCTCGGCCTGGATCCGGGCATTCGTACCGGTTGTAAAGTGGCGGTGGTCGATGCAACGGGGAAATTATTGGCGACTGAGACCATCTATCCGCATCAGCCTCGCAATGATTGGCAGGGATCGTTACAGACGCTCGTTCGTCTCGTCGTTCAACATGGCGTGGAATTGCTGTCCATTGGGAATGGGACGGCTAGTCGGGAGACGGATAAGTTGGCCGGCGAGGTGATCAAAGTGGTCGCCGCGCAACGACCAGAACAAAATGTTATGAAACTTGTGGTGAGTGAGGCAGGGGCGTCGGTCTATTCGGCGTCGGCCTTTGCTGCGGCCGAGTTCCCAGAGTTGGATGTCAGTTTGCGAGGCGCGGTGTCGATTGCTCGGCGCGTACAGGATCCGCTGGCCGAGCTGGTGAAGATCGAGCCGAAGGCGATTGGAGTGGGGCAATATCAGCATGACGTCGATCAGCGGGCCTTGGCGCGGTCGCTTGATGCCACGGTTGAAGATTGCGTCAACGCGGTGGGGGTGAACGTCAACACGGCTTCGGTGCCTTTGTTGGAACGGGTCTCGGGCCTCAATAAGGCATTGGCCAGGAATATTGTGGACTATCGCAATGCGAACGGGCCGTTCCCAAACCGGACGGCGATCCGCAAGGTTCCGCGTCTTGGTGAAAAAACCTTCGAACAGGCGGCAGGCTTCCTCCGCATTCCCGATGGCGACAGCCCTTTGGATCGGTCCGCCGTGCACCCAGAGGCCTACCCGGTGGTTGAACGCATTCTGACGCGACTGGGAGCCGGGATTGCCGACGTGATGCGTCAGCCGGCGGTCTTGAAGGGATTGGCACCGACTGATTTTACCGATGACACATTTGGAGTACCGACCGTAAGGGACATTTTTTCCGAGCTGGAAAAGCCAGGTCGAGACCCTCGTCCTGAATTCAAGACGGCAAATTTCAGGGAGGGGGTCGAATCGCTGACTGATCTGCAGGCCGGTATGGTATTGGAAGGCGTGGTGACAAATGTCGCGGCATTCGGGGCCTTCGTGGATATCGGCGTCCATCAGGATGGGCTTGTACATGTGTCGGCGCTGGCCAATAAATTTATCAAGGATCCACACGAGGTGGTCAAACCGGGTCAGATCGTCAAGGTGAAGGTCATCGACGTTGATCTGAAGCGTCAGCGGATTGCGCTGACGATGCGTCTGGATGATGTGGCCAGCCGTCCATCTGGTCAGGCACAGCCTGGGAGCCAGGCAACACGTGACTCGCGTGGGCGTGGGCCGTCGGTGTCTAGCCATGCGGCGCGGTCGCCTCAGCCGATCGGCGCCATGGCGTTGGCATTGGCGAAGGCCAGGCAAAAGGTATAGCGAACAGTATCGTGCAAGACGATGAGATGTTGTCTTGAGATCGCTATGACGCTACCCGTATTTGATTTTGAGTGAGACGATGCCAAGCTGGAGAAGAAGGGTCACTGCATTGGCCAGAATCACAGGCAGCGAATCGATCCAGATTCCGTAGATCAGCCATAGCAGCACGCCGATCGTGAACGTCAGCACCATTCCCCAGGATAGATCGCCGGTTGACTTGGATTTCAAGGCCTTCGCGAGTTGGGGAATGAAGGCAACCGTGGTCAAGGTTCCGGCCGTTACCCCCAGGATCATGGCTTCGTCCATTGCCTATACCGGCCACTTCTCTTCGTTCCACGCCATGTCCCAGAACATCCACTCATAGCGTGAACTGATGATGAAAGAGTCTTCCATCCGCCGCAGTGCTTCTTTGCCGGCGGTCTTGGCCCACTGATCAACTTTTTTTCGCATCCACAACTGGACTTCAGCGAACTCCGGCGATGCGTACAGCATGAGCCAATCTCGGTAGGGATGATTCTTGGCCGGTGGACCTTTCCGCAACAAGTGTTGTCCAACGACACAGTAGACCCAGGCGCAGGGGAGCGCGACGACGGTGATCTCTGCCGCTGTGCCTGAGGCGGCGACGGCCAGCATATGTCTGGTGTAGGCATAGTTCGTCGGTGCCATTGGCACAGAGGTCATCTGCTTCGGCGTCAGCGCCCATTTCTTTCCGTAGCTCTCATGCAGGCTCCGTTCAACGACGATGGTTTCTTCTGCCAGCTTGTTGAACCGCGAGGCCGATTCCGAATCAGGTGCCTTCAGTGCGGCGGCAGAAAACACACGTGCCAGATCGCCGAGAAATCTGGCATCCTGGAGAATGTAATATTTGAATTTCTGTTCAGGCAACGTGCCGTTGCCGAGGGCCACGACGAAGGGATGGCTCAGCTGGGCATCCCAGATGGATGTGGCGAGCTTGCGCAGGTGGTTTGAAAATGACATAGGCTACTCCTTTAGGTATGTGTTGTGGCTCTCAAGCACGAGAGGCGTCTCACACCACGCGCAGTAATGCTAGATGTAGGGAATCCAAGATCCTGACATACGATTCATGCCGTCCAGTGCAGCGACCTTGTAACATTCCGCCAGCGTCGGATAGTTGAAGACCGTATCGATGAAGTAGTCGACCTTACCGTGAAAGGCCATGACGGCCTGACCGATGTGAATCAATTCCGTCGCTCCCTCCCCGATGGCATGAACTCCGAGTAGGTGTCTGGTATACCGATGAAACAAAAGCTTGAGCATGCCGGTTTCGTCGCCCATCAGCAGCCCGCGGGCGATTTCTTTATAGCGGGCGATACCGACTCCATAGGGGACGTCTGCCTGCTTGAGCTCCTCCTCGTTCTGTCCTACCAAGGAGATTTGCGGAATGGAATAGATGCCGTATGGCAATAACGAATTGTCCATGCGATCCGGCTGGCCGAAGGCGTGGCAGGAGGCGTGGCGGCCTTGCTGCATCGAGGTCGAGGCAAGGGCCGGAAAGCCTATGACGTCACCTGCCGCATAAATGTGCGGAACCGCGGTCTGGAAATGTTCGTTCACGCTCAGGCGACCTCGATGGTCCGACTTCAATCCCGCCGCTTCCAGGTTGAGCCCCTTTGTCGTTCCCACCCGGCCGATGGCATACATCAGTGTGGAGGCCTGAATCGGCGGGTTGTGGCGCAAGGTGACATGGATGGAATTGTCCCTTTCTCTCTTGATCGCGAGGACCTCTTCGTTGTGATACAGGGTGACGCCGATTTCTTTCATCTGTCGCTGGAGCAAGTCGATGATCTCGGCATCGGCAAACTCCAACAGACGAGGACGTTTGTCAATGAGGATGGTGGGAATTTCCAGTGCGGCGAGGATGGAGGCGTACTCTGTGCCGATGACTCCGCCTCCGACGATGACGATAGAGTCGGGAATGCGCTTCAGACTCAGGAGCCCATCCGTATCAATGACACTTTGGTCATCGAAAGGAATGTCTGATGGTCTGGCCGGTTCTGTTCCTACTGCAATGACGATGAAGTCTGCCGTCAGTTCGAGCGCACCACGGTTCGTTTGTACGCACAGGCGATGCGGATCGACGAAGCTGGCTGAACCGAAAAACGTATCGACCTGATTCCGGGCCATCTGGTTTTGCACGATCTGAATCTCGTTTTTCATGACGTAGTTGGTATGGACGGTGAGTTCCTTGATTGTAATCATTTTCTTGAGTCGGTAAGGGGTGCCATAGACGCTGCGCTGTGGAATTCCGGAAAAAAAGATCGCGGCTTCGCGCAGGGCTTTACTCGGAATTGTGCCGGTGTTGATGCAGACACCTCCGACGACTTCCTTCCGCTCGATCAAACCCACCCTCTTGCCGAGTTTGGAGGCCTGCACTGCGGCCTTTTGGCCGGCCGGTCCCGAGCCGATGACGAGTAGATCGTAATGAGCCATTAGAGCTTTGGGAAGGTGAGGAGGTACCTGGGAGAGCGACTCAAAGCTCCCCCAGGATCTCAGCTTCAAGATATCTTCTAGTTAACTCTCCGTCACTAATCGACGAGCAAATTGCAAGGCTTCTTCCATATCCGGGAGTTGAGTGAGCTCCGGGGTAACTTGAAGATAACGAATGGTGTTCGTCTTATCGACGACCAAGACCGCTCTGGTCAAAATGTGCGGCCCTTCTAAAAAGAGACCATGCGTCTTGCCAAACTCGGCACCCCGGTAGTCGGATAGGAAGGTGACGTTGGCAATTTTCGCTTCTGCCGCAAACCGCTTTTGGGCGAAGGGCGTATCGACGCTCACGGTGATGAGTTCGACCATCTTATCAAGGCCTTTGTTGCGCTCGCTCAAAAGATGCGTCTGTTGTTCGCAGACTGGGGTGTCGAGCGAGGGGACCACACTGATGATACGGACTTTTCCCGCGCCTTTGGTCTGCGCGATGTTCACGAGGGACAAGTCGTTCTGCGCGACCTTCACATCGCGGAGCGCGTCGCCGACTTTGACTCCGTTACCGGCGAGCGTCAACGGGTCGCCCTTGAAGAGGACCTTGTTGCCTTCCCCCGCAATAGCAGTTCCATTTGCCACCGGCATATTCTTGTAGGAAAAGCCAGCGCCAGTTGACCCTCCCATCGTTTGACATCCGACAAGGCCAAGCGAAAGGCACAGTGTGGTGCCAATGAAACCAGCATATCTCGTCTGCATCGTAGGCTCCTTTTTGAAGATAACGAGTGGGGATCCCACTCGACCCCCTCTGTTCAGGGTGACGGTTGAATATACGCGATCACCGATCGGTTGACTAGGTCTGGCCGTTCCCATTGCGGCATATGACCGGCCTTGGGAATTCTGATGAATGTGGATCCGCGAATTCGGTAGTGCAGTTCTTCACCCACAGCCAGGGGAAACACCCGGTCGTGTTCACCCCAGATGATCATGGTTGGGTGCGTGATGCTGCTGAGGTGTGGGGCGAAATCGGTTTCCCAGGAAGGGATGGCATTCCTGACGGCCATGATGGGCTTGATGATGCCGGGGCGTCGGCGGTTCTGGTTAGACCGTTCGATGACGGCCGGGGTGAGGAGGGTGTGGTCGTGGACGATTTCTTTCAGGACGGAATCGGTGACCAGCCCGCCGAACAGCCAGTTGCCGAAGGAGACGAGCCAGGAAGGGGCTCGAGATTCCAGAGCTTGCCTGAAGGACCGGCTGGTGAGCTTGGCCATGACCTGAGACGGTAGTCCGCTGATGAGCACGAGCTTGTCGACACGGGTGGGGTGGGTCAAGGTCATGCCAATGGCCAACCCTGCGCCCATAGAATTGCCGACTAGCGTGGCGTGAGGAATCTGCAGGGCGTCCATGAATCCGATACAGAAGTCCAACATCTGATCCGGTAGGTACTCAATGTCCGGTTTATCGGACAACCCAGAACCGGGTAGGTCGAGTGTCAGGGTACGAAAATGTTGAGACAAGGCATGTTGCTGATGCTCCCATTGCCACATCGATCCGCCAAAGCCGTGGATGAGGATGACCGGCGGGCCAGTACCGACATCGAGATAGGCAATCCGTTGACCATGGACGAGCATGGTGTTGATGGGGATGCGCTCTATCGGGGTGCGTTCCAACGTTTCAAAATAAGGCGGGATCTGTGAGGGCGGAGCACAAGCGGTCATGAGGGACGATACAAGACAGAGGACGAGGATGGTGCAAACGCCCGCGAGCGTCGTTCTCGCATCACTCAAGGCCTCAACGTACCAACCGCGTACGCCTCGGCCTTGCTGGACGAGCTTTTTCACCATCCTCTAAGATTCTGCGACGAGCCTTCAGGTCCGTGCAATAGATGTGCGATGCTCTCCAATTGATAGTTTTGCAACAGCTTCTCGATATGCAGCACAAAGCTCTCCTGGTCTGCAGGGGCATGAGGTCGAGCCGTTGATGGGATTACTCCAGTTGGATGACCGTTTCATCCGTCTTCACATTGTCGCCCTCGGCAGTCAGGATCGCAACGACTCTCCCATCGATTGGCGCCGGCACCCGGCTTTCCATCTTCATCGCTTCAATGATCAACAGAGGATCGCCAGTTTTGACTTGATCTTCAACGGCAACCAACACCTTGACGACTCGACCGGGCATCGGTGGAGCCACATCGCCTGGCTTCGACGGCCTCGGCCGTTTTGGCTTTCCTCCTGATCCTGTCTCCTGGGACTCCGGGACACCAGCGAGCACTTCCTGGATGGGTTCGAGCGACACTTCTTCGAGCTTATCGTTGACACGGATATAGTAGGGCTTACGGCCGTCGATCTTTCGGCCAGAGCCCGAGACCTTTACATGATAGGTCTCACCGTGCACCGTCACGTTGAATTCCACGGGAGCCAGGTGTAATTCGTGGGCAGTGGTAGGTCCTTTCGCCGATCCCAATTCAAGCGGCTCAGGGGTTAACTCGCCTTTCTCGCGGGCTTCGAAAAAGTCTCGAGCGATGGCGGGAAACAGCACGAACGACAGCTGGTCCTCGACGGTCTGAGCCGAGTCCGGAAGCTCTTTTTTCGCCTCATCCAATTCCGGCTCCAGGCGATCAGCCGGCCGGGTTTTGATTGGCGTTTCATCGCCGGTGGCGCGTGCCATCACGTCGAGATCGACCTGCCCAGGAGCACGGCCATATAATCCCAAGAAATAGTTTTTCGTTTCGGTGGTGATGACTTTATATCGATCACCGGTTAGTACATTGAGTGTCGCCTGCGTTCCGACGATTTGGCTGGTAGGGGTGACGAGGGGGGGATAGCCCATTTCCTTTCGCACGCGCGGGACTTCGTCGAGGACTTCTTTCATCCGGTCCAGGGCATTCTGCTCCGTCAACTGTGCAGCCAAGTTCGACAACATTCCGCCGGGAATCTGCGACATGAGAATTTCTGCATCCACGCCGGTAAAATCACTCTCGAACTGGCGGTATTTTCGGCGAACCGTTCTGAAGTGTTCGGTGATCGGCTGGAAGGATGCGAGTTCCAGTCCCGTGTCGTAGGGGGTATTCTGGAGTGACGCGACCAGCGTTTCCGTCGCCGGGTGAGAGGTTCCCCCTGCCAGCGGAGAGATGGAGGTATCGAGCATATCGAGGCCTCCGAGGATCGCCATCAGCGAGGTCATGGAAGCCATACCGGAGGTGTAATGCGAGTGGAGATGAAGTGGGACCTTGACGGCAGCCTTCAGCCGACGCACCAGATGGTAGGCGTCGAGAGGGGCCAAGAGTCCGGCCATGTCCTTGATACAAATCGTATCCGTCCCCAGATCTTCCAATTTCCTGGCCAGATCCACAAACCGGTTGATGCTATGGACCGGGCTGACGGTGTAACAGATGGTGGCTTCCGCATGTTTGCCGCAGGCTTTCACTTCGCTGACGGCCCGATCGAGATTCCGCACGTCGTTAAGGGCGTCGAAGATGCGGAAGACATCGATGCCGTTCGTGGCCGACCGTTCGATGAACCGCTCCACCACGTCGTCGGCGTAATGGCGATAGCCGACCAGGTTTTGTCCGCGCAACAGCATTTGGAGCTTGGTGTTGGGCATAGCGGCCCGCAGGGCCCGGAGCCGTTCCCAGGGATCTTCTTTGAGGAAGCGCAAGCAGGTGTCGAACGTGGCGCCGCCCCAGACTTCCAGCGACCAATAGCCAACCCCATCAAGCTTTTGCGCGATGGGCAGCATGTCTTCCGTGCGCATGCGCGTCGCCAGCAATGACTGATGGCCGTCCCGCAGCGCGACATCCGTGAGCAGGACCGGTTTACCGGCGGCCGGCGTGATTGTGAACTCGCTGGGGCGGGACGCGACGCTTTTTGAGGTCTTGATCGCCGGAGCGGACGATCTGGTCTTTTTCTTCGGTTTCTTCGTTGGTGGTCGTCTTTTCGCCATGATGGTTAATGCATCTCTTTGGGAAGCAGAGGGTTTGTTCGAATTAGAGTCCTTCGTAGGCGGCGATCGCGGCAGACAGCGCCAGTACCAGATCCTCCGGCTGCTCAAACTCGTGATACGAGTACAACTCAGGATGGGTGTCCAGATACGACGTGTCGAAACGTCCGGCAATAAAGTCCGGTTCCTGCATGATCGCCTCCATGAAGGGAATCGTAGTTTTCACTCCACGGAGCACGTATTCTTCAAGGGACCGGCGCATACGACTGACGGTTTCTTCCCAGGTGCGGCCCCGAACCGTCAACTTGGCCAGCAGGGCGTCATAATAGGGCGGGATCGTGTAATCCTTGTACACGGCGCCGTCGATGCGCACACCGATTCCACCGGGAGAGAGGTAGGCCGTGACCGTGCCCGTGCAGGGCAGGAAATTGTTTTTTGGGTCTTCCGCATTGATCCGGCACTGGATCGCGTGGCCCTGGAGGATCACGTCCTTTTGCTGGATGCTGAGCGGCAGGCCCGCCGCGCTCTTAATCTGATTCCGCACGATATCGATGGCTGTGATCTGCTCTGTCACCGTGTGCTCGACTTGAAGGCGCGGATTCATCTCAATAAAGTAGAATTTGCCCTCTTGATCGAGCAGAAACTCCACGGTTCCTGCGTTGTCGTAGTTCACCGCGCGCGCGATGGCGATGGCGGCGTTACCCATTTCTTCTCTGAGTTCCTGGGTCAGAATCAACGACGGGGCGATCTCAATCAGCTTCTGGTGTCGTCGCTGGATCGAACAGTCTCGTTCTCCAAGATGGATGATGTTCCCGTGCCGATCTCCCAGGATTTGAAACTCAATATGGTGCGGTCGCTCGATATATTTTTCGATGAAGACGCTGCCGTCGCCGAAGGAGGCTTGGGCCTCGCGCGCCGCAACGTCCATGTTCTCTCGCAGCTCATCGTCGGACCGGACCACGCGAAGCCCGCGACCGCCGCCGCCGGCGCTCGCCTTGATCATGACCGGATAGCCCGCCTTTTTTGCGAAGGCCAGGGCGTCTTTAACATTGGCGATAGCCCCATCTGTACCTGGCACGATCGGCACGCCGATAGATTCGGCCAGCTCGCGCGCCTTGACCTTGCTGCCCATTAGGGTAATGGCATGAGTAGAGGGGCCGATGAATGTGATGCCGGACGCCTGGCAGAGCTCAGCGAACTCTGCATTTTCAGATAGAAATCCGTATCCAGGATGGACGGCATCGGCGCCGATCCGTCGGGCCAGGTCGACGATCTGCTTACTATCCAGGAATCCCTTCACCGGACCTGGGCCGACTAGGTAGGATTCGTCCGCCTTCTTGACGTAAATCCCTGTCGAATCTGCTTCGGAATAGATGGCAGCGGTGGCGATGTTTAATTCGCGGCAAGCGCGGATGATCCGCATGGCAATTTCACCGCGATTGGCGATTAAGATTTTCTTGAACATGTCTGAGCCTGTCAGCTCTCGCGTGGAAAGGAATGAGTATAGAAAAACGAGTTCGTAAGCTAGCATAGGATTGAGAAGCCTGTCGAGAGACGCAGTGACAAATCAGTTAGTCTGAGTCATTTAGGCGAAAGATTGATCGTTGCAGTCGTCGACAATTTACCGTAACTAATTTAGTCGCCAGCTCCGTCTGTGTCGTGTAGAATTCGCCCGTTTCCTGCATTCCAATATGCTGGGAGTGTTGCTTCATAGACTGGTTGTAAGCAGACTAGATGTCTTTCATGAAAGGTGGTCTCTGCCAATGAAGCGGGAGTTGTCATTAAGAGTAACATTATGGTCTTGGCGACGAAGAGCGATGCAGATCAGTGGTGTGCTGCTGCTCGTCGGACTCATCTCCACTCCGGCCTGGAGTGAAAACCCTGCCCCATCAGTGCATTGGGGAAGTACGGCATTCCCGGATCAGTATTCGACGTTGACGGGAGGACTGACTCTCAATCGGTTTACTCCGGTCGATGGGTTGGGGAACAAGTACGATTCTACGGTAGGCAACACACTCGGCTTCAACTTGATTACGCTCAGCTGGACGCAACATTGGGGCGGGATCTTCCAAGGGTGGAGTACGAACCTGACGGCCGGGATCAGCCCGACTGCGGATGAGCCGAGCCAATACTTCCAGAATAAAGTCGTGCATCAACTTCGCCAACTCCCAACGGTTCCGACCGTGGACGCTCGGAAAGAGACTGATGTGATGATCGATGGGTCCGTGACGCGGTGGTTCCCCCTCTTTCGTCCCAAAGTGATCTTTGCGGGTGCCGGGTTTTCAGTCGGCACGATTTATCAGCAAGGGTTTCTTCGCGCCGGGATTAGGCGGATGCCGATTACGCCAACCCTGTATCATAGTGAAACGTGGGGTGATGTGAGCTTGCGGGCTTCCGTGCTGGGACGAATCAGCTATCAGGACAACGGAGCCGTGCTTCATGCCGTGAGAAGCACGGCGGGGCTGGTGCAGCCGGCCATTGCATTCGGTCAGTACCGGACAACCGAGTCGGGTGAAACCATTCCCACATGGGAAATTGAGCTGGCGCTCATGTGGGACTCAGGGATTTTTGTCAATACGACAGGGCAAAGCCAGAAGCAGTTCGCCTGGTCGTTAGCCGCGTCCGCCGGGCCGGTGCGCTTCGAAACCTGGAATGACAGCATGGGCCACCTCTCAGAGCGAGACTATGGCCCCTCCTACGGCGTAGCCCTGACGGTTGATGTCTTGCGGGTCTGGAACGTCATGCAAGACTTTCGAATGAAGCCCGCCACTGACCAGCCGGCAGCGTCATGAAAAGCGTCCCTTAACTTGCAAAGGAAATCCTAGGCTCGGAAAAACCATGAAAAGATTCCCCACCCTATTTGTTCCATTGATCCATTTCACTGTGCGCAGCGCCTAAAAACAGAATGCGCCTTTGTACAGCGACGTCTTCATAGCGAAGATACGTAAGCATCTATGTTCTTTCTTTTCGAGAGAAGAAACTTCAAGAAATCAATGTCCTTGAGCTTACAGGTCTCATAGGTGCTGAGGAAGATCAGATATCGCTTAATGCCATCCCGTGAAAACACCCCATCCGTTATTTTTCGGTACAACGCAAATGCTTTCACGGCATGTTCGGCAGCATTATTATTCCATGGAACATTGTCATGGCGGAGAAATTCGAATAACTTTTCTCGGTTCTTCCGAAACCTCCGTACATATTGGCATGCGATCTCTGACGTAAAGCCGTCGTTGCAAACTCGATCGAGGAATGTTTCCGCCTCACCAACATGTTTTTTCAATCGTTTCTTTTTCAACCCGAACCTATCGACAGTTCCAACCATCGATCGAAGTAGGCAAGCAAAGTCCCTCACGATTCCTGTGAGCTCAGGATTGAACTGGTTTTTATGGTAATCGTCATTCATGTCGCGGATAAGTAAAGTGGACCCCAAATTTGAGACACCGGTTTAAGCTGTTGTCCCAGGAGGATGATGGCATGAGTGACGGCAAGAAGCGCACGGTGCATAGCGCGGAGTTCAAGGCGAAGGTTGGGATGGAAGCG
>JAOUHD010000072.1 GCA_029865345.1 Nitrospira sp.
AGGGCTACGGGGCACACGAGGATTTGGAGTTCATCGAAGAGCACGGCTGCATGGCCGGCGCCAAACCCGAGAATGTCTCGGATCACGCCAAGAAACGACAACAAGATGAAATGGGAACGCTCGGCTCGGGCAATCATTATCTTGAAGTGCAACAGGTTGTGACGGTGTTTGATGCAGAGGCGGCGTCGGTCTTCGGCATTCGTGAAGGCGACCTTGTCGTGAGCATCCATTGCGGCTCGCGCGGACTCGGTCATCAGATCGGCACCGAGTTTCTGAAAAATATGGTCACGAGTGCAGCGCGGCACCATATCGAACTGCCCGATCGTGAGCTGGCCTGTGCCCCGATCAATTCCGAGGTAGGGCAGGAATATCTCGGTGCCATGCGGACGGGGATTAACTGCGCGCTGGCCAACCGTCAAATCGTCACGCATCTCGTCAGGGAAGTCCTTGCCGACATCCTGCCGCGGGCGACACCCTCACTCCTCTACGACGTGTCCCATAATACCTGCAAAGTTGAGGAGCACGACATCGACGGAACACCGACTCGTCTCTTCGTCCATCGCAAGGGCGCGACGCGGGCCTTCGGACCCGGCCATCCTGATATTCCTCCGTCACTACGAGCTGTGGGGCAGCCGGTCCTGATTGGAGGCACAATGGGCACAGCGTCGTATGTGCTCGTGGGCACGAAGGAGAGCATGTCGCTGGCCTATGGGTCTGCCTGCCATGGAGCTGGTCGCAGCATGAGTCGGCACCACGCGCTTCGCCAATGGCATGGCTGCGATGTGGTGAAGGAATTGGCCGCTCGCGGGATTTTGATCCGCAGCCCGTCGATGCGAGGCATCGCTGAAGAAGCGCCCGGTGCCTATAAAGATGTCAGCGAAGTGGTCGACGCGGCGGATGACGCGAAGCTGGCGAGGAAGGTGGCGAGGCTGGAACCGCTCGTGTGCGTCAAGGGATAGCGGTAAAGCGACAGAAAAGTGGCGCGGCATGTGCCAAGAGAAGTCATCATCGAGTTGTTGGTCTTTGGACAGCGGATGCTTAATTGTGAGGGGTTATGAACCAAAAATCCTATCCTATTTCTGATGAGTTTCGGAAGCGCGCCCATATCACCGAACAACGGTATCGCGATCTCTATCGACGTTCGATTGATGATCCCGAAGGCTTCTGGAGTGAGCAGGCCGACCGGTTTGTGAGTTGGTCTGGACGTTGGAAGAAGGTACTGGAATGGGATTTCCAAAAAGGGCACGTCCGTTGGTTTGAGGGTGGGCGGCTGAACGCTTGCTTCAACTGTGTTGATCGACATTTGGCGACACGCGGAGAGCAGACGGCGATCATCTGGGAAGGAAACGAGCCGGACCACAGTCGCACGATCACTTATCGAGAACTGCACGAACAGGTCTGTCGCTTGGCGAACGCACTCAAGGATCGAGGCATCGGCAAGGGTGACCGGGTGTGCCTCTACATGCCGATGATTCCCGAAGCCGTCTTTGCCATGCTCGCATGTGCCCGCATCGGCGCGATCCATTCGGTTGTGTTCGCCGGGTTTTCTTCAGAGGCCTTCAAGCATCGTGTCCGGGACAGTGATTGCCGGCTGGTGATCACCGTTGATAGCTATCGACACGGCAACAAGACCATTGATCACAAGGAGAAGACAGATCAGGCCTTGCAGGACTGTCCCAGCGTCAAGACGGTGCTCGTTGTCAAACGACTCGGTCTGGACATTCCGTGGGATGGTGCACGGGACGTCTGGTATCACGAGGCCGTGGCCGACAGTTCGTCCGAATGTCCGGTGGTGGAGATGGACGCCGAAGATCCGTTGTTTATTCTCTATACCTCCGGTTCGACGGGTAAACCGAAGGGTGTCGTGCACACGACGGGCGGCTACTTGCTGTTCGCCGCCATCACGCACAAATACGCGTTCGATTATCATGAGGGTGAGGTGTACTGGTGTACGGCCGACATTGGTTGGATTACGGGCCACACCTATACGGTGTATGGCCCGTTGGCCAACGGCGCAACCACGCTGCTGTTCGAGGGCGTGCCCAATTATCCCGATTACTCTCGCTTGTGGCAGCTTGTGGATAAACACCAGGTCAATATTTTCTACACAGCACCGACGGCGATCCGGGCCCTGATGGCGCAAGGCGATGAACCGGTGAAGACAACCAGCCGTCGGAGCCTGCGCATGCTGGGTAGCGTCGGGGAGCCCATCGATCCCAAGTCATGGGAATGGTTCCATCGCGTCGTCGGGGAGGAGCGTTGTCCCATTGCCGATACCTGGTGGCAGACAGAAACGGGCGGGCTGCTCTTGACTCCACTGCCCGGCGCGATGGAGTTGAAGCCGGGGTCCGTCGCCAAGCCGTTTTTCGGCGTGGTCCCCGCTATCGTGGATGAGCAAGGTCACATCCTCGAAGGAGCGGCCGAGGGCCGCTTGGTGATCACACGACCATGGCCTGCACTGGCTCGGACGATTTATGGAAGCCATGAACGATACCTCAAAACCTATTTCAGTCGATTTCCTGGTCTCTATGACACTGAAGACGGCGCAAAACGTGATGCCGACGGGTATTACTGGATCACAGGCCGAATCGACGATGTCTTGAACGTGTCCGGCCACCGCATGGGGACGGCCGAGTTGGAGAGTGCGTTGGCTAAGCATCAGGACGTGGCCGAAGCCTCCGTCGTGGGGTTCCCCCACGAGATCAAGGGACAGGGGATCTATGCCTATCTCGTGCCTAAGCTAGGTATTGCGCCATCGGAGAGATTGCGTGCCGAGCTCATTGAACAGGTACGCCGAGAAATTGGTCCGATTGCCACCCCCGATTACATTCAATGGGCCGAGGCCCTTCCGAAGACACGCTCGGGAAAGGTCATGCGCCGCATCTTACGAAAAATTGCGGTGAACGAATTGGATGACCTGGGGGATACCTCGACACTCGCCGATCCCTCCGTGGTCGATGCCCTGATCGCGCACCGCAGGGGATCCTGACAAGGGCCAGGCGCTGTATCGAGAACGCTGGGGAACACCGATGGGCCTGACGCACAAAACTTGATGGTGAAATCGACCGATTTCCATTCGACCCATCACGCATGAAGAACGACGTTGCATGGACCATCGCGATTTTAAGGTGTTTTTTTCTGCCCTTGCAGGCCTGGCGCGGCAAGATCTGGTGACCTACATCTGGTTCTTTGCCCGGCCTCTTTCCATTCCATTTCGTGAAAGGCGCCTTCAGCGCTGCGGAGTTCTATCTGCCGCTTGCCGTCGAGGAAATGGCCGAGAGGGAGTGCCCGAGGCCTACAAGGACGTCAGCGAAGTGGTCGATAGGGCGGATGATGCGAGGCTGGCGAGGAAGGTGGCCTGGCTGGAACCGATGATGTGTGTGAAGGGATAGGAGAAGAGGGGCCAGGGTTTCACACGACGATCGTCTGAGATACACGGAGGGTACGATGGTGAGGTCGGAGCAAACGGAACAGAATGCAGAAGGGAGACGAGAGGAGAAACCGCCGTTCGAAGAGCCCAGCCGTTGTCTTTTCTGCGGAGTGGTGGGGCCGGAGCTGTTGTATGGCCACTAGTAGCCATACAACCTGTGCCTGGATGCGGTGGACAAGGCCGGGTCCCGACGGTTGTCTGGAGCACGAGGTGCCAAGGGCCGGAGTGGCTCATCATGGGAGATCCCTCCCTGCCTTGATCCTCATGGGTGACTGGTGCGGCTCAATATGGAACCGACACGACTGACGAAGACAGCCGGGGTGTGATGTGGTCACGCGAGAGTGGAGGGAGTAAAGCAGAATCGGCATTCCACCTGCCGCTTATGAGGAGAGTATCGGGCGGATATGGGGCTGTGACGCGTGACCGGGGCCTTCGAGATGGGCGAGACCTTTTCTGTTCGTAAGAGGAGTCCAATGAGCAGGGAGAGGCAAGAAGTGGTCATGAAGCAGAACTACTGTGCCAGAGTGGAGAGCCTCTCTCCATGGAAATTGATGATCGTACAGACGATGATCATCGTCATAACCACGACGTATGTTTTGGCTTCTGCATTGGGGCAGGTGCCTGGCGCTGAGGTTCAAGGTCCGGAACCATCGACTCAACAGTCGGAGATGGAGGCGTTGAAAGCCAAGGTCAAACAACTTGAGCAATCAGTCGAGGACATCAAGAGAAAAGAGCCGTCGCCTGCTGAGCCGCTCTCATCGGGAACCAACACGGTCGTTCCTGCCATCAATCGGGAACGGCATCTGGTAACTGAAGATGCGGACGCGGACGCTCGACTGGACAATGCTCCATTTGATCCAGCCCTCCGCGGATTTTTCCGCGTTCCTGGTTCTCACACTATGCTGCGGGTGGGAGGCTACATCCGGACTGATGCGATTTACGATTTTAGTCAACTCGGTAATATTAACCAGTTTCGGCCCGAGTCGATACCGACTCCGAACCTAGACGTATCAAATTACAATATGGCCGCAAGAGCCTCTCGTCTCACCCTGGAATCAAGGACAGATACCAAATGGGATGTCTTGCGTACCTATATCGAGATTGACTTTGTCGGCCCAGGAAATACTACCGAGCTTCGTCTGCGCCACTTCTACGCGCAGTTAAGAAACATTCTGGTCGGACAATCTTGGACGACATTCCACGATTCGGATGTGATCCCTGAAACTGCGGATTTCAACGGCCCGAACTCCTGGATCTTCCAGTTCAATCCGCAGGTGCGGTATACGCACCGTCTGGCAAAAGGACAGACCGTCTCTATTTCGGCCGAGCAGCCTTCTTCAGGCATCCCGCCGATTAACCCCGTGACTGCCCAGCCCGTGTCTTCGACCAGCCCTCTTCCTGATTTTGTGGTCCGGTATCGGTATGAAACCGATGACTATCACTTCAACACCGCGGGACTGTTTCGTTCGGTCGGTGGTGTCAGGAGTTCTGGACAGTCGGACCATGTGTTCGGATACGGGGTGATGGCATCGGGCTTGTTGAGATTATGGGGGAGAGACAATATCGTATTTCAGGCGGTCTACGGTGAGGGGATCTCTCGGTACTTTATCGATCCTAAGAATCTCAATCTCGATGCAGGCTATGACTCGTCGGGACTCCTCAACGCCCAGCCGGCATACGGAGGCTATGCCGCGATTCAACATTTCTGGAATGAATACTGGCGCTCAACCGTGACCTATGGCTTTCTTCAAGTCAATACAACGGAGAGTTCTCCCGCCGATACCTACAAGAGAACGCAGTATCTCGATTGCAACCTCATGTATAGCCCAGCGGAGGGAATCACGATCGGCGGAGGATTTCTGTGGGGGCAACGAGTCAACAAGAACGATGTATCGGGAGACGGCTTCAGAATCAATTTCCTGTTGAAGTATGACCTGGTCAGGTTGCAACAGGACGTGAAAAAAGTGCTGCCGTTCTAGGATTTCATTCGACGATATTGAGATAGCTGCGGAAGGTGGCTAGGCTGGAGCCACGTGTGTGCGTAAAGGGGTAGAGATGTGATCCGATGACGTCATGAATCTCGCCGTCCTCGTTCAGCTCCTTCGGTGCGGAATATTGGCGTAAATCGGCAAGGTCTGTCTCCTCTTCTGGACCGGAGATGAGTGATAAAACGTGGACGATCTTTTTAAGTGGAGCGGCAATCTTGCTCGCGCTGCTTCCAGCCTGTGTCTCGCCTGTCGAGGGCTTGTGGCCCCCGTCTCCGGACTCCCCTGCTCGGACCATTTTTGTGTCGCTCGATACATGGCATGCGATGATCACGTTTCCGCGAGAAGACGGAACGGAGGACTCTGAACTGACGACTGAGAGAAACTCTTCTGATTCGAGGCATCAGTCCTCAGCACTCGGTTCTCAGCCCTTATATGAAGAGTGGGGGTACGCCGAGCGCGCCTGGTATCTGGATGGAAAGACCGGCTTGACCGGGATCGTGCGGGCTCTTTTCTGGCCGACTGAAGGCGTCGTGGAAGTTGGGTACTATGATCGAGTATGGGCGGAGCGCACGCCCCAGCCGCCTTCCGAGCTCCTTGTCTTTCGCCTAAGCGAAGAGGGCCACCGGCGATTGCGTCGATACCTGCGCGGGACCATCTCGGGTGATGCACCTGTTACCTCGGTCGGCCAGTCTATCTTCTATCCCGCAGTACGTTCCTACCACCTGTTCCACACCTGCCACCAATATGCGGCTCATGCCCTGCGCGAAGCCGGCTTGCCGATCTCGCCTTCCTGGGCCATCAACCGTACCAGTCTCGCGTGGCAACTGCGACGCGCCGCCAGACTTATTGAGGAACGACCAACAAATGTTCCTGCAGGTGAATCGCGTTAGAAGGCGTAACACACATGAACGGTGCTGATCTAGCCTGCGAGATAGCAAATATTCCGGGAATCTTTTCTGGGCTTAATCTCTCGTCCTGTTCGTGTTGGCAACGGAGGGAGGCCGCATCGGGTGCATTCGACTCAATCCGACTTGTATGAGGATCTTGGGGTTCGTTCGGCAAATGAACGGGAGCGGAAGTTCCTCGCACGAACCATTCACGTAACGTGCCGGGCATGTGGAACCTCGACGAACCTGGATGCAGAAGTTGCGATGATCGATATAGAATGGTCGTCGTGCATCTCCTGCTGCGCCGGCTCAATAGACGTAAGCGGCGGCTGTCAGGCAGATCTGCGTCTTCTGCCTTGCACGAGAAGAGGAGAGTCCTTACGATGGCAGCGGAAACGATTATCTTGTCTGTCGGAGAATGAGCTGGGGTTTGCACCATGGCGATGGCCCGCGAAATAGGCGTCCTGCCAAGAGCCAGCCTCCAACGATTGCTCGATGCCCTCAGTGCAAAGGGATATCGAATTGTCGGACCCACGGTGCGGGATGGGGCGGTCGTGTGGGAGACCGTCCGGTCTGTGTCTGATCTGCCGGTTGGCTGGCGTGATCACCAAGAACCGGGACGCTATCGGCTTGAACAGACCGGCTCACATGAAGTGTTCGGTGTCGTTCATGGACCGCAATCACTCAAACAGTTCGTCTTTGCGCCGCGCGAGCCGCTCTTACAGATTGAGCGGAGCAAGGACGGATTCTCCGCTCATCCGACGCTTCCCCAACCGGAGAAGGTAGCAGTCATCGGCGCTCGGGCGTGCGATCTGGCCGGGCTTGCTACGCAAGACCAGATTTTTCTGAACGGCGCTTACCGAGATCCCTATTACGCAGCACGCCGTGAAGGACTGTTCCTAGTCGCTGTGAATTGCACCAGAGCGCTGAGCACCTGTTTTTGCGCATCCATGGAGACCGGCCCACGTGCCAAACATGGCTTCGATCTCGTTCTGACTGAAGTGGACAACCAGCTGTTGATCGAAGCGGGTAGCACGGCCGGTCATGAAATTCTCGCAAACCTTCCGTTCACTCGCGCCTCGAAAGAGCAGATTGCCGAGGCTAATACGCGTGTCGACGCCTGTGCCCAGAGCCAAGTCAGACGGCTTGATCACTCACGCCTACCACAAGCCCTTTATGAGGTCCATGAACATCCGCGTTGGGACGAGGTGGCGAGTCGCTGTCTTGCCTGTGCGAATTGCACGATGGTCTGTCCGACCTGCTTTTGTCATACGGTCGAGGAGACACCGGACCTGTCGCATCAACACACCGCGCACACCAGATTGTGGGATTCCTGTTTCACTCAGGAGCACGGGTATATCCACGGCAAGAATATTCGCCCGACGATCAAAGATCGGTACCGCATGTGGCTGACGCATAAGCTCGCATCCTGGATCGATCAATTCGGCGCGTCCGGTTGCGTCGGCTGTGGTCGATGTATCACTTGGTGCCCGGTCGGGATCGATCTAACCGAGGAGTTGCCGGCGTTGCTGAGGCCGAGCGAACAGCCGTCAGCCACCAGCGGTCAGCAAGAGGCGACGGGCGGATAGCATTGCAGGAAGCTAATGGCTAATCCCTACCTCATCCATCCGGCGACCATCGTGGAGAAGATTCGGGAAGCCGAAGACATTAATACCTATCGCTTGCGGCTCGTCGATGAATCGGTGCGGCGCCAATTCAGATTCAAGGCCGGGCAGTTCAATATGGTCTATCTGTTCGGCGTCGGTGAGGTGGCGATTTCCATTGTCTCGGACCCGGATGAGCCGGAGTTTCTGGACCATACGATCCGTACCGTGGGGCGAGTCACCAAGGCAATTGCCGATCTGCAGCCCGGCGATGTATTGGGCATCAGAGGCCCCTTAGGACAGGGGTGGCCGCTGGAAGAGGCGTGTGGGCGGAACGTGGTGATCGTGACCGGCGGCCTGGGGTGTGCCCCGGTGGTGGGAGCCATCGAATATATTTTCAAGCGGCGCGAGCAGTATGGCTCTATTAAGATCCTTCACGGCGTCAAGACACCGCACGACCTGCTCTATCGCGAGCGGTTCGATGCCTGGCGGCGGCATCCCGGTACCGAAGTCTTGTTGACGAGCGATCAGCCGGACAAGACCTGGAGTTATCACATCGGTGTGGTGACGGAGCTGTTTGAGGAAGTGGCGATCGATCCCATGAAGAGCATCGCGCTGATGTGTGGGCCGGAGATCATGATGCGTTTAGGTGTGCCAATCCTAATGAGACGCGGCATTCCGGCGACTGCCATCTACGTATCGTTAGAGCGGCACATGGAGTGTGGCATCGGCCTCTGTGGCCATTGTCAGATGGGTCCGTACTTCCTGTGCAAAGACGGCCCGGTCGTGCGGTACGACCGAGTGGCGCAGTGGTTGGGACAGACAGGCGTGTGAGGCGAAGCCATGTCCAATCCTGAATTGAGGCAGCGGCCAAGGCTGGCGGTGATCAAGTTCGCCTCCTGCGACGGGTGCCAGCTCAGCATTTTGAATCTTGAGGACGACCTGCTGGCATTGGGCCAGGCGCTGGATATCGCCTATTTCCCAGAAGCCTCAAGCGCGATGAATGCGGGCCCATACGACATCGCGCTGGTGGAGGGATCCATCACCACGGCAGAGGATGCCCATCGCATTCTGAACGTCCGACAGCAGGCGAAGGTCCTGATCACGATCGGAGCCTGCGCGACAGCCGGCGGCATTCAGGCGTTGCGCAACTGGGGCGATATCGAGGCGTTTAAACAGGCTGTCTATCCCAGGCCGGACTATATCCAGAGTCTTAGCACCTCCACTCCCATCTCGGAACATGTCCACGTGGACTTCGAACTGTGGGGCTGTCCGATCGAGAAGGGCCAACTCCTGCGTGTCATTACAGATCTGGTGGGAGGTGTACAGCTTCACCTGCCGGCTGACAGTGTCTGTCTGGAGTGCAAGCGGCGAGGAAATGTGTGTGTGATGGTCGCCAAGGGGATGCCTTGTCTTGGGCCGGTGACCAGGATCGGTTGCGGGGCGATCTGTCCGGCTATGGGGCGGGACTGTTACGGCTGTTTTGGACCAAGCGAAGGCGCAAGGAAAGGGCCAGGTCTTCCACCCAACACGGCCTCCCTCGCGAGGCATTTCCATGAGGGACTGCAACTGATTCCGGTCGAGGTCCTGCGACGATTTCGTGGTATCAACGGCGCTGTGGACCCCTTTCGGAATGAAAGCACGGTCTGGGAGAACAAGGGGTAATAGGTGAGGAGTAGAGGGTGACGGGGAAAGAAGAGGCGAGGAACACGAGAACCATTGCCGTCGACCTGGTGGCACGTGTGGAGGGTGAAGGCGCGCTCCGTGTCACCGTGAAAGACGGCACCGTCCAGGACGTAGAACTCAGAATCTTCGAGCCACCCAGGTTTTTCGAAGCTTTCTTGCAGGGACGGCATTACAGCGAAGTGCCAGACATCGTCGCGCGGATCTGCGGCATCTGCCCCGTGGCGTATCAAATGAGCGCAGTCCATGCGATCGAGCAGATTTTTGGTCTGCGTATCGAAGGGGCGGTGCGAGACCTGCGGCGGCTCATCTATTGCGGCGAGTGGATCGAAAGCCATGCGCTGCATGTGTACATGCTCCAGGCGCCGGATTTTCTTGGGTATGACAGCGGCATTGCGATGGCGAAAGATCATCCGGCTGTGGTGACCCGAGGCTTGCGGCTCAAGAAGGCCGGCAATGCGATCATGACGTTGTTGGGCGGCCGTTCCGTGCATCCGGTCTCCGTGAAGGTGGGTGGTTTCTCGCGGGTGCCCCGGCGTAGCGAGCTGAAGGAATTGAAAGATGAACTTCTGTGGGCGCGCGATGCAGCGATCGAGACGGTACGCTGGGTCGCGGATTTCGACTATCCAGATTTTATCCCCGACTACACGTACGTCGCGCTCCGTCACCATGATGAGTATCCATTCAATGAAGGGCAGATCGCCGCATCCAGCGGGCTGCAGATCTCGGCAAACGAGTTTGAACAACATTTCACCGAATACCAGGTCGCCTATTCCACCGCGCTCCACTGCACGTTACACGAGTCATCCTATTTGGTTGGACCGCTGGCTCGGCTGAACTTGAATCAAGAGCATCTCACGCCGCTGGCCAAGCAGGTGCTGGCCGACAGGGAACTGTCGCTTCCGTTGCGGAATCCGTTTCACGGGATCATTGCACGCTCGGTCGAAATCCTCTACGCGCTGGAAGAATCACTGCGCCTCATCGAACGGTACGAACCTCCACCCGTACCGGCAGCACCGATTACGGTGCAGCCGGGCATCGGGATGGCTTGTACGGAAGCGCCACGGGGAATTCTCTACCATCGATACCAGGTGGACGGCGACGGTGTGATCCATGAAGCCAAGATCGTTCCACCGACCTCACAGAACCAATCTCGTATCGAACAGGATCTGCGACTGTTCATGCCACGCCTGTTGCATCTTCCCGATCAGGAGGTGGCGCTGGCCTGTGAACGGGTGATCCGTTGCTACGATCCCTGCATTTCCTGCGCGACGCATTTTCTGAATCTGGAGATCACACGGGAAGGGGCTGCGTGAAGAAAGACAGTCCTCATTCATCTACCATTCGGATCATCGGTCTTGGTAATGGCATGCGAGGAGACGACGCGGTCGGACTCATGGCTGCCCGCCAGATCCGACAAGAATTCGGTGACAGAGTCGAGGTGATCGAAGCGGAGATGGCGGGCGTTGACCTTATCGACCTGATGAAAGGTGCGTCCGTCGCGATCCTGATCGATGCAGTGCGCAGTGGGAAGGCTCCTGGCAGCGTCCATCGACTCGATGCTTCGGTGAGCCCGATCGGTGGACAAGTCTTTCCGCGCTCCAGCCATGCCATTGGGGTCTCGGAGGCGATCGAGCTGGCCCGAGCAATGGACGTCCTTCCAACTACCGTCATCGTGTACGGAGTTGAGGTAGGGAATACGGAAATCGGCCAACCGTTGTCGCCCCCTATGGGCGAAGCGTTGGATCAAGTCGTGAAACAGATCATCCAGGAATGTGAAGCCTGTCATGCATGAGTTTCATCTGATGACACAAGTCGTGAAGGCTGTGGGAGAGAAGCTGAACGGAACTGGATCTGCCAGACTATCCACAGTGCGGCTCAAAGTCAGCGCACTGTCTCACTTGCTGACTCATGATCATTCCGCATTGCAGATGGCGTTTGAGCTGGCTGCTCGTGGCACGAAGGCCGAAGGTGCGGCATTGGAAATCATCCCTGTCCCAGGAGAGGCTTGGTGTCCCCGCTGTACTCGAGACACAATGGTTACGGAATCAGAGCATGTCTGTCCGGTTTGCGGAGATGCGGTGATCGCGAGACCAACAGAACCGGAAGTCGTGCTCCACGAATTGGTAATCCAGGAATGAGTGAAGCTCTTGCGCAGCGCGTGCGGGTTGAGGTGGAGGGAACGGTGCAAGGTGTGGGTTTCCGCCCGTTCGTCTATCGGCTGGCACGTGAGTTGGGGCTGACCGGGTGGGTTCAGAACACAAGAAGCGATGTGCTGATCGAAGTAGAAGGGAACTTACCGGTCGTCGAAGAATTTCTCCAGCGGTTGCGCACCGATGCCCCATCCTCGGCCTCCGTCGAGACAGTGAGCACGACGATCGTTCCAGTACTCGACGACGCCGGCTTTTCGATTAACCAGAGCGCTAAATCCGGCCAACGAGTCCTCGTCATTCCTCCGGATCTCGCGACTTGCGCCGACTGTCAGCGTGAGCTCGCCGACCCACACGACCGTCACTTCCGGTATCCATTCCTCACCTGCACACAATGTGGCCCACGCTATAGCCTGCTCAAGGCGATTCCATATGAACGCTCCAATACGACGATGGCTGGGTTTGAGCTCTGTTCTGCTTGTCGCGCCGAATATGAAGTTGAGGCCGATCGCCGGTTTCATGCGGAACCGATCGCCTGTCCCAAGTGTGGTCCACGCCTGTGTTTGTGGGATGAGCAGGGCCGCGAAACCGCGAATGATGAAGCAGCCTTGCAACAGGCAGCGACTTTGCTCGAACAAGGACTTGTCGTCGCGGTGAAAGGGCTGGGTGGATTTCAACTCTGGGTCGATGCGAAATCAGAGGAGGCTGTCCGGCGCTTACGGGGTCGGAAACGAAGGCTGGAGAAGCCCTTCGCCGTGCTGTTTCCGTCCATTGATGCGATCAGAGACTATTGCCTGTTGTCGTCAGGCGAAGAAGCGCTCCTCTGCTCGCCGCAAGCACCGATCGTCTTAGCCCGCAAGCGGCGAGATGCAGTCCTCGCCGATGCCGTGGCGCCAAGCAATCCTTATCTGGGTGTGATGTTGCCTGCAACGCCGCTCCATCATCTCTTGATGGCGTCGCTCGGGCATCCTATGGTTGCCACGAGCGGCAATCGATCCGAAGAACCGATTGTGACCGATGAGCGAGAAGCCTTGGTTCGACTGCAAGGGATCGCCGATGCACTGCTCGTACATGACCGGCCGGTCGTGAGGCCGGTCGATGACTCGGTGGCATTGGTGGTTCCCGGAAAAGTTCAGTTGGTGGATGGGGAACAAAAGGAAAAACCAAGAGCCGATGTAATGATCATCCGGCGGGCGCGAGGCTATGCGCCTCTTGCTATCTGCTGGCGTGACAATGCGACAGATGGAGGAGCGCAAGGTCCAATTCTCGCCGTCGGTGGACATCTCAAGAACACCATCGCTCTTCTGACAGGTAATCGTGTCGTGCTCAGCCAACATCTCGGTGATCTTTCTACCCTGGAAGCGTACAGGGTTTTCCGGCAGGCGGTCGAGGATCTCCAGCGGCTGCTCGATGTGAAACCGCACGCCATTGCCTGCGATTTGCACCCAGACTATCGTTCGACCACCTTCGGGCGAGAACTGGCCGCGACCTTGTCCGTCCCGTTAGTCCCAGTGCAGCACCACCATGCTCACGTGGCCTCTTGCATGGCGGAACACAAGCTCGACGGCGAGGTTCTTGGTGTCGCCTGGGATGGAGCTGGCTATGGAGGAGACGGCCAGGTGTGGGGCGGAGAATTCTTCATCGCAAGTTACCGGCAGTTCACTCGGTTTGCCTCCCTCAAACCCTTTCGGTTGTTGGGCGGAGAAGCGGCCATGAAGGAGCCGGGCCGATCCACCGCTGCTGTCCTGTGGGAACTCATGGGAGAAGAGATGCTGACGCTTTCTCTTTCTTCTTGGAAAGTGACAGACAATCAGCGTGCGCAGTTGGCGAGCGTACTCAGATCTGGCGTCGCGTCACCTTGGACGACGAGCATGGGGCGGCTGTTCGACGCCGTGGCATCGCTCACAGGCTTGTGTCATCAGGCGTCCTTCGAAGGGCAGGCGGCCATGGCGGTGCAGTTCGCTGCCGAGCGAGAGTGGGAGGCAGGTGGAGGAAGGGCAAAAGGCTATCCGATCGATCTGGTGCGGAGTGAGAATTCCGATGCCAGGTGGATCGTCGACTGGCGGCCTATGATCAGCACTGTGCTCGATGATCTTCGTAGAGGCCACCGACCTGAGCTGATTACTGCGCGATTTCATGTTGGCCTTGCGGAGGGAGCTGTTCGGGTAGCTCAGGCAGCTGGCTTGCCTCGTATCGTGCTGACCGGTGGCTGTTTTCAGAATCGGCTGCTCCAGTCACTCATGAGACAATTGTTGGAGCGCGCAGGATTTACCGTCTATAGTCATGCGCTGGTTCCGCCCAACGATGGCGGATTATCCTTGGGACAGGCGGTGGTGGCTGCCTGCAGTGTATCTCGTGAAGTGTGAAGCGCGGGAATGGTTTCTGGTTTCGAGTTTCATGTTTCGGGTTGGACGATTCGAAAGGACAAATTCCCTGACACGAAACCAGAAACTCGAAACTCGAACATGAGGAGAGGCGATGTGTCTTGCAGTGCCAGGACAAGTCCTGAACGTCCAAGATGACACTCTGCGCACCGCGACGGTGTCGTTCGGCGGCGTGACGAAATCCGTCTCATTGGCGTTGGTACCGGAAGCGGGGGTGGGGGACTATGTGATCGTCCACGTCGGCTTTGCCATCAGCAAATTGGATGAAGCAGCAGCTCGCCGGACATTGGAGACCTACGCCGACCTGGCTGCTTTCAATTCACTAGATGCAACTGAGGGGTGAACGCGAGACATGGTGTGTGAAATGAGTAACCGGGTTATCGAGCAGGCCCAGAAGCTGTTTGAACGAGTCGTCCCCTCAGAAATCTACTCAAAGCTGCTTGCGCCTCTAGCTGTGGTCCTCCTACAATGCTCCTGGATTTTGTTTCAGGATTTTCAACCATGCCCGTTCCTCTCAGCCACCACTGTCGTCCTCCGGTCCTCATCCCTGGTAGTAACGAGTGTGGAAGTGGGGCCGGCTATAGATGCGTCATGAACCTATCGCCATTAGGGTGGCACGTCTCATGAGGCTACGTGTGCTTCCCCTGGTTCTGCTCTTTCTCTGGATCTCAACCGAAGCATTCCCCTTCAGCGGCGAAGTAGTCGGAGTTCTTGAGGGGAGCACCATCGAAGTCATGCGCCTCGGGAAGACGCAACGTATCCATTTGCACGGTCTCGATTGTCCGGAGAAGGGCCAACCCTACGGCGACGATGTGAAACCAGCGATCTCGGCCCTCGTCTTCGCCATGCAAGTCACGGTCGAGCCTCATGGGAAGGACAAGCACGGGCGAATCATGGCCGATGTGCTGCTTGCGGATGGGACCAACGTGAATCACGTTTTGGTGAAGGATGGCCGATGCTGGTGGTCTCGAAAATCTGCACCGGGCGATGCTGAACTGGAACGACTTGAGCTGGAAGCAAGAGAGGCAAAGAAGGGGCTGTGGGAAGATCCTGAACCGATTCCCCCATGGGAGTTCCGAAAAACCCAGCGGAAACAACTCCACGGCGGACCGAATAAATGAACCACACCTTGTGGTGGGATTGGAATGTCGAAATCGACCACCATCTACTGGAACCCGTTGGCTCCCGACCAACGAACCCGCTGGACTCCCATCAAAGGGTTGGAAGGGATGGCCGAGGAGATCATCCTGAGTATCGATCCGGATACGGGCGAATACACCAGACTGACTCGCTTTCTGCCGGGGGCTGATACTTCGGCGTTCGGAGGAAAAATCCATGCGTATCCGGAAGAGGTCTTCATTGTCAGCGGGCGGCTGTACGACCAGGCTTTCAATCGCTGGCTTGAAGCGGGAGATTACGCCAGTCGCCCTCCAGGAGAACGGCATGGTCCGTTCAAAACTGATGTCGGCTGTGTGGTGCTCGGAGTGTCATTTCCAAACAGGGTGGTGGGCGGAAAGCGCACCTAATGGGGAGGAATGCGGGGCGGCGACCCAAACGGGCTGATTGCCCCTCTGAAATTGCACACTTGTATCTTCGAGGTGAGATGCACATGATGCGAAGCAGAACGAACCCGGGCGTGTCAGACCGATACACTCATGGTCCGCAGAGACCGAGGGTCAGCGCGGGTCGACACGCCCCCTCATCCAC
>JAOUHD010000073.1 GCA_029865345.1 Nitrospira sp.
GCTGCCCCCGCTCCGGAGCGAGGTGCGTGCGTTTCTAGACCGGTATCACTATCATCGACCACATCTCGGGTTATCCCCGATGCGGCCACCGTTGTCGCAAAGCGATGGAGAACAGGACGGACTGTCGAATATTTACGGAGAATAGTGCGGAGTCTCCGTAATGCGTGGTGCGTGGGATCCTTATCAGTGGCAAGGTCTGGAGAACCGAGAGAGGCACGCCAATCATGCTTATTCCGTTGCCTGAACATCCAGCTCTCCCAGAACTCTCGATTCATCTGGTGAACTCGATTCCCCTGGAACCATCGGCTGGTCACGTATAGCCGGCTGTGCAGGAGCCGCAGACGGCCTAGCGACAGGCCCAGCCACCGCCACCATAGACGGATTCGGATATTGAAATACCCAATCGTAGTGGGTTGGCTTTCCCTCAAAATGGCGCACTGCGAGTGGGAAATTACCCTGTTTGATCGGTTTCTGCCGGCTCTTGCTTCGAACTCCCATGATGCCTCCCGCAGGGGCCCTCAGCAATTCCCACTCACCGCGTCCCACCGGATCAAGGTAAACCTTCCTGAGAAATGGTTTAGGCGGCCTCGTAAGTTCGGCGAGCGTTTGCGGGTACACTTCACCAGGTAAAACCCTTCCTGCCTTTGTAGTGGCCGAATACAGTGCGAGAGCCGATTGAATTTCTATTCCCTTGGCCAGCAAATCCGTCTCGAGCTCTCGTTGCACAATCGTCTTCCACTGCCGAGCAGCTACCGTCATGGCAAGTCCCATAAGAGTAATCGCAATCATGACCATGAGGTACGAGAACCCTGTTTCTTGCCGCCTCAACGATGCCAAAGACCTCCTCATGCACCATCACTCCTGGTCCGTTGATTGTTCCAGCGATTTTTCTGACAGCGATACCGTTTGATCCACATGGGTACCGGTATCTCGGATCGTCACACTTTCAGAGTTGATCGCCTTAAGAATCAGGTGGTCGTCGACACGATCACCGACCTTCAGCATCAGCACCTCATCGTCTTTCTTGAGTACGGCAATATCCTTATTTTCACGACGCCCCTTACCCACACGAAGAAAGCCCAGGTATCGATACTGCTCTAATTCCAACTTTTCTTCTTGTTCTGTCGAGGTCTCGGCTGAAGACAAACCAGGCTGATTTACGGAAGTTGGGTCATTCCCGGTGGCAAACGTGCCATCGGGACGGAGTATGGAAAAAATATTACGCGGCACGGTGAAAGTCGCCTGGCGTTGAAGACTCGTTGATGTAAACAGATGGAGGTTTACGTGCAAGCCTGTTCCCCCTGTTACCGCACGTTGCCCTACGGAGGGGTGGCCTGCGATATTCGTCAGCGGAACGCGAATCGGCTCCTGAAATAGCCGCCATTGCCATACCGCCAGTCCTGCCCACAGAAGGAGAAGCGAAGCGGCAAGAATCGTCTTCTTTTTCGCATCCATGGCTAGTGCGCTGGTCCCGACGAACTAGACACCTCGGCATCGCCGCGAAGGTACGTCGCAATCTTAATATTGAACGTCAATGATTCGTCCTGTAAGCCTCCGGACCGAGCTAGCTCAAGATCCTCGATAAGCAGGAACTCTTCCGCCGTCTCAAGGCCGTAGATGAATCGGCGAAGATCCTCGTATCGCCCAGTCATCGGCCCCTGTAACAGCCCCTTGCTCGTATTTGCAATGAGAGTGGGCTCCGTCTTATAGGACAACCCCGGCAAGGTGACTCGGTCACGCTTCGCTTCATCTGAAATCCCCAGCGCGAGCGGAGTAAAGTCGCGTTCGGCGGGGAGCACCGCCCAGACTCGGCTCAAGTCTTGTTTCGCCTTTCTCGCTTCTCGGTGATACATCAATGCCTGTCGGGTCGCAGCCCATTCCTTCTCCAAACGCTCTCGGCTCGCTTGAGCACTTGCCACACCGAGGTCATGGACGAGGAACAACATAAAAAGAAGACCCAGCGCGACTCCCACCCATGGGAACAAGGGTGCAAAGGGATGCTGCCAGAGAAAGAGTAGTCGATCTTTCATCACTTAAATTCCTTCGCGCTGGTATTGTACTGTGACATCGAACTCCACCAACCCGTTCTGCCCGACACGATGCTGCGCCAAGATCGGGTCTTTAAATGTCGCGTGATCTTGAAGCCCGACGGTAAAGGCAGTGATATCCTCGAGGGCCGCAGCAGTTCCCGTGAGTTGTACCGTCGTGCCGGCTTGATCAAGGCGAACACTGCTGAGCGCAAGGCGTGGAGGGATCGTTTGCTCCAATTCAGTCAGAAACTTGGTCCACGAAAACGTTCTTTTTTCAAGCAGCTGGTTCGCCAACTCGACCTCAGAAGGCAGTCTCTTTAACGCCTCTGCAGACAGATCAATACCTTCACGCCGGGCCTCTGCCATTAAGTCGAGGTCCTGTTGCCGGACTCGATCCAGCTCTGCCTGGATGGCTAACGATTCTTGATACGTGAGGATCACATGCCCGAGGTTCCAACAGATCCCGATCACAAGTAAGACGCAGCTGCAGATCAGGAGCCATCGAATTGGAACGACCACTGGTCGATAACGGCAGCTCAGGTTTATCTGGAACTGATCTTCGGCGCCGCAGTGCAATAGTCTTAACTTGAGTGGTTCGAAGAACCTCGCGATGAGGGAACTCGTGATCGCCATGTTAGAGCACCCCAGCCATCGCGGCCAACGATGTCATCCCTCGATCGCTCCCTGTGTCCATTCGACCAAGAGCCTCGACCGATTCCCAACCTAGCTGTTCAACGGACAGGTGGAGCTCGGTCTCAATCAATTTCTGAAAGGCCGCAATGTCCCCATCTGCACAAATCACGGCTTCCTTAACGACCGCTGAAGGATGTTGTTGTTGACAGATCTCCAACGAGACACAGCATTCCTCAAGCGTCTTGTTCAGCATGTCGGTCTTCCTCGACTCTTCAGTCGCCTCGGCCCCCAGAAGCTTGCATCGGTAGGACAACAACCGTCCTTGTTGATAAATCATGGTCGTCAGGGCTCGATCCGATACGTTGACCCACAGACAGTTTCGGCTTCGCCAATGAGAGCCACTCGATGCCCTTCTCCATAGATCAAAGATCCGTAGGCTCGTGACCCCCACCTCTTGGGGAATCAACCCGACAGATTCACACAGAGACTCATACTGCTTCAGCACCGATTCCTGGACCGCCACCGTCAGCACAGTATAGGCTGACCCTTTCCCTCGCGATCGATCATGAAAGACTTGGGACAACACCTTCGCACCGCTCAGCGGGAACAGCTGTTCTTGACCAAGCCGCCAGCGGATCAGCGCCTCGCGTTCCTCGCAGCTGATAGGGAACTGCTCAAGATGCAGGACCGTCGTTCTGACCGCCGTATCAGGCAGCAACACGGCAATCCGTTGAGGAAGATCAGAACGCATTACTCTCCCGACGGACTGGTGAACCGAGTCTGGATTGGTCAGGGCACGAATACGATTGGCCAATGCTAAAGGATCAGGTACATTCTCCTCAGTCGGAGAGGGCTTGATCATGCCTTCGGAAAGCGGAGACATGACGCACTTGTGTCGACGTTGTCCACGCCAGTTTCGCTCGGTTTCGGCCCACGCGATCGAATCGGCTCCGAACTTCAAGCACCGCTGTGGTCGGCTCCCAGCCCATTCCCACATCACATTACCCTTCCTCGCTAAACGTCACTCGATTGATCTCTCGCAACGACGTCTCGCCATTCAACACTTTTTTCAACGCCGACTGTCGAAGCGTAATCATCCCATCGGTCACGGCCCGATACCGAATTTCTGACAGTGGCCGTTCGGCATGAATCATTTCTTTGATTTCATCCGTCAGATCAAGAAACTCCGTGATACATTTTCTTCCTCGATACCCAGTCCCATGACATTCCGGGCACCCCTTACCTTCATAAAATGGCGTCTCCTTGTACTGCTCATAGTCCAACCCTGATTCCTCAATAAGGGCCTGCTGTGCTTTGACGAGAGTCCGACATGATGGACACAGGATTCGGACAAGCCGCTGCGCCAATACACAATTGAGAGCAGCCAGAAAATTATAGGCGTCGATCCCCATCGACGCGAACCGCCCAATGACGTCGAACACATTGTTCGCATGCACCGTCGTCAGCACGAGATGGCCAGTCAGGGCCGATTGGATCGCGATCTGCGCCGTCTCGGCATCTCGAATCTCACCGACCATAATCTTATCTGGATCATGCCGGAGTATGGACCGAAGGCCTCGCGCAAACGTGACGCCTTTCTTTTCATTAACGGGAATCTGCACCACTCCCGAGAATTGATATTCAACGGGATCTTCGATCGTAATCAGCTTGTCTTCGAGCGTGTTCATCTCCGATATCGCGGCATACAGCGTTGTCGTCTTTCCGCTTCCTGTTGGCCCCGTGACCAACACCATGCCATAGGGACGAATAATCGCTTTCCGGAATCGTTTCAGATCTTCCGGATTAAACCCGATCCGTTCGAGCTTCAAGTCCGACACTCCAGTCGCAATCGAGTCCCGGTCTAATATTCTGATCACGACCGACTCACCAAAGACGCTTGGCAGAATGGACACCCGAAAATCCACGGTCTTTCTATCCAGCCTCATACGGAAGCTTCCATCCTGAGGCACCCGACGCTCGGCAATATCAAGCTCCGACATGACTTTCAAACGGGACACTAAAGGGGCCTGTAATCGACTATCTAGTGACTCCATGGCCGGAATCAGGATGCCATCGACACGAAGTTTGACCTGGGTCGCCCGATCTGCGGCTTCGATATGGATGTCACTGGCTCGGCGCTGCATCGCGCTCAGCAGGATAGAGTCCAGCAGCTTCACAGCTGGACTCTGCTCTTCCCCCGCATGATCAAGAGTCAGAATCTCCCCATCTCGATCATCTTCTTTAACCAGCACTGATCGATACTCCGCTTCCAGCTCACGGAGAGCTTGACGCGAGCCAGCACTACGGTCCAGCGCGGAAAGGATCGCGCTCTTGGGACTGACGATCAGCTCAAGTGGCTTTCCGATCAAGAGCTCCAATTCGTCGAGTCCCAGCACATTGTTAGGATCGGCAATGGCAATGGTCAGCACGCCGTCCCGTTCGGCAATTGGGATGAACGGAAATCGCTGCATTAGCTTGACGGAAATCGTCTCGTAGTAGCGGGAATCGACTTGAAACTCTTTCAGCGGATCACAGGGAAGACTGTATCGAACAGCTAGGGCTTGAGCTAATTGATCCTCCGAGAGAAGTCCTTCGCTGATCAGCATTTGCCCTAAGGTGGCAGGCACACCGTTACATCGGCATAGGACATCCTCGACCGTGCGCTTGGTGAGCATTCCCTGGTCGACCAAGATCTCGGCAAGAGATGTTCTCGTAAGGCTACGCAACATACGCAACCTGTCTCATCAGAGTATGTTTATTATCCTGAGATCCCACGTCTCTCCTACTCTAGCCGCCAACGGTCCCGGCCATCTGAAATACCGGCAGATACATCACAATGACAATCCCGCCGACTAGTACTCCCATCACAAGCAACAGAGCCGGCTCGATCCACGTGGTAAGTTGCGTCAACCTCGTATCGAGGTCAGCCTCATAAAACTCCGCAACGTCTCGTAGCATCGAATCAAGAGACCCCGTTTCCTCCCCGACCGATAACATTTCGATCGCCAGTTTCGGGAGCACCCTGGGACGATCCAATGCATCAGCCAATGTCGCCCCCTCACGAATTTCATTGACGGCCCGAATCATTGCTTGTGAAATCCACTTATTTGAGACAGCTCCTCGTGCACCTTTCAACGCATCAACAAGCGGGGTTCCTCCCGCAAGAATAGTTCCGAGCGTTCGCGCCAGTTGCACAGTATTATGCTTAACGGCGATCTGACCCACGAGCGGGAGTTTCAGCACAAGACGATCGATTGCCAGTTTCCCAGCTGAAGTGGCATAGTAGGTATGCACTCCAAGCATGAGGCCAATTAGAACGGCAGCTGCGGGTAATAACCGTGATTCAGCATGTGTGATGACATCGAGCAACATCTGAGTTGACCAGGGCAAGGTTTTCGCTGACTCTCCATAGACCGACACAAAAGTCGGCATGACATAGGTCAAGAGAAAACCAACCACGGCGAGACCGATACCGATGAGAACAATAGGATAGGAGATCGCTTTTTGTACTTTCTGACGAAGTCCAACCATCAGCTTCAGATACGCAACGTACCGCTGTAGTACTTCTGGAAGATTGCCCGATTGCTCTCCGGCTTTCACCGTGGCGACATAGAGTTCAGGAAAATAACGGGGGTGTTTAGCCAAGGCTTCTGAGGAAGAGGCTCCACCTCGAATGTCATCTCGCACACCACGTAGAGTCCGTTGAAATCCAGCATGGCCGGCTCGTTCGATGAGAAGATCCCAGATGCGCAAAATGGGCAGTCCAGACTTGACCAGAGCCATCAACTCTTGATTGAAAACTAAGAACTGCTCTAGCGGAAGCTTTCCCCATGACCATGACGACTCCGTCTTGACTGATGCGGTTTTTCGAGAGTGAAGATTGAAAACCAGCAATCCTTGCGACTCGAATTTAGCACGAACCAATGATTCATTGTCTCCTTCTACATGCCCATGCATGGTGGACCCATCAGGCCGTGCGACTCGATACGAAAATACTGCCATAGATAGAGACCTTCACGACTTGCCAATTAGCCCATCGTGCGCCACTACATTCGTTCGTACTCAGGCTCATCTGCAGACGGCTCTGTCAACCACAGGGTCTGGCCCACTTGAATGCGGTCACCAGAGAGCGCGTTGAGAGCCATCAGGCGGCTGACAGATGTGTGATATCGGCGTGCGATACGCCATAACGTGTCCCCATACTTGACGACCACGTGTGGAGGAAGGGGCACTGCCAACTGAGAAACCACCGGTACTTCACCGACTGAAGAGGCCCCCGACACCTGAATCGCAGCACCTGAGACAATCTGGGTGCCATCATCCTGAATAGCCCGTAGGTCGCCCTGTTGATGGAGGATCGTCGCGGGCTCTGGTTGCGCGTCTTTTGGAGAAACCATCGCTGCAGGAGAGACTTCTCCCCTCACCTGTTTCTCAACTTTCGAGAGTTGCCTTTGAAGCTGCTTCAGTTGATTCTGTAGCGCGGCTCTGGTCCGCCCTACCTGCTCCCGTTCGGAACGAGCGCTGCTTAGTTCTTCTCGCTGGAGCTCGATCACATGGCGAGCTTCCATCAATCGACGCTCCGCCTCTTGAATACGGCCTTCAAGCTGAGCCCGGGCAATCTGCACCTCGGCCAATTCTTGACCCCGTGCGTCGACCTCTACTCTCAACTCGTCAACCATTCGCTGGGCATCTCGCAATGAGGTTTTGAGGGTATCCACCGTGAGCTGGAGATCCAACATCTCCGGCTCTATGATGATGTCATCGAGCGAGCCACAGGCCGAGATTCCAAGCAGAAGGATTCCGATGGATGGGCTCCTCCATTTCCCCTTCACTCGAACCCCCTTGAGCCCAGAGCAGAATCTACTCCGAGCCAATTTCACGAGCCTGTTCACCATTTGTTATAGGGAGTCCCGTTTGTCCCAACCAGATCCGACCCTGAATACACATCAAAGATACCACCCTCTGTCGGTTCGATGATCTGCTGCCAAGAGCTCGGCGAATTCGTAAAGGGGTCTTTGGGAAGAGTCCGCAAATACCCAGCCGAGACCAGACCATCCAAGGACGGAGGGTACTTCCCTTTATCCGCACGGTGATGATCCAACAACTCGCGCAGCGTGAAAAGGTCTTGTCGCAATACCGTTTCCCTGGATTTGATCAATGATGACTGATAGGACGGAACGGCGATCGTGACCAAAATCCCAACAATGGACACGACGATCATGAGTTCAATCAGCGTAAACCCATTCGTATTCCAGCCACCCACCTTACCAATCCTGGTACTTGGTCCCATCGAGCCCAGACTCCTCGCTTTGCGTCATCACATCGTAGACATCTTCACCGCACCAACTGGATGGCTTCGGACGATCCTTATAACAACGCAGAGCCCAATCGGATTTGCCCGTTAGCGGGTCGATCGGCATCGCCCTCAAATAACGCCTCACCGTGGTGCCTCGAACCGTCGCCTCTTGTCCTGTCATTTTTACGCCTAACAGAGCATCGAGAGACTTCGGATAGCCGTACGGCCCGGTGACTTCCTTACACGTCAGCCTATTCTTTACACAGACCGCTCCGAGCAAGACGTCCCCATCACGATTCCACTCCAGCTTGAACACATCGATCGCACTGCGAATCGTCCGAAGATGCTGACGCAACTCGATCTCTTGGGCTCGCTTCGTCGATATTTTGCTCAGAGGCATGGCAACCGAGGCTAAGATCGCAATGATCGCCATGGTGACGAGAATCTCAATGAGAGTGAGGCCATCCTCCCTCACCGCACTCGCACCATCCCTGTCCCAACTACTTCTGGCGATACCTGCGCCGCACCGTTAGCATCCATCAGTTCAACGCGAATCGGCGACACCCCTGGGGCCTTTGCCACGAAGATGACATTCATCGTTCGCGGCGGACGCTGAGCCGAGCGAGTGAAGTGGAACGTGATGGCTTTTGCTTGCCCGACACCGTCCACCGTTGTCGTCTCGCCCGCGTCGATCAACTCCGCATTATCAAGTCGTTTAAATTGCAGAATCTCGGGGTCATAGCCCAGTTTGAATGAGTGCTCGCCCGATGCACTGATTCGCCCATCCACGACAGAAAGCCGTATTTCTTTACCGGATTGAACAACCGAGTCTTCCGGCTTGATCACCAACTGAGGACCAGGTGTTGCCAGCTGGGCCAATGATCGGACCATGTTTGTCTGTCCTGCGTCTTTCTCCAGAGCTCCACCGTGAGTGGCCATCTTCCCGTACTCGCCTCCCACCAATGCTGATACTTTTTTAGAGGGACTGGAAAAGACCGGGCTGGTCGCATAGTTGAATTCAGTACCAGACCAAAAGGCTTGATGGCTGGAGACAGGAGGAAGCGCGGGTTGCGCAATGCGAGGAGTGATAGTGAGAATGACTTCAGTCGTCACTCGATCCGTTTTGTAAGAGCTCAACAGTTTCCCAATCAACGGCCAATCCCCAATCCATGGCATAGTAATTCGCGTTCGACGATCCTCCTCCTGAAGCAGCCCCCCAAGAACCACCGTTTCTCCATCCCGCATGTTTAAGGTGGTCTCAGCCGAGCGATTGCCAAATTTAAACTGTTCAATTTTAGGAGCAGCCTGAAGGAGCACCGGCTCTCCAACCCGAATAACCTCCACCTTCATTTTCAACGACAACTCATTGCCTAATCGGATTGAAGGCTCGACAGTCAGCTTGACGCCCGTATCTCGGAACTCAATCGACGTGACGGTTGAGGTAGTCGGTACGGCTCCCGTGGCGGCCTGCCCAGGTAAGACATTGGTGGTGGAGAGAAGAATCGGTTGTTTGTCTCCGATATTAATCTCTGCTTTCTTGTTATTCATCACACGAACCTTGGGTGAAGCGAGCGTCTTCGCGTCTGATTGCTGCTTAAAAAAATCCAGCAATACAGTCGTCGGCAGTTTAAAGAGATAGTTGCTCGGCCCCAGATCGGTCAGTTGGCGGTAGGTCATCTGCACAGCCTCTGCGGCCAAGGTTCCGGTAAAGCCGGACGCAATTAGTCCAGCACCGGCTTGCTTTGGATAGTTCAATCCATATGTTTGCCCCTTTGTCCGATTGACTTCCAACACCTCAAGCTCAAAAAGGACCTCGGGTTCCTGTCGATCATTGGCCTGGATAATCCTTTCGGCAAGTTCCAGTTTCTCCGGCTGATCGCGAATGATAATGGCATTGAGTTGTTCATTCGCATGCATCCGCTTGGAATCCAACATACTCTTGAGTAAGAGCACCATGTCTTTGGCCTTCGCTGTTGAAAGGTAGAACGTCCTGATCATCAGATCTTGATACTGCTCCTGCTTCTGTTTGGTATCGGGACTGACGATTAAGACAGCCGGAGATATTTGACGAGAAAACAAACTGTTACTATTGAGAATTAGATGCAGCGCCTCCTCAAAAGGCGTGTCCTGAATCGAAATGGAAATAGGGTCGTTCCGGACGTCCTTGTCGAAGACCAACGTAAATCCGCCGACCTTCGCCACCCCCTCCAGGACTTCCTTAATGCCAGCGTTTTTGAATTTCAGCGTCACAGGCTGCCTCGAACGTTCGTCTCTTGCGAGCCCTTGCTGGACTTCAGTAAGCCGGGTGATCTTCTCCAGCGCCTCTTGGTATGTTGGGTCGAGCTCCGCAGCCCGAGCAAAACCACTCATCGCCTCCTCGACTCGTCCAAGTTGAGCCAGCCGTTCAGCGTCGCGGTACTGCGACCGGGATTCTTTCACGCGAGTGGCTTGCATGAAACCCGCTTGGTAATCGGCGCTGGAAGGGATGATGGCCAGAGCTCGCTTGAACTCTTCAAGGGCAAGATCGATTTGCTTCTCCTTCAGGAGCGTCCGAGCCCGCTCCGCATACGTCGCCGCAGCGCGCTCGCGAGCCAACCCATACTTACCTTGTAGGGAAGGATTGAATGGATCGTCTTTTAGTGCCTGTCTGTAGGCAAGAATCGCTTCTTCCCAACGTTCCGCAGCCAAATGCTGATCCCCCCGCTTGACGTCAGGAGACACAAACAAGGCGCAACCAGACATCCCGAGGAATCCTAGAACCAGGATGATTTCTATTGCTTGACTATGAAGACACGCCTTCCGCTGACGAGCCACAAATATGTTTCCTATGGATATGTAGGCATTACCGTATGGCCTGGAGGCATAGTCCATGCCAGTCATCAAATTTCCTTATACTACGGATCAAGACGGGCTCAAAGGAAAAGCCTAGAATATGAAAGAACAACGTCTCCCCAGAAAAACGAGGCCTCAAGTTAAATGCGGTCCATGCTCTCTGGGAACCCGGGTGAGAAACTGTTTGGACTCGCCAACAATGCAGATCTTTGAGGGATCTCAAAAATGTTTGGAGAGGTTCAGCAGGATGGAGGAGTAGACCTGGTACACCACCCACTCAGCCCTGGCATCTCAAGGCGTGCCTTCCAACAGGCAAGGCCGCCTGGGGTGAAGAAGCGAGGTATGGCTTGGTCTGTATGATGTGCCTCTGAACGACACAGGAACGAAGCTGACAAATATTTTACATCCTACTGGTTAAATACTGCGGCCTGAAGGGCCACCGGCATTTGTCGGACCCCTTTATCCCAAGCCGACATCTATGCTTGCGGAGAGCACAGATATTCTCATGAATCCTCGCGTGCAATTAGTAAACACTCTTGCTGACCTCGTTTGAATAGGCGCTTTCATTCCCCGCGATGTCATAGGCTGTTACGACAAAGAAATACGTCGCGTTGAATTGAAGTCCTGTAGCTGTGTAGCTGGTCGTATTGCCTGGGATCGCCGCGATGGCAGCTCCATAGGCCCCTGAGGAATTTGCTCGATACACTTTATATCCAGCTAGATCGCTTTCGGTATTTGGCCTCCAAGTCAACGTGACTGACTGAGGGTTCAGCGTCAGGGTAACGTTTACAGTTCTGGTTATACCCCCACTCGTCACGGTAATCGTGGCCTCATTCGGGCCGACAGCCGCAGCTGATAGGACAACATTGGCGGCAATGGATCCGTTGCCGCTGCCTGACGATGGGCTCAGGGTGAGCCAGGGCGCGCTGCTACTGGCCACCCAATTGCCGTTCGAGGTGACCGTCACGCTTTGGCTCCCGGGAGTCGTCCCTCCCTGAACCCGAGAGAACGTCACCACAGTGGGATTGACGGTCAGGGTTGGGGAAGGTGCCGTCACCGTAAAGAGGACGGGGACAGAGACGGGCGTGGCGTTGGGTGCGCTGACCGTAACCTGAGCGTTGTACGTCCCGACTGCGAGTGAGCTGGTCGTAACCGTCGCCGTGGTCGACCCATTGCCGGTCCCTGAGGTCGAGGAGAGGGTTAGCCAGGCCGCATTGTCACTGACCGTCCAGGTTCCGTTTGAACTGATGGTAACGGTCTGGGCAACAGGGTTGGCTGCTCCCTGCGTGGCGGTGTAGGTCAAACTGCTGGGGGAAACCGTCAGAGAGGCGGTGGCGACCGTGAGCGTCACGGCAGCCGTTTTCGTCACGCCCCCACTCGTCACGGTAATCGTGGCCTGGTTCGTGCCGACAGCGGCAGATGCCAGGGTCACGTTGGCGGCGAGGGAGCCATTCCCGTTGCCTGATGATGGGCTGAGGGTGAGCCAAGGGACACTGCTAGTGGCCGTCCAATTGCCGTTCGACGTGACCGTTACGCTTTGGCTCGCCGGATTCGTCCCGCCCTGCACCCTGGAGAACGTCACCACGGTTGGGTTGACGGTCAGGGTTGGCGACGGTGGTGTCACAGTAAACATGACCGGAAGGGAAACGGGAGTAGCGTTGGGCGCATTGACGGTAACCAGAGCGGTGTACGTCCCGGCTGTGAGTGAGCCGGTCGTGGCGGTTAACGCAATTGTGCCAGCACCTTTGCCAGAGGGTGGACTTAGATTCAACCACGCTGCGGTAGAAACCGCATTCCAGTCTAGTGTTCCCCCGCCAATATTTGTAACGGTAAGAGTTTGCGTTGTCGGGCTGCCGTCTCCTTGCTGAAGGGTGAATGAAAAACTTGAGGAACTCACTCCGATTGCGGGCTTCAGTGATGGTGAAGGCAAAACAGTGATGGACGGCGCAACAAGTTGTTTCAGTCCTGGTATTTCGGACAGAAGCCTGCGCATTGGAGCTGTTGACGGTTGAGTTTGCATCGGACTGGCCTGCGGGGCTGCCACTGCTTGGGATGTTTGAGCAGTAGCCCCAAGAATAGAGGAGGTCGGCTGTACAGTTGGAGTAGCGCCGAACCATCCCAATTGCGAAGAAGGAGTCGCCATGCTGGGTCCTGAAAACTGAGGAGACATATCTCTTAGCTGAGAATCCTCAGCTCCGAATGATGCAACTGGTGAAGTCGATAATGAAGGCTTCAACGATGCATCATTGCTTATTTCAACTGAAGTTTGCAGTGCTGAAGTTCGCCTAATGAGACGATGTGATGGGGCAGTTGCTCTGGTCAGCTCGTTCTTTTGTGCAATCACCTTCCGATCGATTTGGCCGGGGTTTTGAGATTGCTCATGAGAGTTGTTCTGGTGAATCGTAACCGTGTCCTGACCGGCCACCGCTAGTGCTGGCAGTATCGATGGAATCATCGGCTCAGAAACGAGCACAAGCGAGCTCATACCGACAGAAAAGAGCAACAATCGCTGAATCTTCTTGCGCATTGTCGAAGTCCTCCATAAGCGGACACTACGATCTGTAGGTTTGCGCAAGGCAATGAGCAAGTTAGGTGCCCTTTACAGGTAGGGAAACAGTTTCAACCAGTGCAGACTCAAACGAAGAGGTTTTTTATGGGCTTTACGGAAAAACGTCCATCGAAAGAGCGTTTCGAAGAAAGGCATCCTGGATGCGCAGGGAAAGCTTTCGCATTCCCTAGATGTACACGTAAAGTGATTATTTATGTTTACGCTTGTTGATATTGAAATAACTCATGTTGTATTTGCTTAGCAAATATGTGCATAGGGAGATCTCCTTGATATTATTGAGGCCGATGTGATGACTGCCTCTCCTCCTCCTTAGGCCTGGAGGAAGACGTCTGAAATGTACAGTTACTGAGCCGGCCTCCCAATAGTGCATAGCCTGAGCTAACTCATTTGCTTGCCTTGCGTGAAGAAATGCACTTTTGGAGAAGTTACACGCCCACACCTTTATAGTCTCCGGGGTAAATACACGTAGTGCCGTAAACAGACCAATTCGGCAACGCATAGCCTTTCCTTGACGACCACGGCGTCTTCTGCCATTGTTGGTGTCATTTGTATCATTCGTTACTCAAGAGGGGGCGGTATGAATAAGCAAGAATCGCGTTCGATTGCCGTTGTGGGCTTAGGTTACGTGGGCCTTCCGATCGCCGTGGCATTTGGGAAGATTGCTCCTGTGATTGGCTTTGACATTAATAAAAAGAAAATTGAAGAATTACGAAAGGGAATCGATCGTACAGGGGAAGTGTCACAAAATGATCTGGCCACTACTCAAATCAGATATACATCGGAGCCGCCAGACCTCAAAGCAGCCAAGTTCATTATTGTTGCCGTTCCGACTCCTATCAATGAAGCATTACAGCCGGATCTTACCGCCTTACAAAAATCCTCAGAGCTGATCGGGCAGAACCTGTCTCCCGGTACCATCGTGGTCTATGAATCGACGGTTTACCCGGGTGCGACCGAAGAGGTTTGTCTGCCAATCTTGGAAAAAACTTCCGGAATGAAGGCGGGTGTAGATTTCAAATTAGGGTATTCGCCTGAGCGAATAAATCCTGGAGATAGGGAACATACGCTCGAAAAGATTATCAAGGTCGTATCGGCACAGGACCCGGAATCTTTGGATATCGTGGCGGACACGTATGCATTAATTGTGAAGGCAGGTGTTCATCGAGCATCCAGCATCAAGGTAGCGGAGGCAGCCAAGGTTATCGAAAATACTCAAAGAGACTTGAATATCGCATTGATGAACGAGCTCGCTTTGATTTTCCACCGACTGGGAATAGATACTAAATCTGTCCTTGAAGCTGCGGGGACGAAGTGGAACTTCCTCAAGTTCTCTCCTGGTCTTGTCGGTGGCCATTGCATCGGAGTGGATCCTTATTATTTGACTTCAAAGGCGGAATCAGTGGGCTATCATCCACAAGTGATTCTTTCCGGTCGTCGAATCAACAACGGCATGGGAAAGTTTGTGGCAGAACATACCGTGAAGCTACTCAGCCAAATGTCGCGCCCTGTGAATGAACTCAGGGTAGGAGTGCTCGGCTTGACGTTTAAGGAAAACGTGCCTGATCTTCGTAATAGTAAAGTGCCCGACATCATCTCCGAACTTCGTGAATATGGAATCGAGGTGCTCGTGCATGATCCAATTGCCGAGAGGGAAGAAGCCGTGGCAGAGTACGGCATTCACCTTGTCGAATGGGGAAAGATGAAAGAGCTTGATGGATTAGTCGTGGCCGTTGCACACAAGAAGTTCTCCGATATGAGCATCGGAGATCTCCTCAAGCCTCTTCGCAATCAGAAACAAGCCGTCGTGATCGACGTCAAAAGCATCCTCGAACCTAGTCACATTCCTGCGTCTATACGATACTGGCGGCTGTGAAGATACGCTTGGGTGTCAAGCGGAAGGGCAACCTGTTTTTAGCCAAATGCAAGATTTGCCTTGATCTCGGCTTGGATCTAAGCTCAGAATTCATACTTTGATGCTTGAGTTCTACCATCAGGTGCAACACGACCAGCCCTAATGGGCTACAATGTTGCACCTGGTGTAGAACTCAAGGTCTGAATACGGGGACCTTGCTGACAGCCACCTCGGCAGCGCCGTCACCCGCTGAGTTCCTTGAAGCCCTCGACTGTCGTACTGCTTGCCAGCATGCATGATGGGTGCTTCTTCCTCCACCCGCTACTCTATAGCCAAGCCCACAATTACCGATAGAGATGAAGATCGCCTTGGGCGATCATAGGGCATCAGATGCTTCAGTCGACTTGCGTCAACGGGTGGTGGGTTTTGTACGTAGCGGTGGCAGCAAGGCCGAAGCGGCTCGGCGGTTCAAGGTGGATGAGGCCAGTGTATACCGCGGACTCAAGCCTGGCGGCGTGGCCTACAAGCATCCAGGCCCTCGCGGTTCTCGCAAGGTGGATTGGGAGCAATTGCGCCGTCATGTGGAG
>JAOUHD010000210.1 GCA_029865345.1 Nitrospira sp.
AAACTTCGGGGCGATAGTCCCTGACGACACCGGCGATGAACTCTGTGACATGATGGCAATCCTCCTTGTGGTTAAACGCACACAGTGAACTTACGATTTGACACTCAGTCCTCAGCACTCAGCACTTGCTTGGCCTTGTTGAGATCCACCTCCTTTCCAGCCGCTGGTTTCGTTTGCCGACGGAGGATTGCTTGAGCAATGGAAATGCCGAAGACGAAAAGCTGGAAAGTTGGGAAAGTTGTGAGGAAAGTTCAGGGGTTAAGTAATGAGGCTAAGCCTCAGAAAGATGCGGGGAAGCGTTGCCCATCATGCGGTGCGGGGCTATCCCCGCATGCAGGATGTTGAAACTAGCCTCCTGCGCGTTCTCACAGCGCGTAGAGGAACAACATCTGGCAGGGGACAGGCTCCGGCACTGCCGGTGCCTGTCCCTCTATAGGATGCTGCGGCCTTGCAGGATGAGCAGTTTGAACATCCTGAGGTGCAGGGGAAGCTTGTATGGACCGTCTCGGTCGGCGTTCGCTCGACGGCTACAATAGAGTACCAAGGCAGGCCATCTCTTTTGAAACCGTCGCCGCAAAGCCTTCGCGCTGCTGCGTGATGACAAACGGCATCGATTTTCCTATACTTTCGGGGTGAAAACGTTTCGATTGAATTCCCGGAAGAACAAACAGCTGAAAGCATGAGGAGGAAGTAGAGTACGTGTTTCTGAAAACGATTATTCCCAGTCGCAAGGCAATGCGAGAGTACGGAATGAGGGGAAAGCTATGAAGGCGCTTGATCGTGAAGAGAAGCAGATTCTCTCGGATTTCGAAGCTGGAAAGTTGAAATCGACGATAACGTCCGAGGCATCATTGCGTCGGTATCGTGAGTATGCGCGTGCGACCCTCAGCAAAAACAAGCGAGTCAATATCAGATTATCCACACCCGATCTCTCCGAAATCCAGGCGCGTGCAGCAGAGGAAGGCATTCCCTATCAAACGCTGATTGCCAGCGTCTTGCATAAGTTTGTGGCGGGCCGCTTTATCGAAAAGTCATCACGGCTGACTGCACGCTCAAGCGGGCGCTGCAAGAAACGTCGCGCTGCGTAGTGCAGTGATATGCCGCTGTAGTCGAAAAAAGTAGGATCCGTTCGAGGCTGAATGCCTAAGTGTTTTGACGGGAAGTATAAAGTAAAGAACTGACCCTAGTTTCCCTTGGTGCTGTTTGTACGGGCAATGTTGGCCAGCGTCCACAATAATTAGGCATGGTTGAATTGAGGCCGTACAATGCAAATAAGTTGGTTAAGTCGCCAGTCTTGGGTGGCCGTTTTCGATGTGCTGGGATTCGGTAGGCTTCTTGAGCAGGCTGATCATGATCTGTCCCGTGCCATACTCACCAGTCAACTTGATGATCTGCTAAACTCTCTGCGTTCTGAAACGGTCAAAGGAAAACTGGAATGGCTCATTTTCTCTGACACAATTGCGATCTTCACGCCTACTGAAGAGCCAAAAGACTATCCGTGGTTCTTGTTGCAGTGCAAAAATCTGATCAAGCAGTCAATCGCAATCCGTCTTCCCCTTCGCGGGGCAATAAGCATCGGCAGGTCCTTTTCTGCCAATGAGCATCCCATCGTACTTGGTAGGCCGTTCAGCGAAGCATTTCAGTACTGCGAGGACCAGGATTGGATCGGACTGTTGCTAACGCCATCTGCAACCCGCGCATTGCGGAGTGTTGGACTCGAACCCCTTCACCATCATTTTGTGGATGGGCCAATCCCACTTAGGCGCATGGCGCCCGATGATGTATTGGCTTACCGGTTCCAGGACGGTGCAACTAACTTCCAGAACCCGCTCGTGCCTCAATTGCAGAACATGCAGCATAGCGCTCCAGCTGAAGCGAAACCGAAATATGCACGAACGATTGAGCACATTCAGCGGTACCACCGGTGGGTAGCTGGCTAACTCCATCCAAGCTAAGCCAACTGTTTTCCGCTCGACTCGGCGGCGACGGGGTGCGACACAATGAGGTGGTACGTCGTGCCCACTCGGGGCATGGCTACAGTTTGTCCAAGATTGGGCAGGCCGTGGGCTGGCACTATTCGACGATCAGCCGTATCGTGAATTCCTGGAATATGGAGGATGCACAGTTCAAGATCTTGTATCTTGGAGGTGTGGTACATGAGAAGCACAGGATGTGACAGATCGATACGCCTCTGGGCCAATAAGACCGTGGTCGAGCGAGGTCGTCCTCAGTCCGCAAGTCCGAACAGTCGCCCGGGCCACTGATCCCGCATTAGACCAAGGACGGGCTTCACCAAGGAGGCGGTGATGCAGACCTCGTCGGAACGTATAGGAGTTCCATGGTGCATCATCGCATTGAGAGCGGCCACTTGTTTGCGATTCAGCAGGTCAAATTCTGGCAGTTTGGATTTCAAACGATGTCAATCCATTTTTTGGCTAGATGCCTTGTCTTACCTTAGTGGGATAGATACGATGGTCTGTCTTCGCAGAATTAGGCACAGCATCCAAACACAGTTAGGGCACCTATGGAGAGAGTATGAAGCTCATCAAAACACTATTTGTAGGTTGCTTGGTAATCTCGGAGTTATACTGAAGTCCGTTGAATTTTGCTGAGTGGCTCCGCCGTGGGATACTCCCCGGCACATAGAGGAGGGAGCCACTGATGAGACGACGCGAGACGCAACAACGGAAGCAGGCGCTGGCGGGATTGAAGACGACCGCCGGGATGGACTGGATGTTGGGCACGCTGGTGCGCGTGATCCGCTCCGGCAAACAGGCGCTTGATGCGGTGATGCTAGAGATGGGGCGGATGGTTGCGGAAAGCGTGATGTTGATGGAGCGGGAGGAAATAGCTGGGCCTGAGTATTATCCCACCGACCCGGCGTTTCGGAAATGGGCGCATGAGCAAGGCTCCATCTATCTCGGCGACCAGAAGGTCCCCGTGACTCGTCCCCGGCTGCGGCATATCGAGCAGGGGGAAGTCACCCTCCAGTCCTATGCTCGCTTGCGCAACCCTGGAGCGTTCTCAGAAGAACTGCTGCAGAAGATTCTTCGCGGTGTCTCGGCCCAGAAGTATGCCGACACCGTCCTTGATGCGGCACACGCCGTCGGGGTGTCGCCCACCGCGATCTCGCAGAAGCTGGTGGAGCTGACGGCCACGAAGCTGAAGGCATTTCAAGAGCGCTCGCTGGCCGATTTCCAGCCGTTTGCCCTCTTCCTCGACACGATCCATCGAGGGGGCGAGGCGTTTCTCGTGGCCTTGGGCATGGACGTGTCCGGGGAGAAGATGGCCCTCGGGTTCTGGCAGGGCTCTTCGGAGAATCACGAGATCGGCGAGGCCCTGTTTCGGGACCTGGAGCGTCGCGGCTTGGTGCTCTCCCAGCGCATCGTGTTCGTCACCGATGGCGGGAGCGGGCTGATCAAGGCGCTGCGGGCACGGTTCGGTAAGAAGCTCCTGCATCAACGCTGTGCCATTCACAAGAGTCGGAACCTGCAGCGGCACCTGGCTAAGCCGTATCGGCCTGAGGCGCATCGGCGGCTGATGACGGCGTTGGAACAGACCAGCTATGCCGACGCGAGGCGGATGCTGCGGGAGTTGGAGGCCTGGCTCCGGACCAAGAACGAGTCGGCGGCGGAGTCGCTCCGCGAAGCCTTCGAGGAACTCTTGACACTCCATCGGCTCAAGGTACCAGCCCTGCTGCGCAAGACGCTGATGTCCACCAACCCGATCGAGAGCATGTTCTCACTGGTCCGGCACAGCGAGCGAAACATCAAACGAACGCGGGGCAGCCAGATGCTGCAGCGGTGGCTGGGAACCGTGCTGCTCGCCTGCGAGGGACGGTTCAGGCGGGTAAAGGGCTATGCGGAGATTGCACAGGTCCTGGCGATGATTGAGATCGAGCAGACAGAGCCGCAACCAGCTTCGACGAAGAAAGCGGCGTAACCATAACCATGGAGCGGCTCAGAAAATTTCAACGGACATCTTGATAATTCC
>JAOUHD010000211.1 GCA_029865345.1 Nitrospira sp.
GAGAGTCCTAGCAGATATCCCGTTCGTCGTACGCATCAGATAGCCTCTTCATAGAACCGTCCGTATCGATCAGAACCTCGTCGCGAGCAAGTATTTCTGTTTCGGGAGGGTGCACTACTGCCATCTCTACCGACCGGTGCGATTCCTGTTCTCGGCCTCAACTGTGACCGGCGAGCCATGGACTATGTTCCAGTTTGAGCGAGTGCTCCCGGAACTTGCCCTGGTTGTCCCCAATAAATCGTCCGATGGGGAAAGGGAATCTCAATGCCTTTGGCATCGAACGTCTTCTTGATCCGCCGGTTCATTTCCCGTCCAATCCGCCATTGTTGACTGGGTTGGGTCTTGAGACGGCACCGGATGATCACGGCGGACTCATCGAAGCGATCGACCCCGAGCATTTCCAGCGGTTCCAGAATCTCGGGGGCGTACAACGGATCGGTCCGCAGTTCCTCTGCAATTTCGATGAGGACAGCCATGACGCGATCTACGTCTACCCGGTAGGCCACGCCGACGTCAAGGACGGAATAGGAGTAGCCTTTCGTCATGTTCTTCACTCGGTCCACGATCCCATTCGGCACGATGTGCACATTGCCGGACACGTCGCGCAGCGTGATGGTGCGTAGCTTGACCTCTTCGACCACGCCGTTCACGCCGGCCACCTCGACGATATCCCCCACGCTGATGGAATCCTCCAGTAGGATGAAGAACCCCGAGATCACATCTTTCACCAAACTCTGAGCGCCGAAGCCGATCGCCAATCCGCCCAAACCGGCGGCAGCCAGCAGTGGTTTGAGGTCGATCCCGATCTCGGATAAGATCATCATGGTTCCCACAGCCAGAATGAACACGCGCGCCACGTCGCGCAGCACATGTGTGAGCGTGTCGGCCCGTCGACGCTGTGCCGGACTCGGCAAAGTGCCTTCGTACAGATTTCGCAGTCGCTTCAGAACCTGTTTTGTAATCACGAGCAGGAGCACCATGGTCACACCGACGAGCAACACACGAATCCCCGACCCATCCCCCACTCAATGAATCGTTCCATCAACCGCGTTACCCATCGCTCTTGCATCATGCGCCCTCCTCCTCGACGATTCGCTTCGTTCCCATGGATTATGTTCACAGCGCTTACGGAGCCTGTGGTCCCTCTCCCAGCACGCGGTTGATCGTCAAGCCCTGCACCAGGATCGAGAAGACGACGACAGCATACGTGATTGTTACGAGTGCATCACGCGACGAACCAGGCGGCAGTGAAAGGGCCAGCGCTACGGAAATGCCGCCGCGCAGGCCGCCCCAGGTTAAAATCCTGATCGTCTTCTCGTTGAACTCGCGCACAAAACTAAACCCTTTGACTTGGAGCACCACAGTGATCCAGCGTGCCGCCAGCACCAAGGGAATGGCCACGAGTCCGGCGATCAGATAGGGTTGTTGGAAACTCAGTACAAGCACTTCCAATCCGATCAGCACGAACAAAACTGCATTCAACAACTCGTCCAACAATTCCCAGAAGTTATCGAGATGCTCCCGTGTCGTTTCCGACATGGCCCATTGCCGCCCATAGTTTCCGATGAGCAGTCCCGCTACCACCACGGCGATGGGGCCGGAGGTGTGCAACAGATCCGCCAGCCCGAAGCTACCCATGACCACCGCCAGGGTAATGAGAATCTCGACTTGGTAATTATCTACCGAGCGGAGCATCCCATACGCGATATAACCTAAGGCCAGCCCGAGCGCAGCTCCACCGAGCGCTTCCTCCGCGAAGAGTACCAGCACGTCGGTCACGTGCACCGTCTCTTTCGGAACGAGATTCAAAACGACCAGAAATATCACGACGCCCACACCATCGTTGAAGAGAGACTCCCCGACGATTTTCATTTCCAGTGCCTTGGGTAAGCGGGCTTGCCTGAGGACTCCCATGACGGCGATCGGATCGGTCGGCGAAATCAACGCCCCGAACAGCAGGCAATAGAGAAAGGGCAGCGGCAGGCCGACGAGAGCGAACACCACATAGCTAAGCCCCCCGATGAGCAGGCTCGACAGGATCGTCCCGATGACCGCCAGAGTGCCGATCACCCATTTGAGATCCAGCAGCTCGTCCAGTTTGACATGCAACGCGCCGGCAAACAGCAAGAACCCCAGCATGCCATGCATCAGCGCTTCGTTGAAATCGATGGCGCCGATGAACCGTTGGGCCTCAGCCTCCACGCCGAATCCCAACTTGCCGAGCACCAGCAGAATCAGCGAGAACACCAGCGCCACCGCCATCAGCCCGATCGTCATCGGTAATTTCAGCAGCCGGTGGTTCACATAACTGAACAGGGCCGCCAAGCAAATGAGGATCGTGAGCGTGTGAATCAGTGTCACGAGCAGTCTTCCTTTTCGATTTCAGGCTTCCGCATAGTCATCTTGTCTCATCTCGACGGAAACGTCTGCTTTCGGTCTCCGACCGGACATTCTGGTCTGTCGCGGTGATGTCGTAAACGACTGGGTGCCCAGCGTCTTCGCAGAACCACGAGAGGGCAAGAGCGAACTTGGGGTTTTCTTGAATACTGACGTGCTCAGTTCCGCTTCTGGGATCTCTTCGGCTTGAACTTTTCTTCTTCCACATCGATGACCGCTCCAGTTTCAGTGTCGATATGGACTTCCATGACTATTTTCTCAGCCGTGACGACTTCGACTTTCCAGATCAACCGGTCATGCTTCTGTTCAAGCTCGGCTTCAATGACCGTACCTGACACTTTCTCCCGCGCCGTTGTGACGGCCTCGTCGATCGATACCTTTGCTGCGGCTGCCTTCTCAACTTTATTTGGTTCTCCAAATGCCAAGCCAGCCTCCATCATGAAGCCGGCTGTCACTACGAGCGCGGCCAGCGTGAACCTTGTACCAACTTCCTTGCACACGACTTCCTCCATGACGTGACTGGGAACTTCAAGATGATGTAGCTATCACTCTCGTTAGAGCCGTCCTCGCAACGTTTGCCTTGTCCTCTCGATGTAGTCTCGGCGTGTCGTATCAATCTCACTCTGTCTCGTCCTCACGATGCAGCCACACCCGGAATCGGGCCCAATGTACACTGAGCCGAGCAGTGGCGCTCGAAAGAATACAAAGTTGGCAATTTCTATTTCGAAGTGCTTCATTTGAAGCAGCATGGAACCTCCACGACCTTATAGCAAGTTTCACGTCCCACACATTGTGTGAGTTGTGCAACGGACACACGTGAACGTCTCAGAGAAACACGTGCATTAGATCGATGGGATGCGAACGAAGGCTACCCTTGAGGAGGGTGAAAGACTGCGCTTAACAAAATCGGAAGAGGAGCTGCTGGTTGGAAATTCACCGAGAAACTGGAATGGCCTGGCTGTCCTGGTTTCGGAATGATGGGAGGAATTGAAAAGTCTTCAGAGAGCGATTCTACCGGCGTATCCGAGATGAGGAGACCCAATAACGTGACCGGAGCTCCCAGCAGTTGGGACACCACGCAAAGACAGAGGAAGCAGATGAGCACGGCTGTGGCTTTTCCACCAAGCACACCGTGATATATCCCTCTATCAGTGGGGCGCATGGCACGTACTATACTTAAGCCCAGACTCGTGGGCAAGAGCAGTTCGTAAGGTTTTCTGCGAACTGGATCGGCTGGAGCTCCACTCTGCACTCAAGTTACTTATGTCATTCGCCGATCCGACCAGGCATAGGTCGCGCCGAAACAGAGCCCCGCTACGACCGCCTGGACAAATGCATCCTCCACATGAAGCGCAATTGCCCACCACACGATGGCAGCAAGGAGACCGGCCACCGCCCCAAGAAGCACTTTGCCGCCTGCAAGCTTCAACCAATCAGTGAACAGCACCCATGCGCTCATATATACGACCCCGGCGGCAACCGACGCCCAGAGGTACATGAGATCGCGATCGAAGAACCAGACCTGGATTCCCCCTGCAAGGATGCCGAGGATCAGACCGGTTATGATTCGCTTTATCA
>JAOUHD010000212.1 GCA_029865345.1 Nitrospira sp.
TCCCAAAATCACGGAGTCTCCCATCCTGAAGCAACATATGCCCACGTAAGTGGGCACCCGTGGAGGCGTGGCTTGTCGTACAGGCCACGCCACTGGAGAATAGCTATGGGCATGAATTACCTTCAGTGGAGACAGCTCAGAAAACCATTCATCCTTGGAGCAGTCCTTTGCCTCCTAATTGTCGGGACGGGGGGAACGGTACTGGCTCACGTTGAAGAAACACCGGAAGCGCGCCCATCCAGTCCATCGACCTCATCGAGTTTATCGAGCCCTGAAGAGGCTGGGCTCCAAGCGGCCTGCTGGTTTGTCACCATCCCGTATGGTGCCGTGAAAGTTGCCTATGCGATCGGCGGCGGCATCGTGGGCGGCCTCGCATGGGTGATGACGGGAGGAGACACGGAGGTGGCACAGTCCGTGTGGATTCCCTCGATGATCGGCGATTACATCGTGCAGCCGCAGCACCTCACCGGGGAGAAGCCCCTCCGCTTCGTGGGTGTGACAGCGAACGACCCGCCGTCCTAGCCTCCGGTCCGGGACAAGCGGGGTCCGGTTGTGATGCGATTCATCAATCGTGTGCGTGGCCACATCAGGTTGTCAGCGTCGAGACCTTGGCAGCCGGGAGACGGCTATAGGCACAGGCCAGCACGCGGGCGCAGGCCGGACAGGCATCGTCCCGTCGTTCCAGTTCATTCCAAGCGAGGCCATATTTCTTGAGGTACTGGCTGGCATCAGTCCAGGGCGTCTCTCCATCTTCCGCTTGGATGGCGTCGCAGAGGTAACCGCATCCCACGCAAAAACGCACCGGAGCGGGCCTCGTGCGCACAGGTCTGTCTCCTCGGCATGAAGCGGAGAGGGATAGCTCATAGCCGGAGCTCGAATTGGAAGGACGCCGGAGCACCAGACGATCATCTCTCGACATTTCATCGACAGCGGAAAACACCTCACTCCAGCTATGCGCGGGAAGTGACGTGGCCACCTCATCCATCGTGCAAGGGCCCGTCTGAACCAGCATATCGATCACGGCGTTTTCAATGACTGATTGTGCGGTAGACATGATGGCACCTCCTAATCCAAGTGACCTCGAAGAAATGACAGTGAAACGATCTGCATCCAGTTCCGCGCACTGTGCCCGAAGACGATCGACCGAGGAACTAGGCAGTGACCTAGTTCGACGACGAAATCGCACCAGCGCGCAGGATTCATGACGGCTCTTCACGAACTCACGGAGACATGATGGCGGTCGAGAGCCGGCCAGGCACAGGATCGATCGTTTTGATCACGAGGCCGTGGGAGAGGAACATGTACCAGTTGACGGCTTGTACGTATGCGGGGCGGCGGAACGATGAGCGGGATCAATGAGGAACCAGATGCTCGGTCCCATCCATGGTTTGAAGGGGCAACGTCGGTCGCATGGCTTCAAAGTCGCCGTCACAATGGAGGAGAGTCAGGCGATGTTCCATGGCGATCGTGGCGATCAAGCAGTCGGCGGCGGAAGGAGAAATGCCGCGTTTCCTCAAGCGAGCGGCATGGTTCCAAGCAGTACTCCACACAATAGGTCGCATTATTCATGATTCATGACGGTTCGTGACAAAATGGCGAAATCGCGCGGCGAGACGGGCGCGTGGAGCCCGGGGACTGACACCCTTCCCCTCGTCCGCGTGTGGTGTCTTCCCCCGTCCGCAGCTCCAACTGCCACCGCCGCCGATGTCTCCGCAAGCGCGTCGCCGGCGCGTTATCCGCTCGAATTCGAGCGGGAGGAAAAGGACAAAGATGAATAAGCCGACTACGATAACCGACGGCCGGCGGGAGAAGAAAACCCGCGCGATAACGAGCTAAGGCTCCACCCGTTGGCGAAGTTCTTGGTAGGAGGCGCGAAGGAGAGCGCGGGTTTCTTGCGAATCTTGATGGATCTCCAATCGGACAGCTTCGATTTGTTGATGAAGCGACGTATGGCCTTCAGACAGCAGGTCAATTTTATGTTCAAGATGTTCAGCCAAAATGCCGGCATGTCGTTTGACATCCTGGATTTCCTCTCGGAGCCTGGTCTCGGCAGCTTCCGTTGCGTGAGTGATGATCTGTTTGATCTGGGCGAGCGATTCTTGGTCCATGCGAGAATCCTCCGAACGGGCGCTACTGTAAGGCAACAGGGCTGTAAATTCAAGGCAGGGTTCCTCTTCTGCCGCACACAACGCGCCGGCCTGATCAATGTCAATTGTCGTTTTCATGTATGGCTTTTCAAACCACCGCTTCGCCTGATGCCGTAGCCCCCACCTAGTGCGTCGAAGGTTGTTTTAGGTATAGACTGCCCTATTCCCGATGCCATGCCGCAAACCACTCATTGCGTGGCGGCGATTCGGCAGGAGTTTGGTACGTGACCTCACCAGCGACTCAGACAAAGCCGACTGGCTGGATCATTGCAGCAGCAGCAGCAGCAGCAGCAGTCTTCCTTCTTGACCTATTCAGCCCGGTCGGCATCACCGTGCCGATGCTCTATGTGTTGCCGATTCTGGTCACCTGGTTCGTACCGGGGGAGCGAATTACCGTTGTCATAGCCGGTTGTTCCTTTATCCTGACAATGCTGGGCATGGTCCTTTCTCCAGGGGAGATGACCTCAGCAGCTGGAGTGGACCGAGCAATAGTATCAACCCTGCTGCTCATCGTCGCGGCCCTCTTGAATAGACAAAAGGGAGCAGTACAGCAGTCTGTCAACGCGAACAGGGCCCTGCGCGAGAACGAGGAACGGCTGCAGCGCCTGAACGAAACCCTGGAGACGCGCGTGCGCGAGCGGACAGCGGCACTGGCCGAGGCCAACGAGCGGTGGCATTGGGTCGTTCGTGCGACCAACGACGGAGTGTGGGATTGGGATCTGCGCTCCGACCAGCTGCACTACTCACCTCGCTGGAAAGAGATGCATGGGTTCCGAGAGGAGGATAGACCGGAATCGACAGAGGAATGGTTGGCAAGAATCCATCCGGAGGATCGGACTGGAGTACTTGCAGCACTCGACCGGTGCCGCGCAGACAAAGGATCTCAGTTTTATGAGGAATATCGCATTCAAAAGACAGACGGGACCTACTTCTGGGTGCTCGACCAGGGCATCGCTATCTTCAATGACGAAGGCCGTGCCATCCGTATGATCGGGGCAGAGTCGGACATCACCTGGCGGAAAGAAACCGAGGAGGCGCTGCACCGGAGAGAGTATGAATTCCGCACCTTGGCCGATAATGTGCCGGCGTTGTTCGCGTATGTCGATCGGGACCAACGCTACCGGTTCGTCAACAAACGGTACGAAGAACACTTCAACCGTTCCGACGAGGAGATCACGAGAATGACGATGCGCGAGTTGCTCGGTGCGGAGGGATACCAGGCAGTCCAGCCCTACCTCGAACAAGCGCTCAGAGGGGAATCGGTCTCGTTCCACTACCGACTGCCAGCGGCGGGCGGCGGCGAGCGGTGGCTCGCCGCGCAATATGTGCCGGATAAGGACCAGCATGGCCTTGTCACGGGAATGTTCGTCCTTCAAAACGACATCACCGAGCAGAAATCGTCTGAAGAGCGGCTGCGCGAGTTGAGCGGCAGGCTGCTGATAGTGCAGGAAGAAGAGCGTCGTCGAATCGCGCGCGATCTCCACGACGATGTGATGCAACGGATGGGGGCCCTCGCGTTGGATCTGTACGGCCTGGTTGCTGCGACGTCATCGCACGAGGTGGGATTGCAATCGCAGCTCAAGGCCTGTGGGGCATCGGCGGAGCAGCTGACCACCGATTTACAACGGGTGGCGCATCAGCTCCATCCCTCGGCTTTGGAGGTCATGGGGCTCGAGGTAGCCGTGCGCGAACACGTCAACGAGTTTGCCTCGCGCACCGGCGTCACGGCGGAATTCGTGGCTCGGGATGTGCCCAAGGATCTTCCGCTCGAGTACGCCACCTGCCTGTACCGCGTGATGCAGGAGGGGCT
>JAOUHD010000074.1 GCA_029865345.1 Nitrospira sp.
GGCGGCGGGGCGCGTATCCCCGATCATGTCGGCGTCATAACAGGGCAGCGCTGCTCCGCTGCGATTGAAACGATGGGCGCAACTTAAATTCGGATGAAATCTGTCTTGACAGAGGGGTCCACCTTAAAGATGAATGAGGCACTTTTGCTGCCGACAGTCGATTGAATCGTAGGCCGAGTAGAAGTCCGAAATCAAAACACCCTTGAACTTGTGAAGAACATCCTTCAGCAGTTGTCCTTCTCTGCTATCGGAGTAAAAGTAGACGACCTCGTCGTGGTTAGTGAATACCCAGATATATGCCTTATTCCCCTTGATGCTAACTGCGGTTTCATCAACATGCACGAGATCGCCGTTTTTTATTCTCCTGACCAATAGCTGATAGGTGCTCGCGTATTTGTTCGCCATTGCTCTCTTTATATGGGCCAGGCTTCCCATACTGACCGAGTAGCCAAATAGTCCATCCAAAACCTCAGCAACCTTCTTAAGGCTCTGTCGCATTGCCACATGTTGATAAATCACCCAAGAGGAAAAGTCATGGCCGTACCTCGACCTGATTTTCAGGAACATATCCGAGAGGAATACTTTTTTACAGGAACGACATCTCATTCGTGTAGCGACGTATCGGACGACGTGCCTCCGAACTCCGAATGTAGAGAATTTCAGATCGAGTACGGTCTTTTTGTATCTGCCATGCTTATAGAGACTGTCACTCCCGCAAGAAATACATCTCGTTGGCGGTCTGAGAACCACAGTTTTATTAACTCGATAAGTTCTCCTTTGTCGTTGATGCCGCACCGCCTTAAATATGCGGTTTCTCGACTCTCTTGAAAGAGAAATCTTATTCCGTTGATAGTCGAAATATGCGCACTTATTGATGTAGTCGAACTCCGGTACGCAATAGTCTGTCGTTCCGAATTTGTAGGTACTGGTTAACTTGATTTCCTCGACGGAGGTGACCTTGCTCAGACTGCCTTCGTCCTGATTTCCAATCCCGTGTAGGACCGAGACAACTTTCTCTAAGGCTGTGCAGTCATCGCGGTTGTATTGAAGCAGGACTTCCTTGTCTTCATCCTTGTGCGTTAACTCCCACCGTTTCCGCCAGATAATGCTTTGTTGCCCAGACGCCTTAGCCTCAGTCCATTTGAATTCTGTAAACGCAGCAATCTCTTTCAATGTGTTGCTGTAAGTAGGGAAGTAAATTTTGCCATAGATCAGAGAAAGGACATTCATGGCGGATTTCCGCAATTGTTCCGAAGTCGTACTCTCACACCCGTAACGTCTCTCCATCTCACTCAGGTACTGGGAATCGTATTTGCCATAATGAAATAAAACGAACTCATCCAAGCTGCGAATGACGCCGAGAAAGGCGCTCCACACTTGCTCTTGATCGTGCCAGGTGTCAGCCCAGAATTGGTGATATTGCTTCTTCCCGTTTGTAACAACGACGAGCCCAACCAGATAATAGAAGTCGAGATCAGGCATTCCTTCGACATCCAGATAAACATACGCCTTAGCGGTCGGAAGCATTCCGCACTGCACCACGTAGATCTTGTCGTCGAGAATCGCCTTTGCTCTTAGCGCGTGGTTGTGCTTCACTGTGGTATTATTGCTGGCAGTTCGTCTTGGGCGAAAAGTATGGGCAAGTTGGGTGACGGTAAAGATACCTTTGGCATTGAGATCTTTAATTTCTTTTTCTCCTATGCCGCCAATCAGACTCAGATGATCGATCCTCCTTGCCTTCTCTTTACAGAACACTGAGTACTGACATTCAGTGCAATGTCGATTTAATCGAAAGTATGATTGGCAATCAACGCTGCGATCAATCGCCTGAATACCTTGGATAGCATCAGAGACTTCCTGTATCTCCTTCTTGAGATGTACCTTCGTAAACTTGAAGGTATCTCCGTGGACAATTCTTCCAATCGTGGGCAGGCTCCCAAGAAGTTTTTCTATAAGGATGGCGCTGAATGCTAACCTGCGCTTTTCATGCTTTGATGGAGTTGCAAGAAACTTTGCACACAAGATCGGCGCATACGTGCTACGTGACCGAGGTGTTTTCTTCAATACCTCTAGTCCATCCAGATGGCATTGCAGGTTATCAACGGTCAAGACAATCTGTCCAACGACCGACTCCTGTTTCTGATGGGGACCAATTGCAAGTTCGAGACGATCCGTCTTTTTGAAGGCAGGATATTTCTCAAGAACCATCGCAATTGCCCTGCCTCGATATTCGACTTCATAGTCGAGATTTTCGGCAGGCACTGCTTTCTGACCTGAAACTAACCCCTGGTTAATCGCCACCTTATATCGGCATGCAAAGTAATCGCTCAACGTAGACTCGTCGATTATCATTGGAACTTACCAGGAGAAAAAGAGGGACCTAGGCTACTTTTCTGGAGTCTTGCGAGGGCGGCCGCGTGGGCAAACCGTTGCGTCCATCCCCGTCCTGTCCGCGAACTATCCTTGCCATTCCGTGAAGCCTTGTCAAGACGGCTACCGCAATCAGCTCAGGGTTTCTTGTTCCCGTGTGAGCAGCGGTGTAAGACGGCACCATAACACTGATGCAACGTGCGTGTGTGATGAATGCCGTTGAGGACACGATGTAAACAGCGCTCTATACCGTTCATCCGGAGCAGCGAGAGAATGTGCTGGTCAGCCTCCGCAGTGAACTCGAGAATATAGGGGGCGGGAGTCACGTCAATCGCCTGTCTCTGCATAAGCGAAGGGCTGATTGCGGCGTTAGAACCCAAGTCGCTCCCTCTGGCATATGCGAATCATTGCGCCTATTGCCTATCGTTTGTGACTGTGATCCATCTAGCTGCAAGACAAGCGGATTCCTAAACTCCCGTCCATTCCCCATTTGTCCGTCGACGTTCATACCCACTTCTGTTGGCCAGCCCCCCCTCTAAGAGAAGCCAGAACAGTTCCGATCCGTTGATACAATCGGCGCGCAGACCATGACGTAGCGACTTCATCTGGCAGAGGCGGCACAAGAGTGGCTTCCATGAACAATTCAGGGCCGCAACGGGTGCATCACAGTTCCGCTGTTTCCTTCAATGGATTGCAGGCCGACAGCGGCTTGACCTGTCTCCTCATCCTCGCTCGCTTTCATGATCTTCCCGCTGATGGCTCGCAGCTGCGGCATCAGTTTGCGCAGGCTGGGCAAGCCCTCTCAGATACCGAGCTCCTCCGTGCGGCCAAACATCTCGGGTTGAAGGCTGGTCTGGTTAAAACCACGTGGGGCAAACTCCAGGGGACACCGTTGCCTGCCATGGCGAAGCGAACGGATGGACGGTATCTTGTGCTGGCGAAGGTCGAAGCGGAAAAGGTGCTGGTCCAGGATCCAATCGAAGCGCGCCCGCTCGTCCTCTCCCGCGAACAGTTCGAAGCGATGTGGACCGGAGAATTGTTATTGTGTACCAAGCGGGCTCATGTCCGTCTGCAAGACCTGAAGTTCGATTTCACGTGGTTTATCCCCGCGATCGTCAAGTACCGCAGGTTTTTCGGCGAAGTGCTGGTGGCGTCGTTCTTCCTTCAGCTCTTTGCGCTGTTGACCCCGCTCTTCACCCAAGTGGTTATCGACAAGGTGCTCGTCCATAAGGGCTTTACCACGCTCCATGTATTGGCCATCGGCATGATTACGCTGGCGGTCTTTGAAGCGACGTTGGGCGGGATCCGCAGCTATCTCTTTGCCCATACGACGAACCGGATCGATGTGAGTCTTGGCGCGCAACTCTTCCGACACGTTCTGGCGCTACCCTTGTCCTATTTTGAAGCGAGACGAGTCGGTGACACAGTCGCACGCGTGCGCGAGTTGGAGCAGATCCGCCAATTTTTGACCAGCCATGCGGTCACTGTGGTGTTGGACGTGGTCTTCACGATCGTCTTCCTGGCCGTGATGTGGTGCTACAGTCCCACGCTCACGCTCGTGGTCATGGCCTCGCTTCCGATCTATGCGCTGCTGTCGATCGCCATTACTCCGGCGATCCGAGCGCGCTTGCATGAAAAGTTCAACCGAGGCGCCGAAAACCAGGCCTTTTTAGTCGAAGCAATCAGCGGGATCCAAACCGTGAAAGCCATGGCTGTCGAACCTCCGCTCTTGCGGAAGTGGGAGGAACAACTGGCCGGCTATGTCCGGTCGAGTTTTCGAGCGACGAGCTTGATGATGATGGCCGGCCAATCAGCGGCTTGTGTCCAGAAGGTGACCACTGTCGCCGTCTTATGGGTCGGTGCCTACCGTGTGATTGAAGGCGACCTGAGTATCGGGCAATTGATCGCCTTCAACATGCTATCGGCGCAGGTGACAGGGCCGCTCCTGCGTTTGGTCAATCTCTGGCAGGAATTTCAACAAGTCGTGATTTCCGTGCAGCGGTTGGGCGATGTCCTCAATACGCAGCCTGAGCCTTCATATAACCCGAATCGGACGACGCTTCCCCATGTGACGGGCCACGTGCGGTTCGATGAAGTCACATTTCGCTATCGGCCCGACGGACCGGAGATCCTTCGCAAGGTGTCGTTTGCCGTCGCGCCCGGACAAGTGATCGGCATTGTTGGGCGATCAGGATCGGGGAAAAGCACCATTGCCAAATTGCTGCAGCGTCTCTATGTGCCGGAACGGGGGCGTATGTTGGTTGATGGCGTGGATTTGGCTCAGGTCGATCCTGCATGGCTCCGCAGGCAAGTGGGAGTCGTGCTGCAGGAAAATTTCCTGTTCAACGGCTCAGTACGGAGCAATATTGCGTTGACGGATCCAGGGCTGGGGATGGAACAGGTGATTCAGGCGGCGAAATTGGCTGGCGCCCATGAGTTCATCCTGGAATTGGGGGATGGCTATGACACCGTGATTGGAGAGCACGGATGTACGCTGTCGGGAGGGCAGCGTCAGCGAATCGCCATTGCACGGGCCTTGGTTGCTAATCCTCGTATTCTGATCTTCGATGAGGCGACCAGCGCGCTGGACTACGAGTCCGAAGCGGTGATTCAGCAGAATATGGCGCAGATCAGCCAGGGGCGTACGGTCTTCATCATTGCGCATCGGCTGAGTACGGTACGGCCTGCCCATCGCATCTATGTCGTCGACAAGGGAGAGATTGTCGAGCAAGGGTCGCATGACGAGCTGCTCCATGTCGGTGGGTTTTATGCGCGCTTACACGCACATCAAGTCTGTACGGGGTAGAGGGGTAGGATGATCTTTGGAGCGTTCTCACGGCACTGGACAGTTTGGAAGGCAGCGTGGCAGGCCGAATCAAGCCAGCCGGCCGGCGCTTCTGCTCATGGCGGGTGTGCCACAGAATTTCTGCCGGCGGTGTTGGAAATCCAGCAGGCACCACCCTCGCCGATTGGCCGAGCTGTCCTCTGGACCATCTTGGCGGCCTTCACTGCCGGAACGCTGTGGACCACGTTCGGCTGGATCGATATCGTGGCGACGGCACAGGGCAAGATCATCCCCAGCGGGTACTCGAAGATCATCCAGCCCTACGAAACAGGGGTCATTGCCTCAATTCATGTCCAGGATGGACAAGCGGTAAAACAAGGCGATGTGCTGATCGAGCTCGATTCGACCCTCAATCGCGCCGACCGTGACCGGGCATTCAATGAATATCGAGCGGCAAAAGTGGAAGCGGCGAGATTGCGCGCTCTGATCAAGGGGCAGTCCACATTTGAGGCCCCTCCAGATTCAGAGAGCGTCTCTGTCTTATTGCAACAACAGTTGCTGCGTGACCAGTTCGCCGAATACCAAGCCAAGATGGCGGCGGCTCAACATCTGGCTGATCAACGTCAGGCTGTGGTTGAGCAAACAAAGGAAAACCTCCTTCGTTTGGAAGCTACGGTTCCCATGGAAGTAGAACGCGCCGAGGCCTATCGGAAGCTGCTGGAGCATGAAGCGGTTACGAAGATGGACTTTCTCCAGGCCGAAGGGCAGCGCATTGATAAGGCGCAAGAATTAGCTGGGCAAAAGAGGAAGCTCCAACAAGATCAGGCGGCGCTCGCCGAGGCTGAGAAGCATCACCGGGCCATGCGGTTGGAATTCCAGCAGAGCAAACAGGCGGAACTATCAGCGCTCGAAACCAAGGCTCTCTCGCTCGCGCAAGAAGTCACGAAGGCTGGACAAAAGGCCGGTTTGCAGCGGCTTGTCGCGCCGATCAACGGCGTGGTGCAACAGCTAGCGGTGCATACCGTTGGCGGTGTGGTGACCTCAGCCCAGCAGCTGCTCCTCGTCGTCTCGCAAGACCATCCGGTTGAGGTCGAGGCGCAGGTCGAAAACAAGGATGTGGGCTTTGTGAAGGAAGGGCAGCCAGTCGAGATTAAGGTCGAAACGTTTCCATTCACGTTGTATGGCACGATTCCTGGCTCTGTGCTGACCGTCTCCGACGATGCCGTTCCTATCGAACGAGTTGGGCTGGTGTACCCAACGAGAGTCAATATGGATCAGTCGACGATGCAGGTCGAAGGTAAACAGGTGAATCTTTCGCCTGGGATGGCTGTGACCATTGAGATCAAGACTGGGCAGCGCCGCATCATCGAGTATTTGCTAAGTCCCTTGCTCAAGTCGATGAAGGAAAGCCTGAGGGAGCGGTAATCGGATGGTGAAATCATCTGCCCCTCTTGGGCTCTGCCTGCTGGTTGTTGGGGTGCTTGGTACAGACGTTGTATGGGCTGATGCTTTAACCGGTGGATCGAGTGGTGGCCTATCTCAACCTTTTCCGCAACAGCCACTTCAGCTTACCTTGAAAGGGGCGTTGGCCGCAGCCGTTGATAACAATCCTGACGTGCTGTTGTACAAAGAACGAATTCAGGAGGCCAAGGGTCAGGTGCGAACCCAGTTGGGCGCCATGTTGCCCAATGTATCCGCTAATGCTCGACAGACCAGGCAGACTCAATTTCTCGGTACTATCGGGCTCTCGCCGGTGCGTACTGATCCCTTCAGTATTTTTGATGCGCGCGTCACCGCCACGCAGAATCTGTTCAGCCTCAGCTTAATTCAGCGATGGCGGGCCTCACGGGAATCACTCCAGATGACTGAGCAGGAAGCGGAAGCCAAGAAATTGGACACGATGGCCAGTGTGGCTCTTACCTATATGGAAGGGTTGAAGGCCACCGCCATGATCAAGATGCACGAGGCGAATCAGCAGGTCATGAATGAATTACTCGGCACTGTCAGGCAACGGCAACGTGGAGGGCTGGCCACAGGGTTGGAGCTCGCACGGCTGGAAGCGCAGCTGGCTGCGGAGCGGCAACATGGATCATCTTCGCGGTATGATCTTGAACATGCCAAACTGAGTCTCGTCAACCTGCTCGCACTGCCCACAGAAACTGCTCTCGTTCTGACCGATGAATGGCTGACAGATATGTCGGATGTCTTGATGCCGCAGGGGGCGGTGGAAGCTGCATTGAGCCAACGGCCAGAGGTTCAGGCACAGCACACCCGTGTGAAAGCTTTGGAGCTGACCTATGCATCCATCACTGGGGAGCGGTTGCCGTCGCTGGTGGCTCAGGGAGAGTATGGGCTTATTGGCAATCGTTGGAGCAACACGCTCGACACCTATAATATGGCGCTGATCCTCCAGATCCCCATCTTTGACGGAGCCCAGCGAGAGGGCCGCATTGCCCAAGCCAGAAGCCAGTGGCAGCAAGAATCGTTACGCATGAGATCGGTGCTCAACCACATCAAGATGGAAGTGCACGATGCGCTCGCCTCACTGACAGCGGCCAAGGAACAAGTTGGCATTGCACAGACTGGGTTACAGATGGCGACGAAAGAACTGGATCTTGCGCGAGAACGGTACGCCGTTCTGAGTGCCACCAGTCACTTTGAACTCACCAATGGGCTTTCGTCAGTAGCCCGTGCGAGAGGAAACTTGGTTAACGCCTTGTTTCAACTCAACGCCGCTCGAGTCAGTTTCGCCCGTGCAACTGGCAGTCTCCATACACTGAGTTAGAAGCTGTTTGAGGCGTGAGTCAGCGTTGACCTGCCGTCGCTCAGTCCATGTGGTCCCGCCAGTTTGGCGACACCTGTATCGTTGATTTCCCCGCCGATCTCATCAACGGGTCCAGAGTCTGCATTGCCTTGACTTGATCCAGCCCTTCACTCACACTCCCGGTATGTACGATCAGTCTGAAAGCGACCTCTTGCGTATGTTGGCCGATCGGGCAGGGATTGCTGCCGACTATTACGACATCGCTGGAACGCACCATGTGACGACGGATGAGACACGACGGGCCATTCTCGTTGCCATGAATCTGCGGGTTTCGAATCGCGCGGAACTCATTGCGGAGATAGAGGCATGGGATAACCGGTGGTGGCTCAGAGGCTGTGAACCCGTTCATGTGCTTCGGTTAGGACGAGAGGCGGGGGTCTGGTCGCTGTATGTGCCGTGCGAGAGTTCGGACGATTCTGCGCTTTCCGTCAAGTGGGCACTCTGCGCGGAGAACGGAGCCATGCAATGTGAGCGAGCGGAGGGGCCTGGTCTCAAAGTTGAAGAGACCCGCACGATTCAGGGCCGCCGATTTGTTCGTATCGCGTTGGCATGTCCGCAAGACCTGCCGCTTGGCTATTACTCAGTCACCGCTCATGCAAAGGGAGGCGGTACGAATACGGAAGCCATGTTCCGTCTCATCGTCGCGCCGGATCGTTGTTACATTCCTGATGAGCTCCAGCAGGGTGTGCGGTGGTGGGGCGTTGCTTTGCAGCTCTACTCATTGCGGAGTCATCACAATTGGGGGGTCGGCGATTTTCGAGATCTGGGTGCCGTCATTGAATGGGCAGGAAAGCACCTGGGCGCTGCGGTGGTCGGGTTGAACCCGCTCCACGCGCTTAAGAATGCCAAGCCCTATCACATGAGTCCCTATTCACCTACCAGCCGCCTATTTTTGAACGACTTATACATCGATGTGACCCAGGTTCCAGAGTGCTGGACGGGCCCGGATGTGCAACGCCGGCTTGCCGATCCCTCAGTCCGCTCGAGGATCGACGCGGCTCGACGATGCGAGTTTGTGGATTATGACGCGGTGAGGTTGGTGAAACGCGAGGTGCTCGAACTGTGCTATCAGGTATTTTTGCGTTACAATTTCGAAGGGGTCGAACCGGAGTTGAAGCCAATAACGGATCGGGGGAGACAGTTCCAGCACTTCACGGAGCGGGAGGGTGAATCCCTGGCGCACTATGCAGTGTTTCAAGCTCTTGAAGAAGAACGGCAGTCTGCCCAACAGGCTTCAGCTATCTGGGAGGAGTGGCCGGAATCCTATCGCACGCCGCGGTCGGAGGCTGTGGAGGAATTTCGGCGTCAGCGGATGCCGCGGGTGCGATTTTTCCAATATCTGCAATGGCTGGCCGCGGACCAGTTGCTTGCGGTGGTGAAGAAAACGCACGAGGCCGGTATGCCGATCGGCTTGTACCATGACTTTGCCTTGGGAAGCGATCGCTATGGTGCCGATGGGTGGCTCAATCAAGAGGTCCTGGCGTTCCAGGCCGACTGCGGTGCGCCTCCTGATGCATTTGCCCCTGAGGGACAGAATTGGGGATTTTCGCCACTTGATCCATTGCGTCTGCGCGCGAGCGGCTACCAGTATTTTATCCAATTACTCCGTAATAACCTCCGCTATGGGGGAGCGATACGGATCGATCATGTCATGGCGCTCTTTCGACTGTTTTGGATTCCCCGTGGCCTTCCACCAACGATGGGGACCTACGTGCATTACCGGGATGACGAACTCCTGGCGATTTTGGCGTTGGAAAGTGTACGGGCGAAGGCGCTGGTGATCGGTGAAGATCTGGGCACCGTTCCCGATTGGGTGCGTGACCGACTCGGACCAGCTGGCGTCTTATCCTACCGTGTCTTCTATTTTGAGCGAGAACACTGGGGAGGGTGGAAGCCCCCGACTCAGTATCCTGCTCAAGCACTCGCTGTTGTCACAACCCACGATCTTCCAACGTTGGTGGGGTATTGGGAAGGCGTGGATATCAACACCCGATCCACACTAGGCCTCTTTCCTTCAGAGGACGCGCGGAACGCGATGTGGGCGGAACGGCATCGAGAAAAGGCAGGGATTCTCACGGCCTTGAAGTCTCAAGGGCTCCTACCGGCTGGTGTATCAGAGGATCCTGCCCAGGTGCCGATCATGACGACTGAGTTGATGGAAGGTATTCATCAGTATCTGGCCCGCACCCCTGCGTGGATGGTCTTGGCCAACATCGATGATGTCATCGGCACCCGTGTCCAGGCCAATCTTCCGGGGACGGTAGACCAGCACCCGAATTGGTGTCGGAAGTTGAGTCTGCCGGTGGAGGAGTTGGCCCAAGATTCCCGATTTGAACGACTTGCGGCTCTGTTGCGTTTGACCCGCCCTCTTGTGTAAGTACTTCTGTGAAGGAATCCGTACGTTCTCGATTCAGAGGCTGTGATCCTCGGCCAGGCGGAGCGAATCGATGATTGCCATGCCGCATCGTGACCGCCTCGTACTAGCCATCGCGGTTGCCTGCTTTCTTATCATCTTGGTCATTGAAGAATTCGCCCCGGCCAACGTCGTCGGTGCATATGGGTATGTGTTGCCGATCTTGTTGGTGACCACCCTTCGGAATCGAATGATCATGTTGGTAACGGTGTTGGCCTGTGTCATGGCGACCTATTCAGGTCTGCTCCAACCGACGAAGCCAGGCCGGTTTCAAGCTGCGGTCATCAATCGAAGCGTCGTCGTTGGCGTTCTACTGTCGGTAGCGTACCTGGGTGTGAGCTGGGAAGAGCGGAAGGCACGAGAAGAGGCGGCGAGGGCGGCGCTGGCCCGAGAAACCGAGAATTTGCTCAAAGCCAACACGCAACTGGTCCAGGCGAAAGATCAGCTGAACCGGTCGGAACGGTTGGCGGCGGTGGGACAGCTTGTGGCCTCCGTGGCGCACGAGGTGGGCACGCCGCTGCACTCGATCGCGTGGCATGTCCAGGCTCTGGCCGAGGAGCCTGGTGTGACGCCGGAGATGAGGAAGCGGGTGGCCATTATCGATGATCAGCTCACGCGAGTCGTTCGAATTATTCAGGATCTCCTGTCTTCTACCAGGCCGCGCCAGCCTGAACCACAATGGCTTCCTGTGGAGGAAGTGGTCGGCCCCTCGGCGGTCCTGATGGAACCGGCCTTCCATGAGAAAGGGATCACTTTGACGGTCGACATTCCCAAAGACCTTCCGCTGCTGTGGGCGGACAAAGAGAAAATCCATCAAGTATTGGTCAATGTCCTGGCCAATGCGCTTGCCGCAACCCCCGCACAGGGGAAAGTCACCGTCATGGCAGGAAGTCGCGAGGCATCATCAGCCGAACTGGACCGCGGTCGGCTGGTTGCAGATGGCATGTCGCTGTTGGTCATCATGATCGAGGTGCAGGACACAGGGTGTGGTATGCCGGAGGAAGACGCACAAAAAGCCTTTGAACCGTTTTTTACGACAAAGGCAGTTGGCAGGGGAACCGGCTTGGGGCTATTCTTGAGCCGCGAATCGGTGGTGGCTCATGGTGGGAGCCTGGTGTTGGCCAGTGAGATTGGGCGTGGCACGACCGTGACGATGACGTTGCCGGCGATGCGAAGAGAACCCATTCAGAGGAGAGAGGAGGCGTGATGCAACCAGCGACGATTTTGGTGGCCGACGACGATGCGGTTGCACGTGAACTGTTGGCGGAAGCCCTCAGAAAGGAAGGGTATCACGTCGAGGCGTTTGCGGGTGGAGAAGCGGTAATTGCGCGTGGACGCCAGGGACGGGTCGATTTGGTGCTGACGGACATTCGCATGGGCGCGGTGGATGGGCTCACGGTCTTGCGGGAGTTCAAACGAGTGAGTCCGAATACGGCCGTGGTGGTGCTTACTGCATTCGGCTCTCTGGAAGGCGCGATCGAAGCGATCAAGCAAGGGGCGTATGATTATTTGGCGAAGCCGTTCAAGAAAGAGGACATCAAACTGGTGGTCAAACGGGGGTTGGATCACTGTCGATTGCTCCAAGAGAATGCGCGGTTCCGAGAGGAGTTGAAGAGCAAGGACGCGTGGTCTCCGTTAGTCGGGAGCAGCACGGCCATGTTGGAGGTGTATAAGTTGGTCGCGCGCGTGGCGGAGAGCAAAAGCACGGTCCTGCTCCAGGGGGAAAGCGGAACTGGCAAAGAGCTCATTGCTCGGGCTATTCATACGAACGGCCCCCGCCGGGACAAGCCATTCATCCCGGTCAATTGCGGTGCGTTGCCCGATACCTTACTGGAATCGGAAATGTTCGGACATGAGAAAGGGGCTTTCACGGGGGCAGTCGGGACCAAGATCGGGCTCTTTGAATCAGCCACTGGAGGGACGCTGTTTCTCGACGAGATCGGTGAGCTCGGACAGGCATTACAAGTGAAGTTGTTACGGGTCATGCAGGATCAGGAGGTCCGTCGAGTCGGGAGCACAACATCCACCAGAGTCGATGTCCGGATCATCGCGGCAACCAATCGAGATCTTGAGCAGCTGGTGAAGGAGGGAAAGTTTCGGGACGACCTTTTCTACCGGTTGAAAGTCGTTCCGATCACGTTGCCGTCATTGGTCGACCGGCGGGAAGACATTCCGATGCTGGTGCATCACTTTTTACAAAAGTGCGCGGCAGGGATGCAGCACGCGGTACGAGGAGTCCTGCCGGAAACGATGGCGCTCTTGTCCCAATATCAATGGCCAGGCAACGTTCGAGAGCTTGAAAATGCGATTGAGCGTGCCGTGTCGTTAAGCCACGGGCCTCTCCTGACGCCTGAAGACTTACCGGAGGTGATTCGCCAGCATGCAACCAATGACGCTGATGCACGACTTTCACAACTCGATCAGCTTGATGAGGCGTCTCTGACCCTAGAGGAAGTGGAAAAGCGGCATTTGACTCGCGTACTCAAGGAAACGAAGGGAAATAAGGTGAAAGCGGCAAAGATCCTTGGGATCGATAGACGAACGCTCTACCGTATGGCAGAGCGTTTCGGCCTAGATCTTGGGGAAGAGGCTGAAGGAGCTGAAAAAGAGCCTGTCTAAGGCTTCGATCCGTAAAAGGTTTCGGTTGTGTACGTGGTCTGAACGATCTTCAACTCGTTCTTGATCAAACGGAGTTTATTTTCAGCACTTTGAGGAACTTGGGGTGCGGTGGGTTCCCATCCTTGAAACATCGTTTGCTTGCCTTCCGACGAGACTTGTAGCCGGAGACGAGAGCTCTGGTCAGTTTCCGCCGTTACAGCCGCTTGGGCACGGCTCCTGACCACACCGAACCGTCCTCTCACAAGCCAATCCCAGATACTGGGCTGCTCGTCCCTGTAGCCTGTCTGAAGCTGCGCTCCATCCTTCCAGTCCACATCGTAGTTGTCATCCGACAACACTTTAGTCACAGCCGCTTTTACCCGGTCTGCCGATGCAGGCAATGTGACTTCGACGACTTCTGGTGCTAAGGGGGGTTGTGGAGGAACGCTGGAACAACCAAAGGCGAAAACGGTAAGGGCGACGATGGCGAGACAGTCCTTTTGGATCATTTTGTTCTGGCCTCCTTCAGCCGGTATACGAGGTGAGTATCGGTCTGTGTCACTCCTTCGATACGATGTATGCGACTCAAGACCAGCTGGGTCAACGCATCTTGGTCTGCTATGTCAGCTATTGCAATGATGTCCGGCTTGCCCCAACATGGATCGATCGTTTTTATCTCTTGAATGTCACCCAATGCCTTGACGACAGCAGCTGTCTGTCCAGGGAGAACATTGATAAGCACGTATGCCCGGTCAGACATCCCTTGATCTCCCGGAGCTGGACCATGGATGGTATAAGGAATGGCCCCGGAAGTGGGCTGCATTATAGCAAAGTCATTGTGCCCTGTCAACCCTGGCTTGGCCTTCATGGTTTTGGATGGTGGTGCGATGGAAGGAATCTTTTTTAAATTTGATTTTGTCATGATCTCACTTTGGCGCAACCAGCACTTCGATCCGGCAGTGCTCGCTCACGCTTGTTAGGGTGGTTTCCAGCCGCTTCGGGCTCCCGATGCGGCCTTCCGGATCGTACATGAAACAAAACACGATCGAGCATCGCCCTTGCGCGCGATAGTAGGCGGAGTCCGCCGCGACCTGATCGGCAAGTTCCTTCGTAGTCACTCCTGGTCCGGTCTTCTTCGCCACGATTGCGATCTGATCTCGATTCACCAGGAGCGTCGTTCTTGGTGCGCCTCCTGTGTAGGGGGGGGTCCATTCATCGGTCGCGACTTCGTCGAACTCCACTTTCAACAATGCGCATAAGAGGTCCTGGAGGTCATGATCATCGTCGACCTCAAGTGTCGGACGATAGTCTTTCCGAAGTCGGAGCTGGCGGGCTACTGAGTGGAAGCGAAGGCAGACTTTTCTGATGAGATTGAGTGGATCTTGGTCTGGTGTGGACTCAATCACCCGCGCGATACTCAAGCCGATTGCCTGTTTGCCTGATGGTGGGTCTTGCGGAGCCTGGACCATACTCGGAGGCATGTTGGGAGGCATCGACTGGTTATGTGACTCAGGGGTTGGAGTATGGATGTGAGGTTGTGTCGGTATTGGAAAATGGATCGGAGCTGTCATGGTTAATGAGGGTGCTTGTGTGATTTCCACTGGTCTCTCCATCGCTGATGGCGTTGGCAGAGCTGCGGGTGCGGGAGGAGAAGAAGTGATCGAGGCGGCGATGGAGGCAGGAAATGGTTGAGGTGTTATCGGTGTGGGAGTCAGCGTCGGTGTTGGAGATGGCGTAGTAGTCGGAGTCACGGTCGGTGCTGGAATCGGGGTCGGTGCCGACGCCATGATCAGCGGCTCAGGTATGGGCGGTTGTGATTGGGGTGTGGGGAACATAGAAGCAATCGACGGTTCCACATTTGTTGCCATGGCCACAGCGACAGTCATCGGCGAGGGTGTCGGTTCCGTCACAGTGGTCTGGGGTGTAGACGGGACCAGCACCATAGGAGCTGTATTGCTGACGCTCGCCTCGGGTGATGGCTCTGATTTTGGTGGTGGCTTGAGCCCCTGAAGTTCCAGCTTCCTCTCCTCCAAGGTGTGTATGAGGCCCTTAATGATAGCAAGGCTCTCGGCCACCTCGTCCTTGTCCGCCGTACGAAGTTTGAAGTTGCGATAGGTTTGAAACTCCTGGGATCGTTCGCCGAACGCGTGACGCAGGCACTCGCGAAACTGCAGCTCGGCTTTGCTTTGCGCAGCATCACGATAGGGAAAGCCTTCTTGACTGAGGTCATTGATCGCTGCCAACACTTCCTGAAGCTTGGCGATTCCGAGTGTGGCCTCTTCGATCGGAGCGGTTTTTGATCGGGGCCGCTGATGTTCTACTGCGCGTGCTCGTGCCATGGTTGTGTGAAAAAAGTCTAACTGAGGGGGGAGAACCTGACAAGAAAACAGCAAATTTTGACGGGGTATGCTGCGACGTCCGGGCTGTGGGCCGCGGCCAGGGAAGATCTAAGGAAGGTCTGATTTATTCCCCGTTGGTGATGTGCTATGAGGAATGCAGCACTGAACGGGAGACGCATCCATGCACCAACAGACCTTTGCAGAAATCCCATTCGAGCAATATCGCAAATCCA
>JAOUHD010000213.1 GCA_029865345.1 Nitrospira sp.
GCCGTATAGGTTCCGGTCTGATAAAACTTGATGCGCTGGGTCGTCATTGGTTACTCCATCAGCTGACCTTGCTACCAATAGCATTCATGGTACGAATGAGCTGCTCGGCGAGCGGCCCCGCTCGCCGCTGTTCGTGTCTTCTGGCAAGTTCTTCGTCGACCGCCCTCATGTTCAGGTCCAGGAAGTAGGGTTCGCTCAGACGCTCGGCCCGGGCATCGCGCACCATTTGTTTCAGCGACTCGGCAGGGATCGACCGTCCTCCCAATCCTGCAATGATCGTGTGCACCGGGATCGGCAAGCCGTTCAACGCCATCCGCACATCGGCGGACACGATGCCTCCGATTCCCACCGCCAGGTCTTTTTCAACGACGATCACCCGCGACACGCCTTTCAGTGCGGTGCGCAACTGCATGGTCGGGAACGGCCTATAGCACCCGATTTTTACGCACCCGGCCGCGATCCCTTCATCCCGCAACTCGTCCACGGCGTCTTTGATCGTCCCGATCACGGATCCGAGCGCGATCACGACCGTGTCGGCATCAGCCATTCGATAGGCCCTGTAGAGACCTCCGGATCCACGATGAAATTGTTGCTCGAATGAATCGGCGATGTCCGGCACCAGCGTCAACGCTCGAAGATGTTGTTGATGCGCCAGGTACTTCACCTCGGTGAAGGCTTCTGGTCCCACCATCGCGCCGATGGAGATTGGATCATTCGGATCCAGCACCTGGACCGGCGAGAACGGAGGCAGAAACGCATCGACCGATGCTTGATCGGGAAGGTCGATCGGCTCATAGGCATGGGTCAGGATATAGCCGTCCATGCAGACCATCACCGGACAGCTCAGTTCCTCCGCCAATCGGAACGCTTGGATGTGGAGATCCGCGGCCTCCTGACCCGTTTCGGCGTACAGCTGAATCCAGCCTGCATCGCGCAAAGCCATGCTGTCGGAATGGTCGTTCCAGATGTTGATCGGTGCGCCGACCGCGCGGTTCGCGATCGTCATGACGATCGGCAACCCCAGTCCCGCCGCGTTGTACACGGCTTCAGCCATGAAGAGGAGTCCCTGGCTCGTCGTCGCGGTGTAGGTCCGTGCACCGGCCGCCGAGGCGCCTATCAAGACACTGAGAGCTCCGAATTCCGATTCAACATTCAGGTACTGACAGCGCCCGGCGTCGCCCTGTTTGACCATGCGCGACAACCGCTCGACAATATGCGTCTGCGGTGAAATGGGATAGGCCGCGATGACTTCCGGTCGGCACAAGACCACTGCCTCAGCAACGGCTTGCGATCCTTCAATTTGCGCGCGCATGGTGCACACCGCTCCCTTCTGGAGCCAGACTCGCGATGACGTGGTCGTAGCCGTCTTGGGCAGCAGCCGCATTCGCTTCGCCCAGAGCTCCTGGAAACTTCTGGCGCATCGCAGACTGGACCGATGCCAGCTCGATGACTCCCGTCATCGCGGCGAACGCCCCCAGCAGCGGGGTGTTCGCGATCGGACGTCTCATATGCTTCATGCCGATGTCCGAGGCCGGCACGACGCACACGTGATCGCTCGGCAGCGACTTCAGAACTTCCCCGATATTCAGGTCATCCACTGAGAACGTGGAATTGATGAGGACGTAGCCCTCCGGTGCCAAGCCTGCGAAGAGTTCAACCTGGTGGAGCAGGGTCGGGTCCTGTACGATCAACACATCAGGATGTGTCACGGCTTCGCGGGTGCGGATTGCCCCTGTATCGATGCGGCAAAAGGCCATCACCGGTGCCCCCATCCGCTCCGAACCGAAACTGGGGAAAGCGAGCGCATGCTTGCCGTCGGCGAACGCGGCCGTCGAGAGCAGCTCTGCCGCCGTCACCACTCCTTGCCCACCTCGACCATGAATACGAACAGTCAGCATGATTCCCTGCCGGTCCTCGACTCGTTGGTCCCTTGGTACGATGGTGCACGTCCGTGCCTGCTTAAGAGGAGTAGGTGTGCACCTGGCTCCCTCACATCCCTGCGCAATCATCGTGCCATTTGCTCCCAAGAAGACGTGAGCAGAACGTGGTTCAAGTTGCATGAAAAAAGAAACAGTTCAGAGAACTCATTCCCCTCTATCAGGCAAAAGACCCCACACGTGTCGAGGTTAGTGTCGCAAGATGCTACAGAGGCGGAAACCAAGAGAGGTGTTGGTACGGCCTACACCGAGTGTTAAGCAGATGTAACGGAAATTCCACAATAGGTCGGCAGGATCACGTTATAGCAGCCCTCTCAATGTGGTCATTGCACTTGTCCAGACGAGCATTTCCCATCCTGCAGGACGATTCCTGACGTCACGAATCCGTTCGCACGGTACCATTTCGCCCTGGAACGGATGCACCCAACTCTTGCTCCCTTGACCCAGGAGGCTTCAGGTGCTTTTTCGGGTGGATGTGTGTAATAGGCGCTCTTCCACTGCTTTGACCGTGGAGAGCTTGGTAATTTCAGGGTCGACGCCGAAGCATAACATCGCGACAAAGGGGCGTTCATCAAACTGCTCTAACCGTGACTGCGTGGCAGGCTCGAATGCCACGCAGCCAGTCAGATGCCAATTATCCATGCGGCGAAAGGAACGACATGGACAGCTCTCATGACGCTTCTCGTTCAAGACAGGCGGGGCGGAGCAGCTTCTGGGTGCTGGAAGCTGACGCCAGCTTACGGGCTTCACCACTATCAAAGTACCATCGCCTGTTTGAATCTCCTCGCTGCCGTGAATACTTGATTCATGTCCGTTCACGAATCGGTGCGGACGTGGAATCGTGGTTCCAGCGCCTTCAGGTTTTCCATGATGCCGGTATACTCCAGCTCCGCCATGGGCAGCATGGCCGCACCAAAGAAACCTTGGCGTCGCATGCCGATGGCTTTGTCGGAGACGGTGTCCCGTACTCGGTTCCAGAACGGATGGGCGAACGCGTCCGCTGGTTCGGTAAACCGTCCTTCGTGCATGGCGAAGGCGGCACAGGTGATCACCGGAGGACCATCGAAGTAGCTGATACCCGACTGAAGCGGGACCGGCATCAGGGGCATCTGGTGAGAGCCACGCATCCCGCCTGCCACATAGGGACCGATTGCATAGGGCGCTAAGATCTCGCCCGTCGCCGGAAAATCCTTTTGTACCCGCACCAGCATCACCGGGTCGTCCTTCCCGGTGTACTTCCCGGCAATGTTATGCAGCCGTGAGGTGGATGCCGCCACGGCTTGCTCACCACTGGCGACGGACCACACCGATTCCACGACGTAACGTTCGGTGTCCCGCAACAGCGCGGCGATCTTGTACAATTCTTTCGGGGCATCGAGCTCGATGAGCTTGTTACCTTCAGTATGATTCACGTCCATGATGACGAAGCGGAAGCCTTCTGCCATGTTGGGCGCCAGTATCAAACCCGGTGTGTTCATGGGGTCGGCGAAGGCCAGATACAGCGGCAAATTAAAGGCGCCGGGATCAGTCTTGTCAGCCGCAAAGAACAGAAAAGGCTCATTCGGCCGCTCGTTGAATTCCATCTCCGCCACGGCTGGTCCCATCCCGCGCACATTGCCTGAAAAGGCGTCTTTCAACAAATCCTGACCAGCCCCGTACAGCCCCTGCTGTTTGGCCACCTCTGTCCCAGCGAGGAAGGCATCCCAAGCCAGTTTATGGACGGCTTCGTGCCCTGCGCCATGCCTGTGGCTCATCAAGATCGCGATATCGTCACCGGTACTGCTGATGTAATGGTCGATCAATAGCGAGGCGCCATGCTGGGCAATATGATTCCGAACGGTTTCCAGCACTTGCCGAGAGGGACAGATATGGCCGCCGATCGAACCGATATCGGCTTTAATGACGCTGAGGGTGACTTTCATAGCAGCACCTCCGTTATGAGCCTGTGACGTGTGTCATTCCGTGGTACACCCAAATGGGAGTCGCGGTGAACGCGTTCATT
>JAOUHD010000075.1 GCA_029865345.1 Nitrospira sp.
GCCAAGACCACCGGCACCGACGAGCAGAATGCGGGACTTGGCGATCTTCTTTTGTCCCTTGCCGCCAACCTCAGGCAAGAGGATATGCCGGCTGTAGCGGTTAATCTGTTCTTCGGTAAATTCCATCTTGTCGCTCGTCGTTAGTGAAACGTGAAGCGTCCGAACTTCCGGACGAGATACGCGTCATGCACTAAATATTGAAATACTTCTCAATGCTGATATAGCGCTCACCGGTGTCGCACAAGATAGTGACGACATTCTTGCCAGGTCCCAGTTCATCCGCGATTTTTTGGGCGGCAAACACATTGGCACCGGCTGAAATGCCCACCAGGAGGCCCTCTTTCTTCGAGAGTTGTTTTGCGGTCTGATAGGCCTCGTCATCCGTCACAGTGATCACTCGGTCGAGAATCTTTCGGTTGAGCACCTTAGGAATAAAGCCCGCCCCGATCCCTTGAATCTTATGGGGGCCAGGGTCTCCTCCAGACAACACGGGCGAGCCTGCCGGTTCGACGGCGATGACTTGTACCTGCGGATTCCGTTTCTTAAAGACTTCACCGCATCCTGTGATGGTCCCACCAGTTCCGACGGCAGCGACAAAGGCATCGATCTTTCCTTCGAGCGCGTCCCAGAGTTCCAGTGCCGTCGTCATTTTATGCATCGCAGGGTTGGCTGGGTTCGAGAATTGATCAGGCATAAAGTACGACGGATTTTGAGCCAGGATGCTTTCCGCTTCCTTAATAGACCCTTTCATGCCTTCCCAAGCCGGGGTTAGCACCAGCTGTGCGCCATACGAAGACAATAAGCTGGCCCGTTCCATGCTCATGCTTTCCGGCATCACGAGGATTAGTTTGTACCCACGTACGGCTGCGACCAAGGCCAGTCCGATACCCGTGTTTCCACTGGTCGGCTCGACGATGGTTCCGCCCGGCTTGAGCGTTCCCTGGCGCTCTGCTTCATTGATCATATTGAGGCAGATTCGATCCTTGACGCTGCCGCCGGGGTTGAAAAACTCGACCTTCCCGTAAATCGTCGCAGAACCGGACTTTGAAAGACGGTTTAATCGGACAAGCGGGGTCTTGCCGATCAGCTCGGTAATGTCTTTATGCAACGTGGTGCTCACTGACCCCCTCCCATATAAAAGAGAAACTCCACGTGATCTCCTTCATTGAGGTGGGTCGTGGCCAAATGGTCACGGTCCAACACCTTGTCGTTGACCTCGACGGCGACCATCTGCGGCTCGATGTTCTTTGTCTTGAGCAAATCGAGGACGGTTCCGTTCTGGACCTCCTCAGGCTTTCCATTGATCTTAACCTGCACGGATTCTCCCAAGTTGGCTTAGAGATTAAAGAATTTTTAAACTAGCAAAGGCATGCTCTGCCTGTCAAGGCTACGTCATCCATAGTGAGAGACACGACTGCTCAATAGGATTCATGCTCAACGGTCTCTGCTGAGGAAGGGAGAGATTCCCTGAGGGAGTTGCTTGACTTTGATCCGGCTCGTCGCCACTATGCCGCCTGTAAGGATGCCAGGATGTGGAAAAAGAACTTTCTCTTTCGCGCGGCTGAATCGACCCCATTAACTGAGTCCGAGAATGAGCTCTTCCATGATACTGAGCCGGCGCTGGACAGTGCGGGCCTAGTTCTGGATAAGTTTCTCTCCGTCTGGGTACAGGGTGACGGAACGGAGGAGAAGCCGTCGATCTTTACGAGTCTGTATGTCCGCACCGCGATGCTGGATGTGAAGAAGCACGTCAGTCTCCTTCAGCCCCTTCAAGGGCGCACCCATCAGATCAAGCAATTACTCACACAGGAGCAGAAACAGTTTCTTCGACAGTGGCTTCAGGCGCATGCACCACAGGCATGGGAGTCTTCCGACGACCACTTCCGCGACCTCTTCGAATTGGCATGATCCGGCCTTTGCCGTTCCAACTATCCACGCAGTACCGCCGAGGGTTCATTCTCTGGCTACTTACTGCAGTGCTGCTTGGGCCAAGCTGGGCGGCCTCAGCCGCATCGATCGAAGTCTGGTATGGTCCGGAGGATAGGCCACTCGAACATCTCGTACAGATGTATGATCGTGCTAAGCGATACATTTTTGTGGCCGTGTATGGCGTCACGTCGCCGCTTACGGTGAAAGCGCTGGTTGAGGCAAAACGGCGTGGTGTGGATGTTCGTCTCCTCACCGATCGAACACGTCTCAACGATCCGAAGCAACGAACGGCGCTCTCGGTGTTGCGTGAAGCTGGGATCCCGATCAGGATCAATCAACATGACGGCCTCATGCATTTGAAGCAGGCGGTGATCGACGACGAGATCAATACGACCGGGTCTATGAATCAGACGACCAGTGGAAATCGCTACAATGATGAGCGGCTCGATATCATTAGGGACCATGCGATTACCGTCCAAGCACGTGAAAAGTTTCTTTCGCTCTGGAAAGATCAGGAACGATTCCAGGAGTGGAAATAGAAAGAATGTTGAGGGTTAAGGTGGCAACGCATTTCCATGGCCGGGAAAGGCTGAAGAACGATGGTTGAAGAAACCGACATTGCCGTCGTGGGAGCCGGTGGAGGAGGGGCCGTGCTGGCCCTTGCACTGGCTCAGAAGGGGATCAACACGATCGTTTTCGAGCAGGCATCAGGACCGCCGAAAGGATTGCGCGGAGAGATTCTGCAGCCGAACGGACAACAAGTACTTGATCGCTTGGGGCTTTTGAGTCAGTTGCCGGTTGAGTCTACCCGTACGGTGCGTAAGTTTCATTTTTGCCGTGTTGGTGGCGAACGGCTGTGCACGGTGGACTATAGCGAACTGCCTCCACCGTACAATCAAGCCGTGGTCACACTGCCGAATGTGGCGCACCATGCCATTCTGAGCGCGATCGAGCGCGAATCCTCCGTCTCCTTGCGGTATCGATCCGCCTTCACGGGTTTGCTTCGAGAGAATGGGCGGGTCGTCGGGCTGACGGCCAAGCAGGGAGAAGACCACGTGACTGTGAAGGCGAAGGTGGTCGTTGGGGCCGACGGAGCATTCTCAAAAGTTCGAGAGGCCCTGCAGATTCCGGCTGATCTTTATCTCTATCCGCAAGGGTATTTGATCGCCCTGTTGGATGCGGCGATTCCTCTGGGAGAGGCAAAGTATTTTGTCGGTAAGCGAACGATCCTTGGCATGTTTCCCGCCGCTGGGGACAAGGTGTATGTGTTCTACATGATCAAGGCTGGTTCATATGAGAGTGTCAAGGAACGAGGCATTGCGGCGCTACAAAAAACGTGGATTGCGATCGACCCCTCCAGTGAGGCTATCTTCCGTACGCTCATGGACTGGAAGCAAACCGCCTTCATGCCGACCGGGCGTGTCCGCACGCCAACGTGGGTGGCCGACGGGGCCGTGCTGATCGGGGATGCGGCGCATGCGATGAACCCGCATGCCTCTCAGGGCCGCATGCAGGCCATGGTGGACGCAATGACACTGGCTGACCTTCTGCCTGAGTGTCTGGCGACGAATGAGTACTCTGCTGAAAAACTGAGGACCTACGAAACCGCGCGCCGACCTCAGGTCACCATGTTGCAGAAGTTGGCTGATGAGCAGGTGCTCTTCTGGAACACGGCGAATCCGATCATCGCCTTTCTCCGAGACCGCGTCTTCAGTACATTGGATCGCAACGCGCGGCTTCGGTATCGCGTCTTGTCGACGACAGCCGGACTCCGCAAGGAGCCTCCATTCGGCATGATGGATCGCCTGATGGCGGTGGGATTGGTGCCGGATCCTTCGGCTCGTGACCTGTCAGCGGGAGGCGTTCGATAACATCATGTCTCCGATAGGCTGGACGATCGACGGCTTGCCGGAGGAGACACACACACTCCTAAAGTCCTATGTGAAGGATGTGGAGAAAGCCTATAGAAGTGAGTTGGGAGGAATTTTGCTATATGGCAGTGCCGTGCGAGGAGAATTCTTGCCGGGCCGTTCCAATCTTAATCTGCTGTTGGTGCTGTCGTCCTATGACCTCTCGGTACTGAAAAAGTATGACAGTCTTCACAAGCGCTGGAGCAAGGAGCATGTCGTCGTCCCTCTCTTTCTCACAGTAGACGACCTTCAATCCGCTTCGTTCGCCTTTCCGCTCGAATACCAAGACATCCACGAATGCCATCGATTGCTGTGGGGGCAAGATCCCTTCGTTGGCCTGAAAATCGACTCTCGGTACTTGGCCGCTGAGGTGTTGCAGGGCTTACGGGGAAATCTTCTCCGTCTCCGCCAGCGCCTGGTGGAAGGACGAAGTACCGAAGAAGCGATGACCATCCTCTTATCGCTCTCTATTACTGCCCTCTTGTCGGTACTTCGAGGGCTCCAGCGATTACTGGAGCGCCCTGTACTTGCGCATGGCGAAGCACTTCTGAAGGACCTCGAATCCCATCTGGCGGTCGATCTTTCCGGCCTGCGCGATGCGCTCTTGCTCAAGCGAGGGCAGATTTCTCCAGGGCAGAAAGAGATTCCGCGGCTCATGGATCGATATCTCGAGAGCTTGACTCGGCTCGTTACCACCGCAGAAGCACGAATCACGTGATCGCACATCGACTGAACGAACGCGGGATCGGGGTGGGCTGGTTGAGCCTGATACTCGTACTGTCAGTGGTTGATGCCCAAGCCTCGTTGTATGATCGGCCCAAAGAACGTGTGCCTCTTCCTAGCCCCATCGGGTATGTCAGCGATCATGCACAAGTGATGGAGCCGGAGTGGAAGGACCGCATCCGGTCCGTCTGCATCGATCTCGAAAAGAAAAGCAGCGTGGAAATGGTGATTGTGACGGTGCCCAGCATCAAACCCTATCCATCGGCCAAGCATTATGCGGACGCACTGTATGAAAAGTGGCAAATCGGCTCGACGCAGCAGGAACATGGGCTGATGGTGTTGGTGGCCGTGCAAGAGCGTCAGGCGGCGATGGCGTTGGGCCGCCAAATGTTTTCGGTCATCACCCCGGCCGTGAGGAACGAGGTTAGTCGTCTGTATCTGCAGCCTGCGATCGAACGAGGACATTTCGGCGAAGGGCTGTATCGCACGGTGGTTGCGCTGGCGACACCGGCGCAAGAGGTGAGGTTCACTCCTCCATCCAGGCCTCGGATGAAGGGGCTCGGAGTCTGGATTACGCTTGGCACCACTGCGGCGATCGTTTCATTTTTCTGGTGGATGAGTCGGCCGGACTTACGGCACCCCTATCGGCGCATCCAACAAGGAGAATACTGGGGAACTGGTCAAGGCGGGTTCGGGGGGAATTGGGGCGGCTTCGGCGGCGGGACAAGCGGGGAGGGGTATCGATAACATCCACATCATCGCTGGCTTCCAATTCTCCAACCAGTAACTGTAATAGGAGACCCATTCATGAATAGTCCACACATCCGGAGTTTCTTCCCGTTTTCGCTCAGTGTGTTTGGTGCCGTGACCCTCTTAGCGGCTGGTTGTGCAACCACCGCCAAGGGACCTCAAACCGCTACTCTTTCGCAAGACCTCAGCGATGCTGCGATTGAACGATATATTCGTGCCCATCCGGAGGTGATGGAACAATCGTTGCAGGGATTGCTCGCCAAACGCCAAACAGAACTGCGGGACCATCATAAAGCTGCCCTTGCGACGAAGCAGCAGGAACTCCTGCACGATCCGGCGTCACCGATCAGCGGCAACCCAAAAGGGGAGATCACCCTGGTCGAGTTCTATGACTACCGCTGCGGCTTCTGTAAGAAGGCGGCTTCTGCCGTCACGGAACTCCAGAAAGAAGATCGGCGAGTTCGAGTGGTCTACAAGGACTTGCCCATTCTTGGCGAACCCTCTGAGCTTGCGGCTAAGGCTGCGCTCGCGTCTCAGGTGCAGGGCAAGCACCAGGCATTCCACGAGGCGCTGCTCGCCTCCAACGCCGATATGAGCAAGGAGTCAATCTTGAAGATCGCCGTGAAAGTGGGCCTTGATGCGAAACGACTGGAAGCCGACATGGCCAATCCGAAGTGGCAGACGGTCATCGATAAGAATCGAGCCCTCGCCCACGAGCTGGGTATCTCAGGAACCCCCGGCTTCATCGTGGGTAACGAACTGGTGCCTGGGTGGTTGGATTTGAATGGACTGAAAGAATTGATTTCGCGGGCGGGACATGGAAAGTGATGGATCGCCGGGAATACACCGGCTTACTAGTCTGTCTACTGATTGTTATGCCTAACCCGAAGCGTCTGATCAAAGTCTGCGCAGGGTCGTAATGGATTGGGTCGACGCCTTACAGGTTGGTGCAGTGGTCATCACAAGCCTCGGAGGCGGTGGTGCCATCGTGTTTGGACTTTCACGCTTTCTCGGTGATAAGTGGCTTCAGGACTGGAAGGGTGAGATCGACGCTAAGCTCCAGAGGCTTGATGCAGCATTGCAGCATCGGAACTATGTGCTGCAGCGCTTCGCTGAATTCGAACTCGAAGCCATCACAGAGTGCTGGCGGTTTACCCGCGCGTGTTTACCTTTGATCAATGCGACGCGCCCATTAGACAGTGGAACGGATGAAGAAGTACTGCAGAAGAACTATGCTAATTTGTCTGACGCTCATAATAAACTGATCGATGCGATTGGCCGACACGAGGTATTTCTACAGGTGGCCATTGTTGAAACGCTTGACGGAATCGGGCATGTGATTCGCTTGGAGCTATCGAATATTGGCCATAACGAGCATTTCAAGGGCACCTGGTGGGAAGACGGCGAGAGGAATCGTAACGAGTTCAAAGCTCTGTGCAACACGTTGTTGAAACAGGTCAAGTCGCGTGCTGGTGAATTGCGCGCTGAAATGGTCGATGGGAACGAAAAATGAGTGTCTGTCGACATGCAGAGCATGTCTGAATTCAGGGGAAAATGTCTCCATAAGCATCCAAGTGGAGCAGACGTCGCAAGGCTGTGCATGATGTTTTGAGGCTGTTCCATTCGTTCGCCATCCTGGGAAGCTCTCTCCATATTGCACCTCAGTTTGACGGTGCGTATGATCGCGCTCCATTCCTGAGGAGGTGCCATGGCGAAGATTACCGAGATCGCTTCGAACCTATTCCGCATCACGACGTTCGTTGAACCGTTCAATATTCAGTTCAGTCAGTTCTTGCTGCGCGACGATCAGCCGCTGCTGTTTCATACCGGCCCGCGCTCTCTGTTTCCGGAGGTCAAAGCCGCCGTGGCGTCGCTCATCGATCCGAAGACGTTGCGCTGGATCGGGTTCAGCCATTTCGAGTCTGATGAATGTGCCACGGTACCTGAGTGGCAGCAACTGGCTCCGCACTCGGAAGTGGTCTGCAGCCTGGTGGGCAAGATGGTGAGCGTCGATGATTGTCTGGCACTTCGTCCGGCCAAAGGGATGGTCGACGGCGAGGTGCTTGAGACCGGGAAGTACCGCTTTCGCTTTCTGGCGACGCCGCATGTGCCGCATTGCTGGGAAGCGGGACTACTGTTCGAGGAGAAGGAACGGACGCTCCTGTGCTCGGATCTCTTCCATCAAGACGGGGACGTCGAGCCGATGACGGAATCGGATGTGATCGACCGCTGTCGGGAGACGCTAGTTGGATATCAGCAAGGCCCGTTGGCGAATTACGTCCCCTACTGTTCGTTGACGGATGCGACGCTGCACCGGTTGGCGATGTTGCAGCCCAAGCGGCTGGCCACCATGCACGGCTCGGTCTATGTCGGCGACGGAAGTCAAGCACTCCACGACCTCGCCGCTGTGTGGCGGGAGGTCCTCAGTCCACAGTCGTGATTCGAACTAAGTCTCTTCCATCCGCTAAAGTAATGGAACCGACGATCGAATAGGCTCATTGACTTCTCCTGCATTGGCCTCTAGACTTCGGCGGTCTTCTCTTCTATAGAGAACCATGGACCAAGAATCACTCGCACAAATCCAACAACTCATCGCTTCAGTCACTGACACCCTTCGGGGAGAGCTCGCGGACTCCAAACGGCACGCTGGCGTTCTGGCGGAAGGGCTCCGTCACGAACTCCAGCTTGTTGCCGAAGGATTTCAGATGCATCTTGACCGGCGTCATGCCGAGGATCGATCCTTTCTTGAAGAGCAATTTCGAGAAACACGCGCGCTCATCCAACTCTCATATGGCCAGATTCAGGAACGTGTAGAGCGGTTGGAGCAGCGCGTTCGAACCATCGAACAGCATCTTGGCCTGACGATTCAATAATGTCCTGGTGGACTAAGGGTCGAACCATCCAGGGCGCTTATTCTACCTGGCCTTGTTGGGCCACTTACACCAAACAGATAACATGAAAATCTCCATTATCGGAGCCTCGGCTGGTATTGGGCTTGAGGTCACGCGCCTTGCCCTTCAGAAGGAGCACGAGGTTAGTACTTTGTCTCGCCGGGTTGTTCCGCTTCCAGATCACCAAAAACTGCGAAGGGTACAGGGGAGTGCGACAAACCCAAACGATGTCAGAGCGGCAGTCGAGGGGGCCGATGCTGTCCTTGTAACGCTTGGCGTGAAGAGCCCCTTCGCTACTACGCTGTTCTCCGACTCTGCACGCATCCTGTTGCAAACGATTCGAGAGATGGGCTCCTCTCCAACACTCATCGTGCTCACTGGTTTCGGCGCCGGCGACAGCTGGGGCTACAACTCGATCCCCATGAAGGTTCTCTTCACGCTGTTTCTCAAGAGAGCCTACGTGGACAAAAGTGAGCAGGAGCAGCTGATTGCCAGCGGATATTCGCGCTGGGCAATGGTGCGCCCGGGCCGCTTAACTAACGGCGCAATGACTGGCCACTATCGCGTATTGGACAACCTTGAGGAAGGCATGCGGGTGGGGGCTATTTCCCGCGCTGATGTGGCGCACTTCATGGTGGCGCAGGCGGAAAACCCTACCTATCGCGGCAAATACCCGGCGCTCACCTACTGACACTGATGTGGGGCGTCACCGAACAATGGGCTGCAGCGGGTTATCTGCTGCGCAGCCCGATCTTCAACCGAGGCGCCCGCAGTTGGTCTCAAAAGCCAGCTTAGGGTTTTTGTAGGCGGTTGAGCCAATAGTCGGGATGACGCTTGGTATGGGCCGCTGCGAGTATTCTGGTTTCAGTTTGGAGCTCAATAAACACGAGTGCATAAGGAAACTGCGGGAGCAGGGCTCGTCGAATCTCTAAATCGACACTGGTATGTGCTAGTTTGGGGAATGACAGTGGTCGAGATTGTATTGCGTGTTGTGTGTGATCGACCTCTTGAAGGAATCTGATTGCGAGCCCAGGCTGGCGGGTTTCGTACCAAGCGGCGGCTTCGGCTAACTCCACGACAGCCTCAGGCGAGAGGCTGACCGGTTTCACTGTTTAGGCAGGCGATCCAGTACCTGCTTGCGTGCCTCTTCCCAGGTTATGCCAGGTGTTCCGGCTTGTGCTGCCCGTGCCCGGCGCTCAATCTCTGCGAGCCATTGGGCGTCGCTGAGATCTTGTCCTGCTAAAGCCGGTGGAAGGCTATCGAGCAATCCGACAACTAATTCTGCCCGCTCTTGATCAGGCAGTTGGAGGGCGTCCTTTAGTAGTTGTTGAGTAGATGGAGCCATGGGTCTACTGTATCGCGTCTTTGCCGGAAATGGAAGATTGGAAGAACATCATAGGCAGGGCGGCATTCAGAAGGATTGACTCTCGTCTCGGAACGACCCGCCCTTCTTCCAAGTCCTGCAGATCCGACCAGGCGGTGAGGTCGGTGCGTGAAGGATCGATGGCGGCCAGGTATTTTTTGAACCGGGCCGCACTTTCCGGAGAACTCGGTCCGCGTGCCAACAGCTGCTGATTCCATTCTTCCAACTCGGCAGGCTGATGTGGTTGTGCCGTTTTCCCAAGCCACTTGGCGACTTCTTCATCGGTCGAATTGGCCTTCACTGCAGCTGTGAACTGCTCGCTGGTAATTCCTGCGAACTCCATCAGCCGTTCGTCCATGGGACAAGGGTAGATATATTCCCCCTCTGTCCCGGCAAGCACCGCCCGGCACTTGTCGATCATGCGGGCGAGGTGGGCATAGCCTGCCAGCTTGAATTTCATGCTGCGAGGAAAGTCTTTGCGTAAGTCCATCGCTAGAGCAACTTGTGGTTGGTGAAGGTCAGGTTCTTCACGATGACCTGGCCCTCTTCGTAGGTGATAATCCGCCTGGTCGCTGGAAGGTCTGAGGAGCCGACGCGGAGGTGGGTGTCGGTGAAGCTTTCTACGTTGGTCAGTTTGCCGTCGGTCGGCGAATAGTAATAGACCGTGTACTTGGTCGTGAGATTTTTCTGGTCCTGCGTGATCGCGCTCTCCTCAACGTTGATCGTAAAGGCGAAGGGGTTCATGCCAGGATGGGCCATCTTCCGGTTGATCTGGGTGATGCGGTTGTCCTTGACCCGGTAGAAGGAATTGGAGCCATGGATGTTCAGTTTGGTGCCGAACGGGTGACCGTCTTCCTCCATCGTGAGCGAGTATTTCCCATCAGACTCCTCAAAGCTTCGTGGCCCACGATGGACTGCGATCATGCCTAGTTGCTCTTGCGCCCACTTTTGGATGTCGCCATTATCCAGCTGAACCGATACCTCGCGGGGACCCTTGACGATGACGGAGCCGCTGGTTTCTTTTCCGTTCACATTCACGGTGAGGTCAGCCGTAAACCCCGTAAAGTCTTTTGGCCACCGTGCGGTCCTTTCGAAGGCTCTGCGTAGGAGATCGCGCGCTTGAGGGTCATCGGCGACAGTCGAAGATTCTGGTGTATGTTCCATCATGGATCTCCTCATAGAAAAAATATAAGACTTCTATACTTATACCGGTGCTTTGTCATGCCACTCAAGAGTGAAATGCACGAGCCTGCGGCCTCTTTCTGTTATGAGAGCTATGGGGTGATGCCTTCCACGGTGCACAATATTCGATATTCCCCAAAACGTCATAATTCTGATATACTTCGGCAATTTTTCAGGCTGGCTGGGGTAGGTATTAGACCACAGCAGCCCCGATCAGTCGGTCAGCTGTGTTGAGGAAGGATGGGCATGGAACGACGAGCTGCTTCGCATACCGAAGAAGAAGAGATGAATCAACGCCGCAAGCTCTTGAATGCGGCGAGACGAGGCGACACGAAAGCCATCAGCAAGCTGTTTGAGCTGTATCAAGTCCGCGTGCTCAGCGGAGACCAATTGGTGAAGGTCAACCGCACCTCCGCGTACATGACTCCCGTGAAGCATTCGCAGAGCAGCAAGTCCAAGGCGTCGGAGAAAAAGGATAAATCAAGCGCGTCAAAGGCTGTGAAGAAATCGGGCGAGGCTTCTAAGCCGGTTGCCACAAAGGCGCCAACAAGCCCAACCAAGAAATCGGCCAAGAGCACATCCAAACGTTAAGGTCCAAGCAGGTTGGATTACTGCACAGCCACTCTGAGCCCACCCCCTGCAAGTTTTGCTGCAATATCATCGGCCTGTTCCGTCGATCCGGTGAAGACGATGGCTTCTCCTTCATGATCGATCCGATAGGCCAATTCAAACGCCTTGGTCGAGGTCATTGCGGGAATAAACCGGCAAAATAGCTCGATCACTTGTTGGTAGGTGTGACAGTCGCAGTTGTAGGCGACGACACGAGACTCAAATCCGGTTCCCGAACCGACTTGTACGTCTTCGGTGATGTCGGGAATCGTCTGTGGCATGGCAGGTGTCGGCATGGAGCGGAGTTTCTAGCAGGCCTAGCGGATACAGTTCAACTCTGGGTCGCTGGGCCTCATGCCAGGGGCTTAGGCTTTATCCATATCAATCACTTCGGTTGCATCCCATAAGTTTTTCAGCTCGGCATCAGCCAAATCCTTTTCACGATCCGCTTCTGTTTCTTCTCCGAAGCTTTTTCGCGGGGGTGTCGCTGTGGTGCCCGTGAGCCTGTCTTCAGCCACCGAGGTGGTGGTTGTCTGGGGGCGACGCCGTTTTTTCGACGGATCCATATTCACCGGCATGAGATTCCTCCGAATAGCTCCAGTAGTCTTCTCTAATTGCGACCGTCTTGTCAATCAGGGGTAGAGACTCAAGAGCAGGAAAGAGGATGAGCATTACTGTCGTGCAGCATGTTCGATGTGCCGGTTTTCATGGCCCACTTAGAACAGTTGCTCCGCTACCGTATCAGCGTAGCGCCGTCCTAAGGAAGTCAGTCGTACTCGATCGCGATCGGCATCGAGCAGGCCTTTCGCGACAAGTTCGTCGATCTGATAGTCTCGTTCCGCAGCCTGGATGGTCTTTCGAGGGACACCACGAAGAAGGCGCAGGCCGAACACGAGAGCATCTCGCTGGCGCTCGGATGCCGAGAGGATTGTACGGTCGGTCATCGGCAGATGGTTGTCGTTCAGGCATGCCGTATAGGCTTCGAGATCCGCAACATTTCCAAACCGGATTCCATGGAGATAGGACTGTGCGCTTGGGCCGAGTCCAAGATACTCGCCACCGGTCCAGTAGAGAAGGTTATGGCGACAAGCATAGTCGGGTTTGGCGTAGTTGGAAATTTCGTAGCGGGAAAATCCTGCTTCGGCAAGGAAATGCTCTGCCGCGGATTCCATGTCGAGCTGAAGCATGTCGTCAGGTGGCAGGACAAGATTCCGAGCGATGTCCTGGGCGAGCCTGGTTCCCTCCTCAATGGTGAGGGCATAACAGGAAATATGCGATGGAGTAAGCGTCATGAGCGATTCCAAGGTGTGTATCCAATCTTGTAGTAATTGGCCTGGGAGCCCATACATCAGATCGAGGTTGATATTTTTGAATCCAGCGCGGTGCGCAGCCTGAACCGCAGCCGCCGTATCCTGCACTTGTCCAAACCGGCCAATGGAGGCGAAATCCTTGTCCGTCATGGATTCCGCTCCAAAGCTGATCCGATTGAATCCGGCATCAGCCAAGACAGTGAGATCTCTTTCCGTGACGGAAGTGGGGTGTGCTTCCACCGTGATCTCTGTCGTGGGGCTGGTCGGCCAGGTCGCTCGAATCAGCGTCAGAAGCCCGGCCAGCTGATCGGCGGGGAGGGACGTCGGTGTTCCGCCGCCGAAGTAGATGCTCTGCAGGGCGCGGCCATTCAGGGAATCTTGCCGACGGTGGAGTGTAATTTCTTGGATGAGGGCGGAGTGAAACCGTGCCATCGGATCTGGTCGAGCAATTTCGAGGTAGAAGGCGCAAAAGTGGCAACGGCGGTGGCAAAAGGGGATATGAACATACAGACCGAGGTTGTTGTCCGAAGGGCTCATCGTTTCAGCGAGATGGGAAGAGGTCGTGAGAAATCCTTGGCCAATACGATTTCGATTTCATCCGCTGGTGATACGCCTCGGTTGCGGATGTGTGATGTCCAACCGTCGTGCTTGCGGAGCGACTCAAAGACGGATTTAAGTAGTTGCGGTTTGATCCGGGCTTCCCATTCCTGTAGCCAATTGCGTTCATCTTCGTCTCCGGTATAGTCCTCCGGAAACGAGGCTTCCAGGGTGAAGCGAAGCGCAAACGTTTTGTCTTCCTGGTACATATGTTCCCTGTCGTTGCGATTCAGTCTCGGGTGATTTTATAATGGTCTCAGTAAACGAAGGAGTCCTCAACTATGCCTATCTTCGAATATGTGTGCTGCGAATGCAATCACCGTTTTGAGCTGCTGATCCAGGGATCGGCAGAGGCTGCTTGTCCCCAGTGCAAGACGAGCAAGATCGATAAACAGTTTTCTGCCTTTGGAGTCGGGGCCACGACCAGCTGGCCGTCCTTAGCCGGCCCCGGCGAGTGCGGCAGCTGCGGCGATCCCCGCGGGCCTGGCGCCTGTTCGATGAATTGAAGAGCCGATGGCCACGCCAGATGAACAGGCGATGCAATACGCGATCTCGAGCATCGCTCAATCCGATCCGCTGATCAAGCTGCTGCAGCAAGTGCGATTAGGCCGCATGAAGCCAACGGATGCGGGCTTGCGCGCCGTGACGGAATCTTGGCTCGGTACCTATGAAAAGGCTTTGGCCACGGATGGTCTGACTCATTCCGATCTGCGCCGGCTCAACCCAACTCCCCGGATGGCGGTCCTGATCGATGCTGGAGTACTCACCGACGATCATCAGGGCGTGATCTCTTTGAAGGACTCGTTTAATCGACTGCTGAGTCATGCTGGTAGTGAGTAGATCTTTCACAGGTCTGCTGTCTTTTCTCCTCCTCTCAGGTCTGCTTCTTGTACCGTCTCCAATCCGATCGGAAGATGCAACAGGACTTCGCCAGCTGAGAACCATTCCACTGACCAAACTTGATTCTCTTCTTCCCCCTGGGACACATGTTCTGATTGAGCGGAGCACCATCGAAGCGTTTCTTGTGGCGCTGGAAGGGGTGCCTCCCAATTGGGCCACAGTCTATGGCCACGGTCACCATGATCCGGGACATGATGAGCGGCTCTTTAACCTGAACCGCGAGCGGGATGTCGCACGCGAGGGGAATCCTGCTCTGAATTGGCATATGGCATTCATCTGGCCTGGAGAATTGTCGCAATTCGATCCCGACACCAAGAGCTATACAGTGGCGGTCGGGCCAGCGTTCAATGCAACCGGTTGGGGTATGGTCCGATTCAAGCCTGAGGAGTTCCCAAGTAATCTGCGCGTGAGGCCGAACAAGAAACTTGCCGGGTTGATCAGTCGAAGTCTCGCCAAACGTGAAAAAGCGGAAGTAGTCGTTGTGATGGTTGGTGGGCTGATTCCCACCGAGTCGATCATCTATGATTTCTCGCACGAGGAGGAAGGGGTTGGCCTCATCATGCCTGTGGTGAGGGTTGAACAGGTAGAGGTTGTCCTCAAACCGCACTCTCGCTGATCTCTCTGAACTGTGAATTCACAGTTCAGAGGTGTGAGCGATATGAATTGACGGATGGAAGATGGGATCGTCTGTCAATACGCGTCTTTTGCACAACGAAAGCCAGTGCCACTGGGACGGCTGTCCATCGTACCCCAATCGCGATCGCTGGTACGGAGGCTGGCAGCCGGTTTGAGCCATGACCCACCACGCATGGCTTTGATCGCACCTCGAACCGGACCAGTGGGGTCTGTGAGCGGGGCGTTTTGATAGTAATTTGGGTCGTACCAGTCCTGCACCCATTCCGAGGCATTACCGGCCATGCTGAACAGGCCATACGGGCTTACTGCGTGCGGAAAACTGTCGACTGGCATGGTCAGGACTTCTCCCTGTATTCCTTTTTCCTTGGCCAGACGAGCTCCCTCGCCGCTGCCCCAGAAGGCATCCCAATCCGCTCCGCTCTGGAACGCGATTGTCTGTTGCGCCCAGTAGCTAGCACTGTTGGCTCTGGAAAAGTCCCAGTCGTTTCCCCAGGGGTAGCGTCGGCTGTCGATCCCTCGTGCAGCCTTCTCCCATTCGGCTTCGGTAGGGAGGCGTTTCCCGGCCCAGCGGCAGTAGGCGTCGGCATCTTCCCAGCTTACGTTGACGACAGGATGGTGTTCGATGCCTGGGATGGGGCGATTGTTTGTCCAGAGCGTGGCAGCTTGGGTGGCGTTCGCTGGCGCGCGATGACCTGTTGCTTGCACG
>JAOUHD010000076.1 GCA_029865345.1 Nitrospira sp.
GCGCCGACGATTGGCTTCGAGAGCAACGGGTTTCCGACTGTGGTCTTTACTCCGGAAGATCCGGATGGCAGTGCCTGGAACATTGCGCGATTCGGCGAGGTCAACTACGTGCTGACCGGTGGCAGTCTGAGTGACCAGATCACAGCAGATCTGGGGAACGATCAGTTGTTTGGCGGCGGTGGCAATGATGTGCTGCAGGGCGACAAGGGGCAGGATCTCCTGGACGGAGGCGCTGGGGATGATGAACTCCAAGGGGGCGAGGGCGATGATGTCCTCTATGGTGGCCTCGGAAACGATGTGTTGGTGGGAACCGGCGCGCTGGCGGACGAAATTGGGAACGACTACCTGGACGGGGGAGAGGGGCTCGATATCTTGCTTGGGGGATCCGGCAATGATCCGCTGATTGGCGGAGCCGGGGACGATCAGTTGTCCGGCGAAGGGATCCTGGTCGATGGTGCGGCCTGGACCAGCACCGGCAATGATTATCTCGATGGTGGAGACGGCCACGATGGCCTGGCGGGTTTTGCGGGCGACGATATTCTACTGGGTGGTCTCGGTGACGATCTACTGAGCGGTGACAATCTGTTGAACGCGACTTTGCCTTGGAATCCCGCCGTGGACGGCAAAGACTTTTTGGATGGCGGTGCAGGGAATGATCGACTGTTCGGCGGCGGGAAGGACGACGTCCTCCTGGGCGGCGATGGGGCGGACGAGCTCTGGGGTGACGATCAACAAGTCGGTGTGATTCAGGAAGGGAACGATTGGCTGGAAGGTGGTGTAGGGAATGATCAGCTTGTAGGCGGCGGGGGCAAGGATGCGCTCTTCGGCGGGGAGGGCGACGACCTGCTTGTCGGCGACTATGCCAACAATCCAACACTCGGGTTCGACGACACCCTTGACGGTGGCGCTGGGGTGGACGAACTGCATGGGGGCGGTGGGAATGATCTGCTCGATGGCGGAAGCGGAAATGACCGCCTCTTTGGTCAGGAGGGAAACGATCAGCTCTATGGGGGGATCGGAGATGACCATCTCCAAGGCGGCAACGGCGACGATGTGCTTGTCGGTGAAGCCGGTGTGGATGTTCTCGCCGGACAGGAGGGGGACGATCAATTGTTCGGCGAGGACGGAAATGACGAGCTGCAAGGCGGGGCAGGACAGGATCTACTTGTTGGCGGGCTGGGCAATGACCTGCTCCTCGGTGGGGACGGGAACGATACCTTGTTTGGTGAGGAGGGAGACGATCAATTAAGCGGCGGTGCAGGGCTCGATCAACTGGTTGGAGGAGTAGGAAACGACTTACTCCTCGGCGACGGCGCGAACGATACCTTGTTCGGTGGAGAGGGGAACGATCAACTGCAAGGCGGTGACGGCAACGATACCCTGCTCGGCGAAGCTGGGATGGATGTGCTCTTTGGTGAAGCAGGGGACGACACCCTGTGGGGTGATGACGGCGATGATCAGCTTGCAGGAGAAGCCGGCAACGATATGCTCATTGGCGGGACCGGTAATGATCTGCTCCTTGGTGGGGGAGGCCGGGATTTCTATCATGTCGGGATGGGAGAGGGCGCCGACGTGATTACCGATAACGCCGGGGAAGGCAATCGTGTCGTGTTTGATGTAGGGGTCACGCCTGAGGACTTGCATGTCGGGCTCGCTCCCACTGCGCTGGTCATTCAAATTGGATCTGGCGGAGACCAAGTGGCCATTACTGGCTTTAGTGCCAACGACGCGCTGGCGCCCTCTGCGATTACCGATTATCAATTTGCCGACGGGACAATCGTCACCCATGCTGACCTCGTCGCACGGGGGTTAGGCATTGATCCAATCTTGTTGGCCAATGCCACAGTCACCGGCCGTGTGATAGCCGGTGGGACCGGTGGTGATCCGCTCAATGGCACGAGTCTCAATGACCTCTTGCATGGCGGCGCCGGGAACGATTCGCTGTCAGGAGGCTCAGGAGCTGACACCTTGATCGGTGGCACGGGTGACGATCAGATCGACGGCGGCAGCGGGAACGACACCTATGTGTACCGCGTAGGAGATGGTCTTGATGTCGTGGTCGATACCGCCGTGGTGGGCGAGGGCAATGTGCTCTCGTTCGGTCCGGGCATCGCCTCGACCGACCTACGGCTGATGGTCAAAGGCTCCTCCGTCGTCGTGGGGACAGGCGATCCGACGCAAGGCGTTCTGCTCGGGAATACGCGCCGGAACAGTATCACCGGCACGCACGATATCGATCGTTTCCAGACTGCGGATGGCACAGTGCTGAGCTATTCCGATCTGTTGGTGAAGGGTATCGATATTGTGGGCACGGCGGGCGAGGATCGCTTATTTGGGACCAGCATCGGTGACCGGTTTCTAGGCAAAGCTGGGAACGATCAATTGTTCGGCGGAGCGGGGCATGATCAATATCGGTTCAACCTCGGTGATGGCATCGACACGATTGTCGATACGGCATCGGTGGCTGAAGGAAATGAGGTCAGCTTTGGCGCAGACATTGCGTCGTCGATGCTGACGCTGAGCCTCGTGCAAGACTCCATCAACTCCTCGACGGGCCAGGACCTCGTCATCCGCATTGGCAGCGGTGGGGATCAACTGTGGCTCACCGGCCTCGATCGTGACAATGTTTTGGGACCGCGCGCCGTGGAGACCTTCCGGTTCACAGACGGCACCAGTCTCAGCTACGCCCAACTCCTGGAGCGTGGGATTGAGATCGGCGGCACGTCCGGAGGCGAGACCTTAACCGGGACGAATGTCAACGATCGGTTCGTCGGCGGGGAGGGCAATGACCAGTTGGAAGGCAAGGGTGGTGATGATCGGTATGTCTTCGGAAGAGGGGCAGGGCAGGACACGATTGTGGATCGAACGGGCGCGTTGGACAGGATTGAATGGGCCGCCGATGTGTTACCCAGCGAGGTGGCGATCACTCGATCGGGCCACGATCTGGTGCTGACGATTACCGGTACAGCGGATCGGGTGACTGTCTCGGAATTCTTTTTGGCGGATACCTTCCGGATCGAGACGGTGCGGTTTGCCGATGGGACGGTCTGGGATGTGGCCTTTCTGGCCGAGGCGGTACAACACCGTGTTACCGGTACAGCGGGTCCTGATGTGCTTGATGGGACTGCCGCCGACGATCTGCTCATGGGCTTCGCTGGTGACGACCAACTGACGGGACTGGCAGGCGACGATTATCTTGATGGTGGGACGGGCATCGATACGATGGTCGGAGATCTCGGTGACGATGTCTATGTGGTGGATGCCATAGGCGATGAGGTCATGGAGAACCTGGACGAAGGTATCGATGCCGTGCAAAGTTCCGTCTCGCATACTCTCGGGCAGAACGTTGAAAACCTAACCTTGACTGGTCTCGGCGCCATCGGCGGGACCGGCAATGTACTGGACAACATCCTCACTGGCAACAGCGCTGCGAACATCCTTGCCGGTGGGGCCGGCAACGACACCTATGTGATCGGCATGGGCGATACGGTGGTGGAACAGGCGAACGAAGGTCTCGACACCGTGCAGAGTGACCAGAGCTACGCCCTCGGCATCCATGTCGAGTACCTTACACTCACCGGCGTGGCGGCCCTCCAGGGGACCGGCAATGCACTAGACAATGTGCTGACCGGCAACGGGTCGATGAGTTTCTTGGCCGGTGGAGCCGGCAACGATACGTACGTGCTGAAGGGGCTGGAAATCGTGACCGAGTCGGCCGGGCAAGGGATTGATACGGTCATGACGGCACAGAGCTATCAGCTGGGCTCCCACGTGGAGCATCTCACCCTGCTCGATTCGGATCGCTCGCTCATCGGGAATCGGTTGTCACCGGTGTCGATCGACGCTATCGGCAACGAGCTTGAAAATACGCTGACGGGCAATCGCGGTGTGAATCGGTTGGATGGTGGGGTGGGTGCCGATGTGATGCGTGGAAAGGCCGGGAACGACACCTACGTGGTCGACGATGCAGGGGACGTCGTCGTCGAAACGACGGTGGCAGGCATCGATACGGTTGAAAGCGCGATCAGCTATACGCTGACTGATCACGTGGAGGATTTGTTGCTTACGGGGATGGGGGCCACGTCCGGGACCGGCAATCAACTCGACAATCGGATCGTCGGCAATAGTGCGGGCAACGTACTTGATGGAGCCGGAGGCAATGATCGCCTCGAAGGTGGAGCGGGAGGCGACACCTATCTGTTCGGTCATGGGTCTGGGTGGGATCGGGTCATTGATTCCGGTGTCGGAGATGTCATTCAGTTGAAGGCGGGGATTACACCGAATGATATTGCCGCTGCTCAGTACGTCCATTCCGGAAACTTCCAGCCGAATGGATTGGTTCTAGGCATTCTCGGCTCGACCGATGCCCTCTATATACAGAGCTATTTTCACATGAGCGTGTCTCCTCTGATCAGGTTTGACGATGGGACGACCTGGGATCTCGCGGCCGTTAACCAACGCATGGTGAGCGGCCCGTCTTTCGTCAGTCCAGATTGGAGAAACGTGGTCACTGTTCGGGAATCGGCCACCACGATTCTGGGAACCGCTGGAAACGACTTGCTGAGTGGCACCGCCGGTCTTGACGTCTTTTTCTCTTCTCCTGGGAGCGACACGTTGATTGGTGGTGCCGGTGATGATCGCTATTCGATTGATGCGAGTGGTGACGAGAGCATTATTGAGGAGATTGGTGGGGGAGTGGATACCATCACGGGGGATATACCTGATGGATATGTTCTGCCGGACAACATCGAGCAGGCCGAGTTTTTCGGTCGAGTGATGACTGGCAACTCTCTCGACAACGTGATCACGGCAGGACCCGCCTCCAATACATTGGATGGAGGTCATGGGAATGATGTGCTGATCGGTGGGTTCTTGCGTTCCACGCCGGTGAGCTGGGACGATTCCGGTAGCGATATTCTCATCGGTGGTGACGGTGATGATACGCTCATTCCGGTCGGCGGGGTCTACCATTCATCAGGCTTGATCACCCCAATCACGAATGCGGCGATCATCAAGGCGGATGATGTGTTAGTGGGTGGGCGGGGAGATGACACCTATATCATCTATCATGCGGACGAGATGGTTATTGAACGGGTTGGCGAAGGGACCGACAGGGTCCGTAGTGCAGTGACCTATACCCTTCCGGGAAACGTCGAGAATCTGGAATTGTTGGATTCCAGCATCCCCGGATCGCCGAATGGAACGGGGAATGAATTGGACAACTTCATTCAGGGGAATAGCCTCGCGAATGTTTTACAGGGTGAGGCGGGGAACGACACGCTGCATGGCGGCCTTGACGATGATGTGTTGCAGGGCGGCACCGGCCACGATACCTATCTCTTCAAACTCGGCGATGGTATCGACACGATTGAGGATGCTGCAGTGGTCGGTGAAGGAAATCGGATTCAGTTCGGAGTGGGCATCAGCCGGAACGATCTCACGGTCACACATGATGAAGCCGCACGGACGCTCATCATTCAAGTGGGCGCAGGTGGGACAGACCGGCTGGTGCTGAACAATTTTGATCTGGCCGGTGTGAATGGTACGGCGGTCGTTGAGACTCTGGCCTTCGCGGACGGCACCACGACGAGTCTTGCCGGTTTCTTCGGACCGACCGTCACAGAAGGGAATGACACGATCACGACCGGAGCGGGGGACGACGTGATCAGCGCGCTCGGTGGCGCCGACATCGTGGATGCCGGTGCCGGCAACGACATCATCGCCGGTGGAATCGGGAATGATACGCTCACTGGCGGCCCTGGCGACGACACCTATATCTATGATCTTGGTGACGGCATCGACACGATCACTGATGCGAGTGTGTCTGGAGAAGAGAATACCCTTCAATTCGGGCCTGGGATTAGTCCGAACGATGTAACTTTGGATGTGGGATCTTTTCTGATCCGAGTCGGCACGACCGGTGGCGCGCTTCACCTCTCCAGTTTCGATCCAGATGATGTGTTCGGGCCGCGCACGATCGAAACCTTCCGATTCGCCGATGGGACAGTTCTGTCTTACGACCAGCTTGTTCAACGTGGGTTTGATCTGATGGGGACAGACGGCAGCGATTCCATTACCGGCACCAACGTCGTGGATCGGATCACGGCTCTCGCGGGGGACGATATGTTGGTTGGCGGGCGTGGTGCCGATCACCTGCAGGGTGGTGTGGGCCACGATACCTACATCTTCAACATTGGCGACGGCGTTGACACTATCGACGATGTGGTGCTGCCCGGCGCAGGGAATCGAATTCAATTCGGGGCTGGAATCAGTCAGAGCGACTTGAGCTTTGTCCAAGATGAAGCTGCTCGAACTCTGACCATCCAAGTAGGGACCAGGGGGACCGATCGACTGGTGCTTGCCAATTTTGATCCTCGTGGCGCCAACGGTTCCCTGGTGGTCTCAGCGCTGGAGTTCGCCGATGGGAATGTGGTGAACCTGATTGACCTCTACCCTCCGAACCAGGCACCGATGGTTGCTGTTCCAGTGTTGGATCAGACCGCCGCCGAAGATTCATTCTTTACCTTTACGGTTCCCGCTACGACGTTCATCGATGCCGATGTGAGTCATGGAGATGCTCTCGCATATGGTGCATCTCTCGCCGGCGGCAGCCCATTTCCGGCGTGGCTGAGCTTTGATCCGATCACCCGGACGTTTGCGGGAACTCCAAGCCCCGGCGATGCCGGCGTGCTGCAGGTCACGGTGATCGCGACGGACACCAAGGGCGCGAGCACGACTGATCAGTTTGCGTTGACGGTATCGGGACCGCTTCCCCAAATCCTGACTGGTACAGCGGGCAACGACATCCTGACGGGTGGACGGGGAGACGACACTCTCAGTGGGTTGGCTGGAAACGATCTCTTGAATGGTGGGCAAGGGAACGACATGCTCGATGGAGGGACGGGAGTTGATACGATGCAGGGCGGAACGGGCAACGATACCTATACGGTTGATATGCCTGGTGACGTCGTCACCGAGTTCGTCAATGAAGGTATCGACACCGTGCACAGTAGTATGACCTATACCCTTGGTGCCAATATCGAGAATCTCACCTTGACCGGCACGGCAGCGATCAACGGGACCGGAAATGCCTTGAACAACGTGCTCCTGGGCAACAGTGCGAGCAATACCTTGATTGGTGGAGCCGGTCATGATCAGCTCAATGGCGGTCTCGGAAACGATGTGATGATCGGTGGGGTAGGCGATGATACCTATGTCGTGGATCGAGCGGGCGATGTGGCGACTGAGCTAGCTGCACAAGGGAGCGATACGGTGGAAAGCAGCATCATCTACGTTCTCGGGCCAAACCTGGAACATCTGATCCTCACCGGCTCGGCTCATATCAACGGTACGGGGAACTCAGCCCATAACGTGTTGTTGGGCAACAGTGGCAACAATATTTTAGACGCCGGTTCTGGCGATGATACGCTGGACGGTGGGATGGGGCATGATGCCCTCTTTGGAGGGAGTGGTCACGACAGGCTCTTTGGTGGGGTGGGAGACGACAACCTCAACGCAGGGAGTGGAAACGATTTCCTGAACGGCGGAACCGGTCATGATCGGCTCGACGGTGGGTCGGGTGACGATCGATTGTTGGGCGGTGCCGGCAACGATCAGCTCATGGGCGGCAGCGGGGCCGATCAACTCATCGGTGGGCTCGGCAATGACACGTTGGTCGGCAATTCAGGGAACGACACCTACCAGTTTGCACGAGGGGATGGTCAGGACACCATTCAGGATGTCGATGCGTTCGCAGGCAACCAAGACCGTGCTCTATTTGAGACGACCATCAATCCCCTTGATCTTGTCCTTAGCCGCCAGGCGAATGACCTCCGGCTTGCGATTCACGGCTCGGCAGATCAGGTCACGGTAAAAGATTGGTATCTCGGAAGGACGAATCACATTGAGGCGATTCAAGCAGGCAATGGAGAGATCCTGCTCAGCACACAGGTCGACCAACTGATTCAGGCCATGGCAGCGTTCTCCCAGCAATCCGGTCTTACGTGGGATCAAGCTATCGATCAGCGCCCGCAGGATGTGCAGACGGTACTCGCCGCAAGCTGGCAGTAGATGGTGAGGAGGATAGGCTCAGGGCTCAGACGGCCGCGCTAGTCGCTGGGCGGCTCGAAATGTCCGGAGGGGCGTTGTTGCCAGGGCACAGTCGCTTGATGCGATTGTTTGACTAGACTCCGCAGGCTCATCTCAGCGGCCCGCAAGAGTTTGGGTTCACCGGCTTGCATGAGCGTGGTCAAGAGGACATAGAGTGATCGATCGGCGTGAGATCCAGCCAAGATCCGATCGGTCACCGGATCGATCTGAGCGGTATCCAGCTCCTCATCCTCTGCTGAATCAGTGAAGAGCCATTTAAAGGATTGGGGGTTGTCGAACAGCCAAGAAGGCGGAATGCAAAACGCGGAGGCAAGAGCTTCAAGTGTACTCGTTGTGGGATCGGCCTGATCCGCTTCGATTTGTTCAAGGAGCGTGGTTGGAATTCCTGCCACGTCTGATAACGACTCGATCGATTGGTTTCTGGCGAGTCTCCAGCCCTGGATAAATAGCCCTATCGACATAAGGCCATGATACACAATGAAAGGTTGAGCTTCAATTAAATCATGCGATAAATTGACATTTATTTATTAAAATCAATGTGTTATGATCCATTTCCAGTGCGGGCGTGAAATCGGTATAATACCGACACAAGTTTCATCGTGTAGAAGGAGGTGGGGGCGTATGTTAGGAACCGATATTCGTGGCATCATGGCTGAGGAAGAAGAGGTCCAGCGCCGACAAGAGGCGCTCAAGTCGCTCATGACGATGCGGTCCAAGCAGCTTCGAGAGTCCTTGGATGATCGAATCAAGCGTGCCAGGAGCAGCGGGGATTGGACACAGTTGTCCAAGGCGGAATGTGCGAATTTGCATAAGCAGGAAAGGGCCCACCTGCAGTCTCAGCTTGAACAGTTACAGTTTGAACAGACTCGGACTCGGGGAAAGCTGACAGCCTTGAAACGTGCCAAGGCGAGGGCGCAACGTATCCGCGCTGCTGAAGCGGCTTCTGAACGAAGGCGTCGTTGATTACCCACTCCAGCCGTCTTGATCGTATGTGTTTCAGTGCGATGAACGGTCTCTAGGTGGCTGTCGTGCTGCAGCCACCGGTTCTCACTCGTGCAGGGGCCTCGCGGATTCGACAGCTGCTTCGCGATACGAAGGCCAGATCGAGAGAAGGTGCCTTCGTCCTTGAAGGAAGCAAGTCCTGTCGTGATCTCATTCACCAGTCTCCACAGGCCATTCTCAGTCTGATTGTCTCGCCGCGCTTTCTCTGTATGGAGACCGAGGCAGATCGAAGGGCGCGCGCGCAACTGCCTGCGTCCCAGTTCCTGTGTCCGGACGCCGACTTTGATAGGCTGACTGATGTTGAGATGCCGCAAGGGATATTAGCCGTCGTTCGACAACCTCGGTGGGATGAAGCCCATGTGCTCAAACAGTCGTGCGTACTTGGCCTGTATGGGGATCGGCTGCAGGATCCAGCGAACGTGGGCGCGATCATTCGGACAGCTGCGGCGCTGAATTTGTCCGGAGTGTGGTTAAGCGCCGATTCCGCCGATCATTTTGCTCCCAAGGTGGTTCGTGCCACGGCCGGCACCATCCTGAGCCTTCCAGTTTTTCACGCGTGGGATTGGCGGGCATTCTCCTCGTATGGGTGTGACATCTATGCGGCGGTCCTGGCTTCGACTGATCGAGTCCCCATCAGGAAGATTCGAACAAGACCCAGCCGCCTCATGATTGCGGTCGGAAACGAGGGAGCAGGGTTGGCCCAGGACATCGTGAAGGCGTCTCGCGTGAGGTTTTCCATTCCACTGGCCGAGGGGGTGGAGTCGTTGAATGTCGCGGCGACCGCGGCGATTTCGGCATTCTACTTCAGCGGATTGCGGCTCGACTCCGATGGCGGATCCAGGGGATCAGGCCATTCAGCATAGATGTTTGAAATTAAACGACGTTCGGCCTACTATGAGGTGCAGTTCATGCGATTCAGGCTGGAGATGAGAATGGGGGTCAGGTTCGTGTTGGTGTGTGCAATCAGTCTTGGGTGTGGCGTGGCCACGGCCTCTGCCCAATCCGATGGGCAGTTATACAGTCTCGACATGATCGTGGATCTGGCTTTGGCGAAAAATCCCTTAGTTTCCTCTGCAGAAGGAGTGATTGAACAGCAGAAGGGACAACAGACGGCGGCTGGCGCCTACCCGAACCCCACCGTCGGAGGCGCCGGTGGATATGGGAGTCTTCGAGATACGGGTCGGGCGGGTATTGGGCCGCTTCTCGATCGCCAATCACTCGCAGAATACAATGTGACGGTCGGACAACCGGTTGAATGGCCGGCGCTACGGGCTGCGCGGCAACGAGTGGCGGATCTTGGCTTAGCGACGGCCAACGTGGGTATGCTGGAGACGCGATTGACCTTGGCGTCACAAGTCAAGGTGGCATTCTACGATCTGTTGCTGGCTCAAAATGATGCTGATTTAGCGCGCCAGAATCTTGATACCGTCGAAGGCGTGGCTAGGATCGTGAGGGCGCGGGTCAAGTCTGGCGAAGCGCCTCAATTTGAATCCATCAAGGCAGAGGTGGAAGTCTTGAAGGCGCGGCAGCAACTCGCGCGTGCGGATAATCTGGTTCGGATCAACCGCGTGGCCGTCGACACCTTGACTGGTGGTGCGCTTGGGCCATCCTATCTGGCCTATGGCGAATTCAGGAGACTCCCTCGTGACCTCCAGATCGACGGACTCATGACTCGTATGATGGAACAGCATCCAACGATCCAGCGCCTGCTCAAGTCCGTCGAACAATCGGACTGGAAGATTGAATTCGAACGGCAGGCACGGGTGCCGACTGTGACCGTGAACGGGAGCTATTGGCGAGAAATGGGGCGGGAAGCCTTTCAAGGAGGGCTCTCGATTCCGGTGCCCCTCTGGTACCGGCGTCAGGGAGAAATCGCCTCATCGTTAGGGGTGAAACGCCGAGAAGAAGCCGAGCTGCTTCGGACCCGCAATGAACTCGGGCGAGCCGTGTATCAACATTTTCAGGATGTCCGCACCACTGCGGAGTTGATCGAGGTGTTCGATAAAGGGTTGCTGAAGCAGGCGCAGGAGGCACTGAGGTTGGCTCAGTTCAGTTTTCAACAAGGGGCGTCAAGTCTGCTGGAAGTCCTCGATGCGCAGCGCGTGCAGCGACAGATCTTACTGGACTATGCGCTGGCGCGGCGTGACCTCTCCGTCTCGCTGGCCCGGCTGGAGCAAGCCGTAGGGGTGGCGCTGTGAAGGCCCTATTCGGTTCACGACGAGCTTCATGGAGGTGTCTCAGCCGAGGTATGTCCGGTCTTCTGTTCGGTTTGATGGTGCTGGAATCAGGCTGCGATGGCACGCCGAGCGATGTAGTGGCGAGTAAGTCGCCCGTCGCAGTGTCAACGCCTGGCCGCATCACGCTGTCGGCGGAGGAGTCGTCGCGGGTAGGCCTGGTTGTCCAGCCGGTCGCGCGCAGTGATTTTCGAACGCACCGGGACTTCCCCGCCATCGTGCAACCCAATCAACGGAACATGGCGGAAATCACTGCGTTGGTTCGAGGGCGAGTGGTCGAGGTGTACGGCGAGCTAGGCCAGGAGGTCAAAGGAAATGCCCCGCTGGCGATCCTGTACAGCAGCGATCTGGGGCTTGCCCAATCGGCCTATCTCAAGGCCAAGGCCAAGCTTCACGTTGCGGAGCAGGCATTCAACCGTGCGCAATTCCTCCTCCAAGAGCAGGTAATCGGCGAGGCGGAATTGCAGCGCCGCCAGGCAGAGTTGCTGAGTAGCCAGGCCGAGGCCAATGAATCGCACGACCGGCTCAAGCTGCTTGGCATGAATGACGAAGAATTCAGGCGTCTTGAGAGCAGCCGGAAGATCCGTTCGGTCGTGCCGATCGTGGCTCCCTTTGCCGGCCGGATCATCGGGCGCAAGTTGACACGAGGCGAGGTCGTCGAGACGACCGATAATCTATTCGTGATCGCTGATCTTTCGGAAGTCTGGGTGCAAGCGAATATTCCCGAAAAGGATATCTCCTTCGCCCATTCCATCCATGCATCCGGAGACAGGCAAGTTGAAGTGCGGATCAACGCCTATCCCAAGGAGGTCTTTCACGGGACGATCACCTATGTCGGTGATGTGCTCGATCCTGTGACACGTACCATGCAGCTCAGGATTGAGTTGCCGAATCAAGATGGGCGGTTCAAACCGGAAATGTTCGCCACGATTCGACTCTTTTCCGAAGCCCAGCCTGATCAATTGTCGGTGCCGGAGGCCGCGTTGCAACGCGATCAAGGACGCACCTTCGTCTTCGTTCAACGCAGCCCGAACGAGTATGAGTTGCGGGAAGTGCACGTCGGTGAATCCAATGGGACCGTGACGGCCATCCTCGGCGGCCTGAACGAAGGCGAACCGGTTGTGACACATGGTGCCTTTGTTTTGAAGTCCGAGTTATTGAAGAAACCCGTCTGATGGTTTCCCGTCTTCTGGACATCTCCCTCCGCCAGCGGCTCCTTATCATTATCTGTTCGATCATGATCGGCGCCGGCGGGATCTATGCTTTTCGGACCATTCCGATCGACGCCTTTCCCGACGTGACCAGCGTGCTGGTCCAGGTCGTCACGAAGGCACCGGGGCTCTCTCCCGCCGAAGTCGAACGCTTGGTGACCTATCCGATCGAGCTGCAGCTCACGGGTGTGCCGTCTCTCACGGAAATGCGCTCCCTCACGAAAGTCGGTCTCTCGCTCATCACCATCGTATTTGATGACTCCATGGATGTGAACCTGGCCCGCCAACTGGTGCTCGAGCGATTGCTCGAAGTGGAGGAACAGCTTCCTCCAGGGGCCAAGCCGATGCTGGTGCCGAACAGTACAGGATTGGGAGAGGTATTCCAGTATTACTTGGAGGCTCCTCACGGAGCTGCGGTTGATAGTGAAGCCGAACACCAAAGCCTGATTGTACAGCGGACGATTCAAGATTGGATCATTCGCCCCCTTCTGAAGAGCACGCCGGAGGTCATCGATATCAATTCAATGGGCGGGTACGTCAAACAGTATCAGGTGTTGGTCGAACCAGGCCTGCTGCGGAAATACGGTCTGACGCTTCGTGAGGTGTTCGATGCGGTGGCGAGAAATAACGCCAACGCCGGCGGGAATATCCTCGAAAAACATGATGAGAAATACATCGTGCGAGGAATTGGACTGATCCGCTCGCTTCAGGATATCGAGCGGATCGTGGTTAAGGAAACCGGTGGCACGCCGGTCTATATCTCTGACGTGGCCCAAGTGGTGATCGACCATGCGGTGCGTCATGGCGCCACGGTGCTGAACGGGGATCGCGAGGTGGTCAGTGGCATCGTGCTGATGTTGCGTGGAGGCAACGCTCGGGATGTCGTCGAGGGGATCAAGACTCGTATTGAGGACATCCATGCGAAGCATCTGTTGCCGGATGGATTGCGCATTGTGCCGTTTTACGACCGTATCGAACTGATCACTGAAGCATTGAATACGGTGTACAAATCGTTGGCTGAAGGTGTGGTGCTTGTGGTTGTGGTGTTGTTTCTGTTTCTTGGGAATATTCGCAGTGCGCTGATCGTCGTCGGCACACTGGTGTTGGCGCCGCTGGCCACATTTATCGTCATGGGGCAAATCGGGCTGACCGCAAATCTGATGTCGCTGGGAGGGCTGGCGATCGCGATCGGCATGATCGTGGATGGGTCGGTTGTCGTCGTTGAAAACGTGTATCGCCATCTGTCGCACCATTCTGCTGCCGCAATACCGAGGCTTCAGCTGGTGACGCAAGCGGTGAAGGAAGTCGGACAGCCGGTCGTCTTCGGGATTCTGATCATTATCTTGGTGTTTCTCCCTCTCTTGTCCCTTCAGGGGATGGAAGGCAAAATGTTCAAACCGCTTGCCTATACCATCATGATCGCGCTGTTGGTGTCTCTCGTCTTGTCGCTGACGCTGTCACCGGTGCTCTGTTCGCTGGCCTTGAGGCAAGGCAGTGAAGAAGATCCTTGGATCGTCCGATTGGCCAAGCGTCTCTATGCGCCGACCCTTCGATGGGCACTTGGGCACCGGACGGTCGTCTTGATACTGGCGATGAGTGCATTGGTTGGCGCGCTTGCGTTGGTACCCTCATTAGGCACCGAATTTATCCCTACTCTTAACGAGGGTACAGTGGCCCCTCAGACTATTCGGCTTCCCGGTGTGTCGCTTCCCGCGTCCATCGAGATCGAGAAGCGCATGCAGCAGGCGATCATGGAGTTTCCAGAAGTGGAGATGGTCGTCTCGAAAATCGGTCGCACGGAATTGGGAAACGATCCACAGGAACCGAATGAAAGTGATCCGGTGGTTCGCTTGAAGCCGCTGGATCAGTGGACCACGGCCAAGACGATGCCGGAGTTGATGCAGAAGTTTCGTGAGCGGTTGGCGGGAGTCTCCGGGGCGACATTCCTGATCAGCCAACCGATCCAGCAGCGCGTCGACGAATTGATCTCCGGCGTGCGCACGGAAGCCACGGTGAAACTGTTCGGTGACGATCTGGAGACACTGCGGAACAAAGCCCAGGAGATCGCCGAGGTGCTCGAAACCGTGCGAGGGGTCCGAGATATCAAAGTTGAACAATTATTCGGCCAACCGTACCTCACGATTGATATCGATCGCAGCAAGATCGCGCGGCATGGGATCAATGTGGCCGATGTGCGGGAGATCATCACCACCGCCATTGGTGGGGACGTCGCGACGCGCGTCTACGAAGGCCAGCAACGGTTCGATCTGGTGGTGCGATTCCCGGAACGGTACCGGGACAGTGTCGAAGCGATCAGTAATATTCGGGTCAGCGATCATGCGGGCGCACTAATTCCATTGGCGGATCTTGGCACCGTACAGTTGGAGGAGGGGCCTGGGCGCATCAGTCGAGAGCAGCTGCAACGGTACGTATCGATCGGGTTCAATACGCTAGGGCGAGACATCGGCGGGTTGGTTGGAGAAGCGCAGCAGAAAATTTCCGAACGCGTCATACTTCCGCCCGGTTACCGGGTGACCTGGGGCGGATCATTTGAGAACATGGAACGGGCCATGGCCAAGCTGCAGGTCATCGTTCCGATCACAATCGGCCTGATTTTTTTCTTGCTGTATTCAACCTTCAACTCACTCCGTCAGGCAACCTTGATCATCTTGAATCTGCCCTTCGCATTGATCGGAGGGGTCGTGGCGCTGTGGCTCACCAAGGAATATCTCAGCGTGCCGGCGTCAGTCGGCTTCATCAATCTCTTCGGCGTGGCGGTGTTGAACGGGATCGTGCTCGTCTCCTATATGAATAAATTGCGAGAGGACGGCCATAGTTTGGAGGAAGCGGTGACCTCAGGCGC
>JAOUHD010000003.1 GCA_029865345.1 Nitrospira sp.
CCATCGCACGATGGGTGTGCGTCACAAACAGGCTCTCGCAACAGCGGCTACCCACTGAATTTGCCCTGGTGGTCAGTCCAGGAACAGCTGGCCGAGTGAAAACGTGAATTAATCAGACCTTCCCTAGGAATGAAGATATGGTGTTGGCACGTGATCGATATCACCAGATTGGAGACCGGTCATGAAGAAAAAAACCACGAAATCCAGCGGCAATGTTTTTGTGGATCTCGGGTTTGATCCGGCTGAGGCGGCCGTTCTCCAGATGCGTTCTAACTTGATGAGCGATCTTCGTCTCCGCATCGAGAAGCAGAAGCTGACTCAAGCGGACGCTGCCAAGCGCCTTGGCATTGCACAATCGCGCGTCTCTGACCTCGTGCGCGGCAAATGGGACAAGTTCAGCCTAGAAATGCTGATCACGCTGGAAGCCCGTTTGGGCCGTACTGTTCGAGTCGAGTTTGCAGCGTAATGAGAGCTGCCTGAACCGAGGACGTTTCCTTCTACCACCCACTCTGTTGAGGGTGGCCTGGTTGGTTCCTCACTGCGCGCATTGACCGGGCACCGCCCTTGATCTGAGAATTTGGTCATTCTTGTGTGCGCGGTCGGCGAGCCCGGGGAACTAATCAGGCTAGCCCCGGCCCCTCTATTTCTGCGAATACCATCGATAGCCTTTGTTCTCGGTGAATTGGGCTTTCGGTGTCCCACCTGGTTTTTCGAGCAACAGCACTTTGAAGTCTTGGAGGCCGAACCAGGCCGGGTCTGCCAGGTCGTGATAGTGGAGGCCTTGCAATTTGGGGAGCATGTCCTCTAAGGCCAGCTGCAATTCTTTTTCGGTATAGGCACGCACAGCAAATGGCTTATTGATGGCCTGACAGAACCGCTGGATGGTGTAGGTGGCGCCGGTGCAGAGGACTTTTGTGTCCGGCTTCAGTCCTAGGAATTGTGGAAGAGACAGATACCGCTCCTGAAAGCCGAGCCAACGGACTGCTTGCCGCAGGTGGCTGTATTGGACCTCGTATTCTGTATGTCCCGGCAGCTTCACGGGCGCGGGCCATCCAGTTTCAATGCCAAACTCGGTAAGAAAGGCCCGGCCACCTGGCTTGAGCACTCGCCACAGTTCGGCGACGAAGCGAATCGGTCCTAGGTTAAAAATCACTGATTCAGGCGGGTCCTGTTCGATTGGAAGGCGAAGCCGTCTGATCCAATCCAGTGCTTCTTGGTGTTGGGCAGTCTCTCCAACCCCGGATGTCAGCTCTTTCCTACTTAGTTGCGCCGGTGTCATGTCCGCCATGTTCTCATTGTCGACCACCAGATCGACCGACTGATCCACAAACGGGAGCGATTCGGCGTTGGCCCTGGTGCCGGCGACATGCCAACCCCCGGCTTTGGCTCGAGTGACTTGGAGTGTGAGGAATGGTTGCGTGATGTCGAGTGACAGGTATGTGATGTCCTGCTTTTCGAAGGGCAACAGATCCTTGCCGAGTTCCTGCGCGAGATAACCCAGTCCCCCACCGATTTCCAGGAGGACCTTGGGCTTGGGACTGAACCAGCCGAGTCGACGTAGTTGCCGCATGAGGAGCCGCCCGTAGGTCAAGCCGGTCAGTGCTTCGCTCGGTTCACGGAAGAGATGTGAGACGGTGGTTTCGATCAGGTCAAAGTGGCTGTCATCTTCTTTGCTTTGGGCAAGCTCGTGATGATGGAATGATTCCAAATGCTCTTCGCCTTCGAACCCGTCCTGACCAGACCAGCCTTCACGGATCTGCTGGAGCAGGACATCCCACTTAGCGTTGTGTCGATGGCCTCCGGGTGGGTCCGTTCCGAAATAGCAGAGGGAATAGTTAGGCGTGGCCCATCGTTCAAGATGCCAGGACCCTGGTTGCCCGTCCGGCCCGCAGATTTTCGCGCCGTATTGTTCAACGAGCATACCGACCGTCGTATGGCCGTTCATGGCTTTGAGCATATCCAGGCCGGTGCGGTTCAGTCGGATGAGCGGCAGGTTGTCATCGAGCGGAGCAAACCACCATTCGTCGAGGTGATAGTGATATGCGACGAGGTCGGGCATGTGCCAGGCCAGGAGGCTTAGGGCCTCTCCAGTCAAGCTCCAGGGTGGATGGACAGCGGCAGCGGGTTTCATGACGAGCAGTTTTTTCGTGCTGAGCACCGGCAGCCTACAGGAGCGATCAGCCATCCTGCAAGATGATCGATGTTTTACAGCTGCGACGGTGTTGAGGGATCGTCAGTCACGACCAGCTGGCCTCGCATGATGGGATGGATACCGCAGTGATAGGGGTACCGGCCGGCCGGCAAGCCCGGAACCGTAAAGTGTCCTCCTGGTGCCACTGTCCCCGAATCGAACAGGCAGGGACCTTCTTCCTTCACGCAGTCACTGTGGGTGACGGTATGGTGGGTTGGTGTCGGATTATTCCAGCGAATGGGCATGCCGCTCGCCACGGTGGCGGTGGCAGGAATGTAATAGGGCGATCCGTTCTCCATCAGAATCTGTGTGGCAGGGGAGAGGTCCAGGGCGGGTCCACCTGTGGCGGTTCCGATCCCTAGGGCAATCGTCATGATGCGTAAGCGGTTCACGTCGGCGTTACTCCATGCTCAATAAGGCGGTTTCTTCATAAGAGCCTGAAATGCAAGAGAGGATTCAGGCTCGTGCTCGAGGCGCCGCGTCATAATAGCATGGGATTAAGCCGGATCGCTTGGGGGTGCCCTGCCATCTGCCCACCGTACCTCACCGCGTAGGATGCCAGAATCGTTCTCTATTCAATCCTAAGAACGGGCGAACGAGCCAATCGATGGAAGCCAAGAAGCGGGGTGTGGTTGCAAGAGGTTGTTCGTTCATGCTAGATGGAGGCCGTTGCGCCGGGCTGAAACGAAGAGGAGGGATCGGAATGGCGAACAAGAAGAAGAAAGCCGTCACGAAAAAATCGTCGCGGACGAAAAAAGCTACACCGTTGCCGAAGAAGAAGGCTGTCAAGAAGACAGTGAAGAAGCGGGCGGCCGTCAAGACGTCCAAGTCGGCCTCGAAGAAAAAGCCCGTCAAGAAAGCGGCTAGCAAACCTGCGAAGAAGGCTGCACCCAAGGTCAGCCCACCGAGCGCGCCCGCGAAGAAATTCGTGGCGGAGCCGGACGTAGCTCCACGCAAGTCCGTAGCGACGAAACCAGCTATGCCCATGGAGCCGGATGAGGCTGATCTTGACGATGAAGATGAAATGGACAGCGATGAGCTGGGGATTGAGGACGAGGTCGAAGAAGATGACGCCCAAGAAGAGCTGGATCTTGATGCCGATGACGACAGGGACGGGTTAATCAATAAATCCGAAGATTTATTGGACGACGACTATCGAAATAACTGATATCTCATGGCTTCTTGGGCTTCTGGCTAGGTCCCTCGTATCTTCTGTTCGATGTAAACACTTGTGCAAGAGCGAGGGCTCTCAGGTTGGAGTCGCTCAGTGTGTTCACTGACCGCCGCTGGAACTGATCGGTTCCAGCGGCGGTGTCTCATCATCTTCCGAATGTTTCGTCTCTCTCCTCCATGAAATAATGTGGACAGCACCTTGTTCCATCGCCGCTCTGATCGTTCACCCACCGCCATGCTGAAGACGAGACGGTCTCGCTGGTGCCTGGCGCTGATGCTTGTAGGTGCCATGGTGACTTGTCCACGAGAGGCCAATGCTGGTTGCATTGCCGAGACAGCTGCAACTGGAATTGACGCGGGGCTCGTGATCCATCTCTCGCCCAGCTGCACGCAGACAGAGCGGGAGAGCCATGCCGTGCGTGGCGAAGTGATTATGGATGCGATCGCCAAGGGGCGTTCCGTGGATCTCCTTGGTGTATTGGTGCGCGGGGATCTGATCTTCGATCGCCTCGCCGTACAGACGACGGCAGGCTCACCAGGGCGTACCTCGGAGAGAGCGAACCTTGAAGATCATGTCAGCGGCAACGGGCAGCGAATTGTTCGTGAGGCACTGAGCCTGCGAGATTCCGTGGTGGTGGGCGCAGTGCGCCATCGGGCAACCGACAGCACGCTTCAGTTTGAAGGACCTGTCGACTTTTCTGGGTCCCATTTCAAGGAAGGTGTGGATCTCTCCCGGTCGGTGTTCCACAAGCCGGTCGAGCTCTCACGAGCCACATTCGAAAAAGAAGCCTATTTTGTCCAGGGACAGTTCACCATGCCGGTGGGGTGTCGGGAGACCAAGTTTGGCCCCAGCACCAGATTTCACCAATCTACATTTCGAGGTTCGGTGGACTGTACCAGCGCGCTCTTCGACGGTATGGCGGAATTCCTAGAAGTGACGTTCGAGCAGCCTGCGGTATTTGAGCGGTCGAGGTTCGGCCTGGGGACAGGATTTTCAGGGAGTCGCTTCAAGGGGCGGGTCAGCTTCAGTGAAGCGATTTTCAGCCGCGAGACGTTCTTTGGCTTTGCGGCCTTTGAGAGCGAAGCGGTCTTTGCGGGCGCCCAGTTTTTAGGATCAGCTGACTTCTCCCATGCTGAGTTTCGGCAACAAGACGATCTGGTAAAGGCACGGTTCGATCACCCGCCTCTGTTAGACGAAACAAAACGACTTGAATCAGCTCAGCCTGGCGGTCTTCTTCAAACTAGCAATGGACAGTATGCGCTCACGGCGATTTTTCTCATTGTGGCCGCTTTGCTCGTGGCGTATGCCGCAAAGCTCAAATGAAGAGTACTCGATTGTCCCCAACATATAGAATCAGGCTTGCCCGTCACCCCATAAGTTGATATAAACACGCCGTGGACTCTCAGGCCGAAGATTTTGAGCAACCAGAGCTCCCGTACCAGGTCCGTATCGAAAATTTCGAGGGACCACTGGATCTCTTGCTGCACCTCATCAAGAAGAATGAGATCAACATCTACGATATCCCCGTTGCGATGATCGCCCGGCAATACCTCGAGTATCTGGAAGCGATGGAAGAACTCAATCTCAATGTGGCGGGGGATTTTTTGGTCATGGCGGCGACGCTCTTGCAGATCAAATCCAAAATGCTGCTACCGGTGGATGAGACGTCCGACGATGACGAGGAAGGGCCAGACCCCCGGGAAGAGCTCGTTCGACGGCTGCTGGAATATAAGGGTTTCAAAGAAGCGGCCCGTCAGCTCGACGACCAGGAAAAGGTGTGGCGCGAGATCTTTTGGCGTGAGCAAGCGCTCTTAGTAGAAGCAGCGGTTGAGGAGGATCTTTCGCTGGAGAATGTCTCGCTGTTTGATCTGGTCGATGCGCTCAAGGGAGTGCTTGAGCGGAATCCTGGCAGCAAGCTTATTGAGATTGCGCCCGACAATCTCACGGTACGCGAGCGAATGAATCTCATTTTGGAAATACTTGAAGGCAAAGACTCGGTCTCATTTGCTGCGCTGTTTGAGGGATCGAGTCATCGGCTGGTGGTCGTCGTGACGTTCTTGGCGTTACTTGAATTGATGAGACTGCGGGTGGCTCGTGTATTCCAAGCGGAAACATTCGGATCGATTTTAGTCTCACGGATGTTCTCCTTGGTGCCTGATCCGGCAGAACTTGACGATGTCGATATGGAATGGAGGGGGACATGACGCCACTGACGGCGGATCTGGTTCATGATATGCCGGAGACGAGTACGGTGAATATAGAAGAGGCGAATGGATCGCCGTCTGATCAGAGTATCCATGGCCCTCAGGTTCAAGGCATGGGGGAACTCCAAGCGATTCTGGAAGCACTGCTCTTTGTTTCTTCCGAACCGTTGTCTGTGGCTCGCCTTGTGACCGTGATGGGGAATGTGCCGAAGATTGATGTGGAAGAGGCGCTGCGACATCTTGGCCAAGCGCTCGATCAAGATGGGCGCGGGGTGCGACTGGCTGTCGTCGCGGGCGGATACCGCCTCGTGACGAAGTTGGACTATGCGCCCTGGATCAAACGGCTGGACAAGGCCAAGACATCGGCGAAACTGTCCCGGTCCGCGCTGGAGTCATTGGCAATCATTGCTTACAAGCAGCCGTTGGTGCGGTCGGAGGTCGAAGAAATCCGTGGAGTGGAGACGTCCGGCGTCTTGCGCACGCTGTTGGAGCGAAAACTGGTGCGAATCGTCGGACGCAAAGAAGTTCCCGGTCGTCCGATCATGTATGGGACGACCAAGTTCTTTCTTGAACATTTCGGTTTGAGCGACCTCTCGCAGCTGCCGCCCCTTCGTGAATTCAAGGAGCTTGGTGAGGCAGAGCAAGCATTCCTTCCGATGGACGGTGGAGAGGTGTTGTCTGAGGAGGGATCGATTGAGACGATCGAGACAAGTGTGGAGCCCTCAGTGAACGATGATCTTCAAACGTCTACCTCTCTGGATGAAACGTTGGACCCCCTTCCTGCCGCTCAATAGTCAACGAAACTCAACGAACAGATCGTCGGGAGCTCAGGCGCAGGCTGGTGTGTGGGGATGAGCCTTCGAACCGTCACCAGACTCTTCACGTCCGTCAGCTTCCGTAGTGAGGGCGTTACTTTTTTCTGGGTGCTGGGTTCCTGAGTCGCTGGAGTTCGGCGCTCTGTTCGTCCACCTTTTTCTGGAGCGCTTTCAGCTCTTCCTTAAACGCCTGCAGGTCGGCCTCATTTCTGCCACCTGGTGCGGCTTGCACGGGAATCGATGGGGGTTGTTGTGGCGCGGGCGCTGCGACCGTGGGGATCGGCTGTGCAACGGGGGCGGATGGTGGAGGTGTGGCAAGGACTCTCGCCAGCAGTTGATAATCAATGGCGAGTGATCGATCTTCCGATTTTCCAATCCAGCTCGATCGGTCATATACGTCCGGTCGGAGGGCTGCTTCCGGCAGGAAGGTCACTTCACGGTCGCGCAGGCCATCCGTATCCGGGAGTGGACGTGGCTCCTTCTGGCTCGCGGTGGGTTTTTTCCCTGGATAGTATCGATAGTGAGTCAACGTGAAATGCAGCGAGAGACCGTCAGCGAAGAGATGCCCCGAGGTCGTCTCTCTATTTTGATTGACCTTTGGAGCCTGTGATAGCTGCGGTGTGGAATAGATATGAAAACCCACTCGTTGATTGGGCGCCGCTTGCCCAAGGGCGGTGGCAATATGAGGGGTGAGGAATGCAATGTCGTCTTCGGAGAAGGTGCGAATATCGTTCAGGTTCGTTGACTTCAAGGCTTTGCCGAGCAGCAGTAAGAGTCCGCTTTTTTCTTTCGTGTGTACCCCGCGCAAGATATCTGCGACGGTGGTTTCGGACAATTTGATGGGATGTGCGGCTTGGAAGGAGTTGTCCGAGACATTCTCGAGGAACACTGTGCCAAGAGGAGCCTCGTGAATGGGGGTGATAGGGCGAGGTCCGGCGCAGCCGACAGCCATGAGGTGCAGACAGCCGAGCGTCAGGAGACCGAGAACCGACTTAAAAAGAGAAGAGTAATGCGTAGAAACCATAATGTTGTATTGCTAGGATGAGCCCAAGCGATACGTAGTGTAGCAGGAACCTTCGGTAAAAACAAAAAGGACAATCGCTCGCGGTGTTTATCTCTCTGTGTAGATTTCCACATCGATGTGTGGATTTGTCTGTACTGAAACAATAAGCAGGGAGAGCGCTAGGAAGCGTGCGATGTCTAGATCATGTCTCCACTTCCGGATAGAGTGATCTTGAGAAAGGGAGGGAATTATGCACATCGCCGGGGAAGGTTTCCTAGTTTAGGTTTGCTGGGAGAGTAACCTGGCGATTCAGGGTGAAGAACTCTTGACGTCATGAGCCCAAAATGTATACAATCTCGTCGCCTTGTGGAGGATAGGAGTTGAATGAGAGCTCATTGCGAGCACATCGGCCAATCACTCAGTAAATCCCTTCCTGGTCAACGATCTCACATCAAGTATAACGAGTCATTCTTCGCGCTCACACATCAGTCGAGCGGTTTCCACTGGTTTCTTGACGCGCTTAGCGAAAGGAGGGAATGGACCTGTGCATGAGCCAGGTGGGTCGGTCTAGTGCTGTGCAGCAGTCGTGATCAGAAGAGCTCCACGTTTGAACGACTGGTGCCTGGGCTGCCGATTGTTCAGGAATGGGTCTAAGGAGAAAGCATCAACCGACAGTTTGCAACTCACGGCATACACAAAGGAGTGATGCAACATGGACAAGAAAGCCCCACAGGATTCACCAAACGTCAAGGAAGTGGCAACCCCCACGGAACAAACTGGGTCGTCGCGAAGAGAATTTCTCGGGCAGAGCGGGCGCGTGGCGGCCGGCGTCGGCGTCGCGGCGCTCTTGGGCAACCTCGGCCAGTATGCCCTGTCGTATGCGGCGGGCGGCCCACCGATCAAGATTGGAATCCTACATTCGCTGAGCGGCACCATGGCCATCAGCGAAGTGTCGTTACGCGATGTCGTGCTGATGGCGGTCGAGGAAATCAACAAAGCCGGCGGCGTCATGGGCCGACAGGTGGAGGCGAAAGTCGTCGATCCGGCCTCGAATTGGGACCTCTTCGCCGAAAAAGCCAAGCAGCTGCTGTTGGAAGACAAAGTCTCGGTCGTGTTCGGCTGTTGGACCTCGGTCAGCCGCAAATCCGTGCTGCCCGTGTTTGAAAAGAATAACGGCATGCTGTTCTATCCCGTGCAGTATGAAGGCGAAGAATGCTCGCGCAACGTGTTCTATACCGGGGCGGCGGTCAATCAACAGGCGGCCCCGGCCGTGGAATACTTGATGAGCCCTGAAGGCGGCGGCTACAAGAAGTTCTATCTCCTCGGGACCGACTACGTCTATCCCCGCACGACCAATAAGATTCTGCGGGCCATGCTGTTGGCGAAAGGCGTGCCGGCGTCCAACATCGGGGAAGAATACACCCCGTTCCATCACCAGGACTATCAAACCATCTGCGGGACGATTAAGAAGTTTGCCGCAGGCGGCGGGGCCGCCGTGATCAGTACGATCAACGGGGACAGCAACGTGCCGTTCTATAAAGAGTTCGGCAACCAAGGCCTGCGGGCCGAAGATGCGCCGATCATGGCGTTCAGCGTGGCGGAGGACGAGTTGCGCGGCATGGATACGAGTGCGCTGGTTGGGCACTTGGCGGCGTGGAACTATTATCAGAGCGTGGATACGCCGCAGAACAAGAAGTTCGTGGCAGCCTTCAAGGCCTATTGCAAGCGGAACAATCTGCCAGACGGCGAAAACCGCGTGACCGACGATCCGATCGAAGCCGCGTATTTCGGCGTCTATGTGTGGAAGCAGGCGGTGGAAAAGGCCGGGTCGATCGAGGTGGACAAGGTGCGCAAGGCGGTGTATGGGCAGAAGTTCCTGGCACCGGGCGGCCAGATCATGATGGATGAGGCCAACCAGCATACCCACAAGCCGGTGCTGATCGGGGAAATTCTGAAGAATGGCCAGTTCAAGACGATATGGCGGTCAAAGGGATTGGTCAAGCCGGAACCCTGGAGCGAGTACACCAATCCCGAGAAGGGGTGCGATTGGATTAATCATCAAGGGACCTATCAGAAGAAATAGGAGCGGGACGCAAGGCGGTTCGCCGGTTCACGGGCCGTTCTGACCATGGGTCCATCGTCTGTCAGGGAGGGGCTGGAATCGTTCGTGACGAAGATTCCAGCCCTCCTGTTGGGGCTATCCGTTGCCAAAGTTCATGCATGGAGGTTTGTTTGTGATGAGCCTGGCCCCCTCCCTATGCATGTGTGCATCGCTTGTGTGAGATTCGCTGACCGCTCGGTCAAACTTGCGCGTATCAAGCTCAAGAGCGAGGACGCAGCTCTCCATAATGAGCGGCGGTTGGGCCCCTGTAGCAAACTCGGCGGCTCCACTTCCCTAGGGGATCTCCCAGCAATCTTTCAGGATTTCCCCGATAGGTCTACGCTGTCTTTTATGAGATATCTGGAGCCGCAACATGCGGTAGAATAATTCCTGCATTAATCAGGAGTAGCGATAGGGCTGGTTCGATTGCGAATGTGGGCTGCGTTTCAGACTTTGTCCGGTGGTCTATGTCTGATCCTGTGTATTCGGTGAAGAACGGCGCGTAAGCGCCTGGCCGATGGTGAGTTGGGCGGTATCACCAAAATGGAGATCCATGCGTAGAGGATTTGTTCCATTCTCCAAAATCGTTATTGCTCTTTTTCTCCTGATCATTTCACAAGGAACGGCAGTGGCAGAGCAACCGGTGGCCTCGGAGGTTGTCGCAGGAGCCGCCTCTCCGATCGGACAAGCACTTCTCGACATCAAGAGTGAGGATGCGGCGGTCCGGAGCGCGGCGGCGGCGCTCCTCATCGAAAAAGGAGATGCCAGTCTTCTATCGGCACTTGATGCAATCCGTGCCGAGGCAGATCGGGCGACCCGGCAAGCCATCAAGCCCGTGATCGATCTGCTGAAGAACCATGCCAATCTCACCAGTGACCAGTCGGATACCAGACGGTCAGCCGCCGCCGATCTGGTCGGCACTGGCCGGCCGGAAGCCATCGTCTGGCTTGAAGAGGCTGCCGCAAAGGAGCCCGTCTGGTGGGTCAAGTACACGATGGAGGAATCCGCACAGCTGCTCCGGCTTCGTGCTGAGGATCACACGGTCCGAGTGGTTGCTGTCAAGAAGCTTGGGGAGCTCAGAAGCCAGAACGGGCTGTCTGCGCTCAAAGAATTGGTTGAAGCCGGCTCCCAGAGTGGAGCCACTGACGAGCAGCGCGCGTTGGCGGACGCGGCCCACGCGTCAATCGGGCAGATTGACGCATGGTTCTGGTGGGCGGATGCCATCGAGACATTCTTTCGGGGCATCAGCCTCAGTTCTATTTTGTTGATGATGTCTCTGGGCTTGGCGATCGTCTTCGGCTTGATGGGCGTCATCAATATGGCGCACGGCGAGTTGATGATGATCGGCGCCTATGCCACGTTTGTGACGCAACAAGCGTTTATCGCCTGGGTGTCTCCCGAGATGTTTGACTGGTACTTCCCTGTGGCGTTACCCGTCGCCTTTCTTGCGGCCGCGGCATTCGGGTGGCTGCTCGAGGCCACCGTCGTTCGCTTTCTCTACGGCCGACTGCTGGAAACCTTGTTGGCGACGTGGGGCGTGAGTTTGATCCTCATGCAGGCGGCTCGGGTGTACTTCGGCGATCTGACAGCGGTCATTGCGCCGCAGGCGCTGCGAGGTGGGGCGCAGGTGATGGTCGGAGTCTACCTTCCGTACAATCGGATTTTTATCATCCTGCTCTCGATCGTGTGCGTGCTTGGGATTTATTTCTTATTGTTCCGATCCAACCTCGGCATTCGGGTCCGGTCGGTCACGCAAAACCGCAATATGAGCGCCTGTCTCGGGATCCCGACCCGCAAGGTGGATTCCTATACCTTTGCCTTTGCCTCCGGGTTGGCTGGAATCGCTGGTTGGGCCCTCACGATGGTGGGGAATGTCGATCCCGGACTCGGGCAGAACTATATCGTCGATGCCTTCATGGTCGTGGTGACTGGGGGAGTGGGGAAACTCGCCGGCACGATCTGGGCCTCGTTAGGCATCGGCGGGCTGAACAAGCTGATTGAGCCGGTCACTGGAGCCGTCTATGGAAAGGTCTTTATCCTGGTCGGTGTGATTTTATTCTTGCAATGGCGGCCGCAGGGGTTGTTTGCCGCAAAAGGACGCAGCGCCGATGCCTGAACAAATGGTTGCTCGCCAGGACAGCAGAGAAACATTGTCCTTCTATGTGACAGGGCTCATTTTGCTGCTGGTCCTGCCGTTATTGAATGTGCTGACTCCTGAAGATTCCTGGCTCCACCTCTCAGATTTTCGCTTGAATCAATTCGGCAAGTTTTTGTGTTTTGCTATTCTCGCGCTTGGGCTTGACCTGATCTGGGGCTATTGCGGTGTGCTCAGTATGGGGCAAGGGGTCTTTTTCGGGTTCGGCGCCTATTGCATGGGGATGTATCTGGCCCTGCAGATCGGGAAGGAGAGTGTGTATGGAAGTGAGCTCCCGGACTTTATGGTCTGGACGCAGGTCAAAGAATTGCCGTTCTTTTGGTATCCATTCAAGAGTTTTGCAGGCGCTTTCTTAGGGGCTATTCTTGTTCCTGTGCTCTTCGCGACGATATTCGGGTTTCTGGCGTTTCGCAGCCGCATCAAGGGCGTCTATTTTGCCATTATCACCCAGGCCTTGGCCTTTGCCGCCTGGCTGGTATTCAATCGGAACGAGACGCGGCTGGGTGGCACGAATGGGTTGACGGATTTTAAGCAATTGCTCGGGTACCGTCTCTCAGACCCGTCGACCCAACGAGGACTGTATATCATCACGGTTCTCGCGCTTGGGGCGGCGTATCTCTTCTGTCGGTGGATTGTGGCCTCACGCGCGGGGAAGGTCCTCATTGCGATCCGCGACAGTGAATCTCGCGTCACGTTTTCAGGTTACACTCCCTGGATGTACAAGCTCTTTGTCTTCGTGGTCTCCGCGGGACTGGCTGGATTGGCGGGCATGCTGTATGTGCCGCAGGTGGGCATCATTACCCCTGCCCAGATTGGGGTGTTGCCATCGCTGGAGGTGGTCATCTGGGTGGCGGTCGGCGGGCGTGGCACGTTAATCGGCGCCATCTTGGGCGCGGTGGCTGTGAACTATGGCCGCAGCGTGTTGACTAACTACTTCCCGGAGGCCTGGCCGTTTATCCTCGGCGGACTCTTTGTGGTCGTGGTGACGATGTTCCCGGACGGACTGCTGGGGATGATTCGGAAGGTGACCGAGCGCAAGCAGACCCCGGCGCCGGTGATCAAGGCAGAAGGGAGAACCGCGGCGTGACCGACGGAGGCCTGATTCTCAACTGTGAAAACGTCGTCATGGACTACGACGGATTCAAGGCACTGAATAACTGTAACTTTAGTGTTCGTTATAACGAGTTGCGTGTCGTCATCGGTCCGAACGGAGCCGGCAAGACGACGCTCTTGGACGTGATTTGTGGGAAGACCAAACCCACTTCCGGGAAGATCCTGTTCGGCAAGGGGATCAATTTAGTAGGGAAGAACGCGGAAGATATCACGAAGCTCGGGGTTGGCCGGAAGTTTCAGGCTCCGTCGGTATATGGCAACTTGTCAGTCTGGCAGAACCTGGATCTGTCGGTCAAGCGTGCGAGTAAGGGCGTCTTCCCGACCTTGATAGGCCGGTCGTCGCCGGCAGAGCGCGTGCGCATTGAGGAGACGTTGGAGACCATCGGCTTATCACTCCATGCCCATGATCGTGCCGGGTCCTTGTCGCATGGCCAAAAACAATGGTTGGAGATCGGCATGGTCATTTTGCAAGAGCCCTCGTTGCTCTTGGTCGATGAGCCGGTCGCCGGCATGAGTGATAAGGAAACGGAGCAGACTGGGCGCTTGCTGACGTCCTTGTCGGAGAAGCAGGCGATCGTCGTGATCGAACATGACATGGACTTTGTCCGGCAGATTGCAAAGATCGTGACGGTGTTGGCGGAAGGCACGGTCATTTGCGAAGGAACGGTCGAAACGGTGCAAGCGGACGATCATGTCCGCGAAATCTACCTCGGACGGGCCAAGGTCGCGCATTAGCTTCAGAACGGAAACGATCAGCGTATGGCACAAGAGACAACTCGAGTCACGTTGGCACTGGAAAACATCAACGCGTACTACGGCGAAAGTCATATTCTGCGGGATGTCTCCTTCACCATTGAGCCGGGTGAGGTGGTGTGCCTGATGGGCCGAAACGGGATGGGCAAGACGACCACGTTGAAGACGCTGACGGGCTTGCTGCCGGCTCGGTCAGGCACCATTACGTTTGATGGGCGAGACATCACGCAGGATCGCACGGATCTCCGGGCCAAACGCGGGCTGGCGTATGTGCCGCAAGGGCGAGAGATTATCCCGCACCTGACCGTGCATCAAAATCTCTTGCTCGGGTACTGGAACCGCCCGTCCATCACGGGCGATGTCTCCGAACAAGAGGCCTTCGATGAGGTCTATCATCTCTTTCCAAAGTTGACGCAGATTCTCCATCGTCCCGGTGGGGTGTTGAGTGGTGGGGAACAACAGCAGTTGGCGATCGGCCGCGCCATTCTCTCCAGCCCCAAGCTCCTGCTGCTGGATGAACCGACGGAAGGGATTCAACCCTCGATCGTCGATCAGATCGAGGACGTCATTATCGGCTTTAAGCAGTCGCGCCGGTTCGCGATTCTGTTGGTGGAACAAGGCCTCCACTTCGCCGCCCGGCTGGCCGAAAAGTACGTCGTGATGGCCAAAGGGGCCGTGATGGCCCAGGGTAAGAGCACGGAGTTGAATGCCGACATGGTGCGGCAACATCTGACGGTGTAGTGGGTGCGATAGGAAGGTATCTCCTGCCTCTTGTTTGTTTGGACTTGCCTTGATGAACTATCGGGATTGCCAATCGTCTAGACAGGGATTGCAATTCTACAGTAGGAATCCTTGGGTTACAGTAAGAGAGAGGATGCTCTTGCCCACATCGAGTGTTCTTGCCAAGAAATGGGAGAGTCATTGCGCTAGGGAGGGAAACTCATGCATCTGACCCCGAGAGAACAGGAAAAATTACTTATTTATGTTGCGGGACAACTGGCCACTGATCGCAAGAAGCGAGGCCTCAAACTCAATCATCCGGAATCCGTTGCGTATCTCACTGCCGCTGTCCTGGAAGGTATTCGTGACGGAAAAACCGTCGCCGAGTTGATGACGTACGGCACTACGCTCCTCAGGCGGAAAGATGTGATGCCTGGTGTGCCGGAGATGATTCATGAATTTCAAGTCGAAGGGACCTTTCCTGATGGGACCAAACTGGTGACCGTCCACAATCCAATTCGATAAGCGCAACTTGTGCCCAACCACCTATCTGTATCCCTGTAGGAGGGAGCCATGCCGAAGAAGACGAAGCGAAGTTCGGCGAAGCGTCAGAAGTCGCCGCAGAAAACCGTGAGATCGCTTGCCGCCGTGATCAAAGCTGAGCTGGGGAAGCCGGTTGTTCCAGGGGAGATTCTGGCCGCCGCTGGCGAGGTAGAGGCGTTCAACGGGCGTGAAACAAGGGAGCTGACCGTCAAGAATGTCGCGGATCGACCTATCCAAGTTGGTTCCCACTGCCACTTCTTCGAATCCAATCATGCGCTCACATTCGACCGTGCACAAGCGTTCGGATTTCGGCTCTGTATCCCCGCCGGCACGGCGGTTCGGTTCGAGCCGGGAGAGGACAAGCGAGTGACGGTTGTGGCCTTAGCCGGGAAGCGGGTTGCCTATGGCATCAATGGATTGACGGAAGGATCACTTGATGATGCGCAGGTCAAGGCTCGCGCGCTATCGCTCGCGGGTACCCGCGGGTTTTCTGGAAAAGGAGGCGTCCGGTGAAAATTCCAAGAAGGCAATATGCCTCACTCTATGGCCCCACCACTGGTGATCGTGTCCGGCTAGCGGATACGGAACTGCTTATCGAAGTCGAACAAGACTTTACGACTTACGGAGAGGAAGCGGTGTTCGGTGGCGGGAAAGTGATTCGAGACGGGATGGGCCAGTCGCCGCGGGTGACGAACGCGAATGGTGCGCTTGACACGGTCATCACCAATGCCCTCATCCTCGACTACACCGGGATTGTGAAGGCAGACATCGGGATCAAAGACGGGCGGATCGTTGGTATCGGGAAGGCAGGCAATTCCGATCTGATGCCGAACGTGACCAAGGGAATGGAGATCGGTGCTGGAACGGAAGTGATCGCGGGAGAAGGGCATATCGTGACGGCCGGCGGAATCGATACCCACATTCACTTCATCTGCCCGCAACAGTATTGGGATGCATTATCGGCTGGCATTACGACCATGATTGGTGGCGGCACTGGTCCTGCGACGGGCACCAACGCGACGACCTGTACGCCAGGACCATGGAATATCCATCGCATGCTGGAGGCATCTGAGGGCATTCCTATCAATCTGGGATTTCTGGGTAAAGGCAACTCGTCCCATCCCGATGGATTGAACGAGCAGGTTGAGGCCGGCGCCATCGGTCTCAAGCTGCACGAAGATTGGGGGACGACCCCGGCGGCCATCGATACCTGTCTGAGCGTGGCGGAGCATTACGATGTGCAGGTTGCGATTCATACCGATACGTTGAATGAGGCAGGGTTTGTCGAAGACACGATCAAGGCGTTCAAGGGCCGAACGATCCATACGTTTCATACAGAAGGTGCCGGTGGTGGCCATGCCCCAGATATCATCAAGGTGTGTGGTGAGCCGAATGTGCTTCCTTCGTCGACGAACCCCACCATGCCGTTTACGACCAACACAATGGACGAGCATCTGGATATGTTGATGGTGTGCCATCACCTGAATCCAAGAATTCCCGAAGATGTGGCCTTTGCCGAATCCAGAATCCGGCGAGAAACCATTGCAGCGGAAGACATTCTCCACGATCTGGGCGCCATCAGCATCATGTCGTCTGACTCGCAAGCCATGGGTCGCATCGGAGAAGTCATCATCCGGACCTGGCAAAACGCGCACAAGATGAAGGTCCAGCGGGGCCATCTGTCGCCGAATGAGGGGAAGGACTCATCGCAGAACGACAACTTCCGCGCCAAGCGGTATGTGGCCAAGTACACGATCAATCCCGCCATCACGCATGGTATTGCCCATGAGGTTGGGTCCGTGGAGGTCGGGAAGTTCGCCGACCTGGTGCTCTGGAAGCCCGCGTTCTTCGGTGTCAAGCCGGAAATGGTGCTGAAGGGCGGGTTTATCGCTCAGGCACAGATGGGCGATCCGAACGCGTCAATCCCCACGCCGGAGCCGATTATTAGCCGGCCCATGTTCGGTGCCTTTGGGAGGGCGCTGTCCAGCACCAGTCTGACCTTCTTGTCGCAGGCAGGACTGGATCGAGGGGTCCCAAAGAAGCTTGGATTGCAGAAGCGCGTGGCTGTGGTCAAGCATTGCCGGAATATCAACAAACGAGACCTTAAGCTGAACGACTATCTTCCCAAGATCGAGGTTGATTCGGAGACGTACGTCGTGACGGCTGACGGGGTGCGGCTTATCTGTGAGCCAGCCGCCGTGCTCCCGATGGCGCAGCGGTATTTCTTGTTCTGACGAAAATGACGACTGGCTTGGCTACCTGTAGCGGATGTAGTGTGAAGGTTGCTGACTGGCTGTTTTTGTTTCTGCATGCCCCATGAATACGTCTGCATTGCTTGAAGGGTTGCGGTTTGTTGATACGTTTTTCCCGTCTGGCGGGTACGCATTTTCGTCGGGTTTGGAAGCTGCCGTTCAAGGTGGTGCTGTAAAAACCTCCGATCAACTTGCCGGGTACATCGAGGATTTGCTCCGAGGTGGCATGAGCCGCCGAGAAGCCCTGGCAACGAAAAGAGCCAATCGAGCAGGGGCTGCCGGACAAATTTCGGTGGCGCTGGCTATCGATCGAACGCTCGAGGCGGCGAAGCTCAGTCGAGCGTCGCGATTGGCCAGCCGTCAAATGGGGCGGCAAGTCATCCGGGTTGCGGCGGATCAAATCCGAGAAAAACCGATCCTTGCGGCATATTGTGACGAGGTCGAGACCGCGCGCGCTCCGGGCCATTTAGCGATCACGTTCGGACTCACTCTCGGTGCAGCAGGTTGGAGCCAAGAGGACACGGCGGCTGCCTTCCTGTATCAAACTGCGGTCGGGTTTGTCTCCGCTGCCATGCGACTCAGCCCTCTTGGACAGCATGAAGGGCAGCGCATCTTGGGCGAATGGCTGCCATTGATTGAGCGGATCAGTCGAGACGTTGACTCAGATACCGCAATGAGCTCGTGGTCGCCGATTCAAGACATTTATGCAATGCGGCATGGCGCCCTGGAATGGAGACTCTTTCGGTCTTAATCGTGAGTCAGCGAGCCTGCGTGACGCATAGAAAGGAACAGAACGGCCGTTGAGGGCCTTCGGTCTCAACTGTCCGCTCGTGGGATGACCATGCATGATCTAAATCGTGAGCACAGTCACAATTGGACTCCGACCCAAGCGCGAAAACAAGGCATTCCGGTCATTGGTATTGGAGGTCCCGTTGGGTCAGGGAAGACAGCACTTGTCGAAGCGCTGTGTCAGCGGTTGCGCGATCGATTCAGCCTTGCCGCCGTGACAAACGATATTTTTACGAAAATCGACGCAGAAATCCTGACCAAGCGCGGTGCCTTGCCGGTCGACCGGATTCTTGGTGTTGAAACTGGGGGGTGTCCACATACGGCGATTCGGGAAGATGCCTCGCATAATCAGGAAGCCATTGACGATCTGATTCGTCGCCATCCGGACGTTGAATTGATCTTTCTGGAAAGCGGGGGCGACAACTTGGCTGCGACCTTTAGCCCTGAGCTCGTCGATCACGTCATCTATGTGATTGATGTGGCGGGTGGTGACAAGATCCCACGAAAAGGTGGACCAGGGATCACTCGATCCGATTTTCTCGTCATCAACAAGATGGACTTGGCTCCGCATGTGCGCGCGGATCTGTCTGTCATGGATCGGGATACCCGCAAAATGCGCGGGGATCTGCCTTTCGCGTTCACGAATATTCTTTCTGGCCAGGGCATGGATACCGTAATGGCTTGGGTGGAGCAGCGCATCCCGCAACGAGCCAGGCGCTCCTAACCATGCCGACTCGGGAGGGACAGCACAAGAGGACGTCTCGGGAAACCGGTACATCCTCAAAAAGAATACCTTCGGGGAAAAGAAAGTCTTCCTTGAAAAAGGAGGCCCCAGGACGGTTTGAGACGGAATTGGTCGGGCGGGTCGGCGAGCTTAAGCTCGACTACGCGAAGCGCGATCACCGAACCATTATTTCGCACGCCTATTTCACAACGCCTTGGAAACTACTCCCTCCCATCTATCTTGATGACACGGGAGCCGCCTACACATTGCTGGTCAACCCCTCCGGGGGTCTGGTGGGGGGTGACCATTTGTCCATCGACATGAACGTGGAGCAGGATGCGCATGTCCTGATTTCTGCTCCTTCTGCCAACCGTGTCTATCGGACGGAGGGCAAGGTGTCCGAACAGCACGTCAATATTACGGTCGGGCCTGGCGCGGTGCTCGAGTGGTTCCCTGAACATACCATCCCTTTTGCCGGCTCTCGATTTCGGCAGACTCTCCAAGCCACTCTGGCACCTGGTGCGACGCTCTTGTTGTGGGATGCCGTTGCATCTGGCCGTATCGCCAGAGGGGAGCGATGGGCATTTACGGACCTGGAGAACGACATCCGAATTATGATGGCGTCCGGCAGTACGCTGCTTGAGCGATATGTTCTTGATCCATCTGCGGATTTAGGACGTGTTGGTTTGGCAGAAGAATGGAACTATGTGGCTTCGCTTTATGTGGTGAACGACAGTACGCCATCAGAGGTGTGGAACGGATTGGAGTCAAAAATCGCCACGATCTTGGACACTCGTCCAGGGGAAGTCTTGGGAGGTGTGTCTGTTGGACCTGTCCCGGGGCTTGCCGTCAAGATACTAGCTCGAACGGCCCCTGACCTCAACGCCATACTTGATGCGTTATGGGCGGCCGTGCGTGAAGGGTTATTGAATCTCCCTCCGGTGTCTTTGCGGAAATACTAAGCACACCGCTCATTTGCCTGCTGCGAATGGTGGTACAGAGGGTCTGGTAACGGTTAGGAGTGTAAGGCTTTGCCCTCAGCGGCGGAAGCGGTGCGGAGCGACCAGGCTAATCCGAGTAGTGACAGCGTGAAAATAAGCCATTTCGATGGGTCGAAATTATACCAGCGGGGACCGTTTCGGTAGTCGCTTTGGTAGGTGTGATGGTAGTTGTGATACCCCTCCCCAAACGTCAGGAGCGAGACCAACCAGCTGTCGCGGCTTGAATCCGCTTGGCCATGGGGTTGGCTTCCCCACAAATGGCAAACTGAATTGATGCAAAAAGTCGAATTCAGCACGGCAAATGTCCGGCCGACGCCAGCGAGCATAAAACAGCCGAAGCCACCGACCCAACCGCCGTAGAGAAAGCCCACCACGAACGGGAGTGCCAATCCTGAAAGGAAGATGAGCCCATAGTACCGGTGCTGCCACATGACAACCGGATCTTGCTTGAGCCGTGAGGCATATTTTTCATCCGAGTATCGCCCGTCGGAGAAGAGCCATCCGCAATGGCTATGCCAGAATCCTCGTTGAGCGTTGTAAGGATCGGCATCTTGGTCGCACGCGGCATGGTGGCGAATGTGATCGGCCCCCCACTTGAGGGCGGAATTCTGGAGCGCCCATCCTCCGGCGATCAGGAGTACGGCCTTGACCCAATCGGGACACTGGAAACTCCTGTGCGAAATCAGCCGATGGTAGCCAACCGTAATGCCAAGTCCGGTAATCATGTACAGGAGCCCAAACATGGTCCAGTCCAACCAATTATACCCATAGACAAAGGCGAAAGCGGGTACCCCGATGAGTGCGCTCCCCACAACAAGGGTGAACAGTACTACTGTCACGTAGATGGGATAGGTACGCCTGAGCGTGACGCCGGATTGTGCGGGTGTTACCATAAATGCACTACTGAGGGAAGGAGCATACCTACCTATGGAACAGAGGCTCTTGCAGATAGACCGGCCTGAGGAATCAGGCAATCACTTATTTCAAGTCTACCAGTACTAAGGGCAAAAAAGCTACTGTAGAAAGGCCGATGGTAGCCTCTTGTTTCACATTGACAGCGGGCGGTAAGATTTCATATACATACTTCACCTATATCGGCCTCACCAGTCGTGGAATCGGAGTGTGTTTAAGATCTCAGGTTGTGTTCTGAGAAATTGTTCAGTGGAGAGAAAAGAGAGCAACGGGTAAGTCAGGAACTAGGTGGTCTATCACAAGGAGGCAGTCCAATGAAGAGTGCGTTATCAATAATGTTTGGTGTGGCAGCCGTCGCGATGGTCGCGGCGCCTCTCACCTCGTATGCGGGCGGAACGATCAGCGGGAAGGTGACCTATGCCGGGAAGGCGGAGACTAAGGAATTTCTCTTTTCAAAGTTCCCCAATCCAAAGTTCTGTCCCAAGATTGCTGAGAAGGATAAGAGCAAGGCGGATGGCGACAAGCGGTTCTTGAAGCAGATCGAAGTCGCCAAGGATGGTGGCCTCAAAGGTGCAGTTGTTGCGGTTGCGGATATCGAGGATAAGGCGTGGATGGATGGGTATGCCGGGACGGAAGTTGTGGCAGAACTCTGTGACTTCCAGCCGTTCAGCGGGATCGTTGTTAATACTCGGCCCTTCAAGGTCGAAAACACCGATGCAGATGCCGATGATCCTAAGTCGGTGGCCGGTGTGCTCCACAACCCACACAGTTTCACGGTGAAGGGTGTCTCCTCGGCAACCGGTTTCAACATTGGTCTTGCGAAGAAGGGTGACAAGCTGGACAAGCCGGTGACCTTCCGTGGTGGTGCAGAGAAGGACGGATACTATCGGTTACAATGCGACCAGCATGAGTTTATGCAGGGGTTCTTCCTGCCAGTGTCGAATCCACATTTTGCGGTCGTGAAGGACGATGGTTCGTTTGAGCTCAAGGACGTTCCTGCTGGGAAGCATAAGGTCATTGCCTGGCATCCGTTTGCTGGCAAGGCCAAGAAGATTGAGTTCGAGGTGGATGTGGCCGATGGTGGTACCGCCAACCTCAAGGCTGAAATCAAGTAAGCCTGGTTTTATCGATGTATTGTCGAAGGGCAGCGGGTGATCCGCTGCCCTTCTTTTTTTATCCTGTTTTTACAACAAGTTTGTCGCTGTGCCTGTATATCTCCGCTGCAAGAAATCAAAGATCAGCCCACTGCTCTTACTCCCCATCCTGCTGACGCTTGCGTCCTGTTCGGTGATCGAAGGGACCTTCTCAGCGATCAAGACTACCTTCTCGGTCCTCAAGACGGGCTATCGTGTCGCCAAAAAGACGGTCAAAGGCACGATCTGGGTTGTGCGCGGCACCTATGAATTGACGAAGGGGGCCACCAAACTGGTCTATCACATCGGGAAGTTTACCTTTGAGGTAGTCAAGGCTCCGTTGGAGTATCCCTTGATCCGGGACGATATTCAGACCATGGATGGGCTTCCAGTCAAGGAGGCGATCCGGCTTGGACGGGTCAAAGCCGCTCCGTATACCGTCAAGGGCCAGCATTATGTGCCAATGAGTCTGGCCAGCGCACAGACGTATGAAGAAACAGGCTTAGCCTCGTGGTATGGGGAGGAAACCAGGCGGTTGCCGGGAGGCCACATGACGGCCAACGGTGAGCTGTTCAACCCCAACGGGTTGACGGCGGCGCACAAGTATCTGCCGCTGCCGATCCATGTTCAGGTGACGAACCTGGAAAACGGCAAGGCGATCATTGTTCGAGTAAATGACCGCGGCCCCTTCCCCAGTGATTACAACCCTGATTCTGGAAAGCGGATCATTGACCTTAGCCGGGGAGCCGCCGAACAACTCGGATTTGTCGAACAGGGCACCGCCCAGGTCCATGTGGAAACCATCCAGTTAGAAGAAGCCTGAACGGAAATCTGACCTCGTCGCATAAGAAGTACGAAGAAGGGTCAATTCCCAAGCACATTCAAAGCGGTCTTCTTTGTCCATCGGAGAGGGCATTCCCTGCCTTGTGTTTTCGTTTCCGATCTAGGTAAGATCCCATGTTTGTGAACTGTTTATAGAAGGGGCGTGGTGTGTCACGAGAGCTCTCCCTCGCAGAAGTTTTCCAGCTTGGCTACTACTGGGAGACCAAAGTCCTCCTGACGGCCGTGAAGCTGGACGTCTTTTCTGCCATCGGTGAGCGACCGAAGGCAGTCCAGGACATTGCGGGTCGACTTCAGGCCGATCCTCACACGTTGAACCTCCTTTTGAACGCCCTCGTGGCAATGAAGTTGCTGACGAAGGAGGGGGACCTGTATGGCAACTCGTCGACGGCGTTGACACACCTCGTTCGGCAGTCGCCAAAGTATGTTGGCCACTTGCTCCTTCTGCACGATGCGGAGTGGAATAACTGGGGAAAGCTGGAAGAGACGATTCGGACAGGGAAACGGACAGTCGATCGTCATGTCTTTGAGACTGATCCAGAATTGGGAAGCAACGTGCTAGCGGTGCTCAATCGGATTGGACAGCAAAGTGGTCCTGATTTAGCCAAGCGACTGAAGCTGGGTGGCCGCGAGCGGCTACTAGATCTTGGTGGTGGCGCTGGGACCAACGCCATCGCGTTTTGCCAAGTGTATCCAGAGTTGCACGCGACGGTCTTTGATCTCCCGGCGACGTTGAAGTTGGCGGAAAAAACGATCAAGGACGCCGGGTTGGAATCACGAGTCGCCCTGCATCCCGGTGATTTCAATCAAGACCAACTTGGGGGACCATACGATGTGGTCTTGATGTCCGATATCTTGCACTATCAAACGTTTCAGATGAATCAGGATCTGGTCAAAAAGGGCTTCGGATCGCTGGCGCCGGGCGGGCGGTTGGTGATTAAAGATCGATTTCTAGACGAAGCTGGGACCGGCCCAGCGTGGACGACCGCGTTCGCGGTCCATATCCTTGTCAACACTCAGCAGGGCAGCTGCTATCGGGCGGGCGAGGCTATGCAATGGCTTCAGGCCACCGGGTTTGTCTCTGTTGTGGAGTTGGAGAAGACGGCAGTGGTGCAAGGCACGAAGCTGTAGAAAGCATGCGTGGTATCGAACGCGAGAGAGTTCGCGTAGGTGTGAGAAACGAGGAAGTAGGGGCAGGGTTTGATGCTGGATTGGTTACGAGAACCAGGCTTCTTTGGAACGTATGCGACGGCGGGTGCGGACCTCAGTCAGCTGATGGCAACGCTCTTCACCGGGCTGTTCATCATGGGATGGTTCCAAGCTCGTCGGCGAAAGGCCGATGCACACCATTGGTTGATGTTGGGCGGCATGATTGCCATGCTCAGCTTCTTTATCGCCTATTATCTGTTTCGTCAGCTGGGGGTCCTGGCGTTTGAGGGCAAGGAAGGGTTTGGTGGCTCGCAGTCGCTCTATGATTATGTCTTCATCCCCGTCCTGACGCTCCATATCATTCTCGTCATGATTGGGCTGATCATGGCGGTGTATATGATCGTGTTGGGGTTTCGCTCTCAGCAGTTCCTCGACGGAGTCCGATCCTTACGGGAATCACGGCTGCTCACGACGTGGAAGAAGATCGGCCTTATCTTTGGCAGTATTGCGGTGGTGGTACTCGGTTTGTTTTTCTCGCGTGTCGTCACGGCCGGGTTTTCGATGCGGAAGCTGGAAGTGTATATGATTTTTCTTGTCATCGTGGCTTTTGTGTTTGCGATCGAGATGACGATTCAACGGATTTGGCCCGATGGCGCGCGGCGGCATCGGGCGCTCGGCCGATTTACGATGGTCATTTACTGCGTGCTGTTCGTCACGGGCAGCTTCACTTACACGATGTTGTACATCCTGTATCCAGGGAAGATCGGATGAATGGCATGAGTGCTGCGATGCGAGTGCTGAGAGTTGAGACGAGGAATCTTCAGGGCAAGACATTCCTAGGCCACTCAGTCAGTCATCAGCACTCGCCACTCGGCACTGGGTACTTCCCATGCTGACGTGTGGCTGTGGTCGATGGATGCATACGGAGGGGATTGAGGAGCGAGGTGGAGAGACCGGTCTGCTGTTATGGTTTATCCGTTCGGAATGCCGTGGCTGTGGGCTGAAAGTCGGTGTCGATGTGCGGGAAGAACAGGCCCACGGCCTCGTTGATCGGTTGCTCTGGACTGATGAAGCCTTGCATCGATTGGAGCGCATGCCACCGTATGTGGCTGGGCTGGTTCGAGAAGAAGTGGAGCAGGATATTCGTCGGCAAGGCGAGCGGGTGGTCACATATGAGACGCTGCTCCGTCCCCGAACTGGGGAGCGTATTGCATGGGACCCGAAGGCGAAACAGCGGTTAGATCGAGTGCCGGCGGCGGTTCGTGCCATGGCACGGATTGAACTTGAGCGTACCGCGGCCGATCGTGGGTTGTCTCGTATCACCGTGTCGCTGATGGAAGAGATCAAGGCGAAGTATTTCGGGATGGCCGCTTCAAAATAGTCACGAGTGCTGAGGACTGAGTGCTGAGAAGGAGAGAAGAAATGAAACAATCTCCTCTCCCAGTTCGGCCCTCAGTCCTGCTGGCTCAGTTCTGAACATTATGCTGCATCGAATGGCATTGCGCGTGATTCCTAGCTTGAGCCTGGCGGTGACGGAAGATGCCGTCCGTCGGACAAAGCGAATCGTCATGTTTGTGCCCGGACTGATCGCCTTCGGGGTGTATCGGCTGGCGAAACATCTTGTGCCGATCACTGAGCCCTTGGTCTTGCTGGCGATCAGCAGTCTCGTCGCAATGGTCACGGCACTCTTGGCCTATCGAGTGGGGCGTGCAGCATCCTGGTCTGCCATTGTTCGACAGGATGGTCTGAAGCTCCTTAGCTGGCTGGGCGGCTGGATCGGAGCCGTATATGGCGTTCAACTATCCCTATTGGTGCTTACTCTGTTATGGATCATGCACTACAGTTATCTCGAGCATCCCGATGGGCCGGCTATGATGGCGATCATCATCTCCTGCACATCTGTCGCGCGGGATGCGTTTGAGATTGGCCATGTACGCAAGTTATCAGTGCTGGGGCGTCCATTTTTGACATTCCCGGATGGGGAGCAGCTGCGTGTGCTGGTGCAACGCCGGGCATGGCAATTAGGACCGTGGGCTCTCGTAGGGCTGGGTGTCGGTGCGTTGACATCGTTGCCTGGGCTGGTGATTACGGATGAGCAGGGTGCTGCCTTGGCACAACTGGTGACCGTGACGCTTCTCGGGGGAGGTCTTGCACTCTGTGCGTATTTTGGAGGACTCTATCCGGCCAGTTCGTGGCTGCACTCGCTCCGGCAGACTGTGCCAGGTGAACTGCTGAAGTATTGGTGGTGGCCTGGAATGGCCTTTGCGTCGACCTATTATTTGGTGGCGATGGGTGTGTTGTTGTTTGTCGTCCGTCAGCCGGCTATGACAGTGGGTGCCACGGCAGTGATGGGTGCGCTGGTTACAGCGATGATGGCGGTGTATGGGTACTATCTCGGTGATCGGCGTCACATTGAGGATGAGCAGGCGCCACAACTGTCGCCTGGCATGTTACGGTGCCCGTTTATGATGGGAATTCTTGGGAAGTCGATTGGTGCTGACGATGCAGCTGGGGGCTTCGCGCTCGGCAAGACTGGACCGAAGGGGTAGAGATATGGGCCGAGGATTCTTGATGATGACACGTTCCTCGATTGCTGTTGCGATGGTTGCGATCGTCCTTGGGTTTGCGTGGAATGGACCCGATCTGTCATTCGCGGAATCATCGACGGATGTGTACTTCGGCACGGAGGGGACTCCGCAGGGACCGGCGGCTCCTGCTCCTCATGAAACGGTCTATCCGAGAATCGGTTCGTTAGACAGTCGGTTGGTGGTGTGGTTCATCACACAGCAACATACCTATTTCGGTGGATTTGTCCTTGCGCTGCCCTTGTTTTGTGCGCTGCTCGAATTTCTTGGATTGATCACCAAAAAACCAGCCTTGGCCCTTCGCTATGATGGTTTGGCACGAGATCTCGCAAAGGTGGCAGTCTTGGCCTTGTCGGTGACCGCGCTCATCGGCAGCCTGATGCTGACGATGTTCATCACGCTGTATCCCAGTTTTATGAAGTATATGGGCGGAACCTTCAAAGGGTTCATGCCCGCCTACGCGGCTGTATTTGTGGGAGAATCGCTGCTCCTGATCGTCTATTACTACGGGTGGAATCGGATGACAGGCCGGGGCGTGAAGTGGATCCACGCCGCGATCGGGATTCTGACCAACATTGTGGGAACCGCGTTATTGATGATGGCCAATGCCTGGTCGGCCTTCATGATGTCACCAGCTGGGGTGGATGCGCAGGGGCGGTTTCTGGGAAATGCCTGGCATCTGCTGCACTCTGCCCTGTGGAACCCGCTGAACGTCCATCGTTTTCTTGCGGATATCATGTCCGGTGGAGCGGTGGTGTTGGCCTATGCCTGTTATCGGTTTTTCACCAGTAAGACGGATGAGGAGCGAGCCTATTTCGATTGGGTCGGCTATATCTTTCTGTTTGTGACAGTGTTTGCACTGATTCCCATGCCGTTTGCCGGCTACTGGCTGATGAAGTCGGTGTTCGTGTTTCGCCAGACCATGGGTGTCACTATGATGGGTGGCTTGCTCACCTGGCTGTTTGTGGTTCAGGCACTCTTGATCGGCGTCCTGTTTTTGGGGATTAACTACTATCTATGGCAGAGCATGGGGCGGATCAAAGGTGGTGAGCGCTATCAGCCCTATTATCAATTCCTATTGGGGGTGCTGATGCTGGCGCTCTTCGTCTGGCTGACGCCTCACACGCTGCTCACGTCTGCCAGTGAAGTCAAGGCGATGGGCGGTGCTCAGCATCCCGTGATTGGCAACTATGGAGTGATGTCGGCCAAGAACGGAGCAGTGAATATCCTGATTCTCGTCACGGCGTTGAGCTTTTTGTACTATCGTCGGGCGAATCGCACGATGACCATTTCCTGGGTCAAGACCGGGAATACGCTCCTCACGGTGTTGTACGTGGTCGGGGCGCTCAATATCATCTGGCTGTCGATCTACGGGTTTTACTTGCCTGCGAAGGTTCGCGTCGGCCTGTCCGCTCCCCAGGCTTTCACGACGTTCACAGTCATCGTGCTCGGTGTGGTGATGAACCGGCTCATGCTTCGAGGCGCGGTGGTGCACGGCCCGATTCAGTGGGGGAAAATTCCGCTGCGTGGCATGGTGGGATTGTTTGGGTTGGCGGCGTCCTTCAGTTGGGTGATGGGCTTGATGGGGTATATTCGTTCATCGGGGCGACTGTCCTGGCATGTGAGTGAGTTGATGGCGGATGTCTCACCCTGGGCCTTTACCCCGGACCTTCAATACGCCACAAAAATGGTGACGCTGAACATGGTGGTCTTCTGGGCCGCTGTACTTGTCTTGTTCTGGATGTGTGAACGAGGGCAGCGGCCAGTGATGGGTGAGGAATTTGAGGAGGAGCAGGTGCCTTTGTTGTCACCGGTTCCCTCGCAGGAAACATAGAAAGGGAAGGGAGTCTATGGAGCGCCGTGGGTCGAAGTGTGCAACCGTTGTTCTCAGTCTCCTAATGGGCGTGTTGATGTGGCAGGTTCCTGGCGGTGCCCACGGGCAGGTTCTGGTACTGGAAGATTTCCAGGCAAAGGAAGCGGACGGGTTCCCTTCTCTGTGGGATCACGAAAATCAACGGAGTCAATCGAAAGGCCGTGATGCCTATAAGGTGCAATCGGAGAGCGGCGTGAACTTTCTGTCGGCCAAAGATGCAGGGCAGCGAATTAAGAAAAAGAAAATAGATTGGGATCCCAAGGCCTATCCAATTTTGACCTGGCGGTGGCGTCTCAATAAGGCAGCGACTGGAACTGAGCCGCTGGCCGCAGTGTATGCGTCACTCGATACGGATCTTCTCTTTATCCCGGTGTTCACGAAATATGTGTGGAGCGAGTCGAAACCGGATGGCACCGTGACGGAAGGGGGCATGTTTAGTGGCTCCGAGATCGTTATCCAGACTGGGACGAAGGAGATCGGGCAATGGTTTGAGGAGCGGGTGAATGTCTACGAGGATTTCAAACGGATTCATAAACATGAGCCGGCGGAGAAGGCCTGGGGAATCTCCATCATCGCGGCGCCTGGGGTTGAAATCGATTTTGGCCCGTTGATTGCCGCTCCGGCTAAGTAGCGGTCTGCCTCTCGGTCTATGAAGGACCAGCGTAATGGCGACAAGCAAGGTGTTTGATATTGCGCTCGGGATAGTCGTGATGGGTACCGTCGGGACTCTGATCGGTATGACCATGGGTGGTGGGCTGATGCCAGTCGCCATTGCGATCGGGATTGTTCTTGGTGTGGTGATCGGCTTTCTGGGTGGGCGTAGATTTCTCATCAGTATCCTGGTCGGGACTGTGTTGGGTGGTGTTTTAGCCTGGGTGATGGCTGATGTCGAGCGGATCTGGGTTGGCGCCGGAGCAGGAGCTGCCATGGGTGGGTTTCTCGGTGTCCAGATTTCAATGTTGCTCGACATGCGTGCTGCGAAGAAGGCGGCGTCTGAACAAGCGGAGACGTCCCCGTCCTATCGGTAGGTACTTTCGTTAAAGAGGTGCTCGTGGAAAACAAGGGTGTCTTAGTCGGGTCCATCGTCTTTGTGTTTACATCGTTCTTTCTCATGATTGGTCTGCTGGCCTATGAGTCCTATAAGGCAAAGCAGATGAAACAGCTCGCGGCATCAGTGAAGTCAGAAGCTCGACCGACGGCGAGCAGTCTACCTTCTCAGGATTTCTCGATGTATAAGACGAAAGTAGGAGATGAGGGCCGGGAGATGGTTCAGATCCCGGAAGGTCCGTTTACGATGGGGAGTCATGATGGTGATCCGGACGAGGTGCCAGAGCATCAGGTCTACCTGAAGGGATTCTACCTCGACCGAAAAGAAGTCACACAAGAGGAGTATACGCGGTTCGCGAAGATGACCAAGCGAGCGATGCCGAGAATCGAGGTGTTCGACGATGATCAGTCAAAGATCTTGAAGCCGGAGTTTGCAGCGATGAGTGTCTCGTGGGACGAAGCGGTCGCCTACTGCAAGTGGGCCGGCAAGCGATTGCCCACGGAAGCTGAGTGGGAAAAGGCTGGGCGTGGCGAGAGCAAACGAAAATATCCGTGGGGGGAGAAGTTTGTCACGACTGCTGCCAATGTCGACGGCAGCGAGGACGGATATAAATACATCGCTCCGCCTGGGTCGTTCGACGGGGGACGAAGCCCCTACGGCCTCTATGACATGACAGGCAATGTCGCTGAATGGGTCGAGGACTCCTATGACGAACACTACTACAAGAGGTCACCATTTAGAGATCCTAAGGGACCGGAGAATGCTGATCTCAAAGTTGTGCGCGGCGGCTCATGGCGAGAAACGGAACATAATGCAAGACTGTCAAAGCGGTTTACCGCGAAACATTGGCGGACGGATGTAACGATTGGTATTCGCTGTGCGAGCGATCTTGATCAAGCAGGAGGGGCTTCTGAGTCTTAGTCCGATATGCTCGAATCAAAATTTAAATTCGTCTTTCTACTCGTGGTGCTGGCTTGTGCCGCCATGCCAATCATCGCCATTATGCGTGGTACGATTTCGACTCCGTATGAAGCGCCGATGCCTGGAGCCAGTGCTGATGTTGAGCCGACACCCGAGAATGCTCCCGGCGAGGAGCCTATTGCGGATGAGATGGTGACGATTCCGGCGGGGCCGTTCGTTCGTGGCACCGAGAGCGGGGGGTTCGATGAGGGGCCACAGCGAACCATCCACTTGGATGCGTTTTCTATTGATCGGTACGAAGTGACGAATCATCACTATCAGCAGTTCATCTCGGCGACCGGCCATCGCAAGCCAGGGTTGCCTGCGCGTTACGCCAAGAGCGGGGGAAGGGTGAGGGGAACCAATCAGCCGGTCGTCTACGTCTCGTGGGATGATGCCATGGAGTATTGCCGCTGGAAAGGGAAGCGACTTCCGACGGAAGCAGAATGGGAAAAGGCGATGCGAGGTGGAGACGGAAGGCTCTGGCCATGGGGGACCAAAGAGCAGGCCAGTGGTGCTAATTGGGCCAGGGTGCAGGATGGGTATGAGGTATCTGCGCCTGTGGGGAGCTTTCAGTCTGATACGAGTCCCTATGGTGTGATGGATGGAGCGGGGAACGCCATTGAGTGGGTGGACGATTGGTATGATGAGACATACTACAAACGTTCGCCAGAACAGAACCCACCGAGTCCTGAGTATGGCACCTATCGGGTGCTTCGCGGCGGAGGTTATACGACGACCGGAGGTGATGTTCGAATTACCAGTCGAAGCAAGATGATGCCAGATTTCAGAGATGAAACGATCGGATTTCGCTGCGCGATTTCGAAGGCGGGAATGAGAGAAGAAGAAAAGAAAAATCCGGATGAAGTTACAGAAAATCAAAGTGGTAGAGGATCAAAAACACGGCCAAAATGATATTGACAACCATTCCGACCAAAACTATAATGTCAAACACTTTTGAGTTTTTTGCCACGGTTTCTCCTGTTTTCTGCATGGAAGCGACGAAATTTTGATAACACAGGGTCTTGTACCTGTCAAGTAATGCGGAATGCGCCAATTCTGATTTTCTATCAAAAAAACTATCTTAATCGGGAGTACGGTAACAATGGCAACGGCAGCCCCTGACAGCGAAATTAAAGTAAAAATCGGGAAGATGATTTTCTACATCACCTGTGCTGTTGGACTATGGTTTTTCTATTGGTTTGCCGGTATCCAGTGCCCCTGTTGAGTTGAAGGTCTTGTGTAGTTGCCAGGGGGTGGCGGTACAGTTTAATCAACGGCTGGACTTGGTGGCAGAGGAGAAGAAAGAAATGAGTGCGCTGAATAATCCTGTTGTCGCAGTGATTGTCTCTCTTATTATTTCGGTTGGTTACTTTGTTTTTGTCGATCACTACCTTATGGACATGCAGGGGTTGGATTTCTGGTACCTCTTCCGGAACTAAACCTCTACATGAGGGTGTGGTCGGGCATTATCAGTAATTTGTGAATCTTAACGTAAGAGTATCAAGGAGGTATTCCATGGGCCTTTTAGCCGGCAAGCGCGTCTTTTCGATTATGGCGCTCTGCATGATGGTTGGCCTCCTTCTGCTTCCGATCGTCGTAGCTTTACCTTCACTGGCAATCGGTGAAGAGGCTCCTGCTGGCGATGCGGCTAAGAAGGATGGGGATAAGGTTGAAAAGGGTCGAGATGTCTATTACAAAACCGAGGGCATTGTCGTCGGTGCTCCCGCCCCTAAGACGGTGGATGGTCCCAGGGACTACCCACGATACAACTTTGAAAGTCGTGTATTGCTCTGGTTTGCCAATCAGCAGCATCTTTATTATGGCAGCTTTGTATTGGCCGTCCCGATCTTCTGCATGATCATCGAGTTCATGGGTGTCGTGACGAAGGATAAGGCGCTCGCCAAGCGCTACGATCAGCTCGCCTATGACTTCATTAAGATCAGCCTAACGGCATACTCTCTCACGGCTATCCTTGGTGGTATTCTGATCTTTACCTTTCTGACCTTGTATCCGGCGTTTTTCTCTTATCTGTCAGGTATTTTCCGTCCCGTCATGCACATCTATGCATTGATGTTTGTGGCCGAGAGCGGGACTCTTTACATCTACTATTACGGCTGGGACAAGATGAAGGAGGGGTTCCTGAAGTGGATTCATCTGAGCATGTCCGTGATCTTGAATATCATCGGCACATTGCTGATGTTCCTGGCGAACTCCTGGATTGGCTTCATGATGTCGCCGGCTGGTGTTGACGAGCAGGGGCGGTATCTTGGAAATATCTGGCACGTGATTCATACGGCCTTGTGGAACCCTCTCAATCTGCATCGAATTCTTGGCAATATGGCATTCGGCGGTGGCGTTGTTGCTGCCTATGCTGCCTATAAATTTTTGGCATCCAAGACCGATGAGGATCGGGCTCATTATGATTGGATGGGCTACATTGCCATGGCGCTCGGTGTGGCATTCTTGATCCCGTTGCCATTTGCAGGCTATTGGCTCATGCGAGAAGTGTATGCCTATCGTCAGCAGATGGGCATCACGCTGATGGGTGGTCTGCTTGCCTGGCTGTTTATTATCCAGGCTACGATGATTGGGATTCTGTTTCTGAGCACGAACTATTATCTCTGGCAGGCAATGGGCCGCATGCGTGGTGCCGAAAAGTACCAACGCTATATTAAGTACCTTGTTTTCATCCTTGCCTGCGGATACATGGTCTTTATTACCCCTCACACCATGGTTATGACCCCGGCTGAATTGAAGGCCATGGGAGGCCAGCAGCATCCTGTTCTTGGCAATTATGGAGTCATGTCGGCGAAAAACGGTGGGATCAATGTCATTATTACAACCACTGTATTGAGTTTCGTCTGGTACATGAGGGGAAACAAAGTTTCCACCGTATCGTGGGCGAAATTCGGTAATATCTTTATGGGTATATTTTTCGGTGCCGCCTACTTCAATATTATTTTTCTAGCCATATATGGGTATTACATTCCAGCAAACGTTCGCGTTGGTTTGTCTGTTCCTCAGGTGGCAACAACCTTATCATGTCTCTTCTTCATGTTTGCCCTCAATAGCGTCATGATGAAGGGGGCCAAGCAGTTAGGGCCGATTGAGTGGGGCAAGATTTCTGCCCGGTCTCAGTACGCGCTTATTATGTTGGCAACGGCCTTTACTTGGATGATGGGATTGATGGGTTATATTCGCTCGTCAGTCAGGCTCTTCTGGCACGTCAATGAGATCATGAGGGATAACTCACCATGGGCGTATACTCATACGGTGGGCTTTGCGGCCAACATGATTTCATTCAATGTTTTGTTTTTCTGGATCACGATCCTATTTGTCTTCTGGCTTGGCAGCTTGGGCGCGAAGAAGGTTCCGGTTGAATCCAAGGCTGGAATCCCTGGTGGTGTCCCGCAGCCAGCTGCCAGTCATTAATCGACGTTGATTGTTGCTAGCTTAATGGTGGGGGTTATCCCCCACAGCCTAGCTGTAGGAGGTTAAGACCTTGAGTAACATGATTGCAGAGGCACTCTCTATGGGCTGGATGGCTTTCGCTATCCTGGCCGGGTTATTGGTTTATTTTCAGGTATCTATAAGCGATCCAGCAGCCAAGAAGCGCGCAGTTTTCAAAACATTCATCGGTATTATTGCGACGTTTTTGCTGTTTATGGCTATCGCGAACTATGCGAACAATTTCTACGGTGAAAATAGGCTTTTGCCAGTATCACTGGTGATTATTACGGTAAGCACCTTTGTTATGGCGCTGTATTTTACCAACCTCAGTGCTCTCTTGAAGATCGGGGGGCTGATGTTCTTTGTCGCTGCGTTTCTATCCGGCTATGGAAACTGGCTTCCGCAAGTCGAGGGTGGTTTTCCACCAGTAGAAGAGAAGAAGACTTGGGATTCAATGACCCCCCAACAGTTAGCTGATGAAGGGGAGAAGATTATTTTCGGCGGTGTAGGGAAGAATAAAGAGCAAGGGGCAATAGGCAAGGGGCAATGTCCGCTTTGCCATGCATTTCATGCCGGAATGTTGGGGGAACGAGCACCAAATTTAGCAGGCCTCCCTGGGCGAGGGAAAGAGCGATTGGAGGATCCTAAGTATTCAATGGGTAATCCTTCCAAGCGTGAATATGAGCAGAAAGAGGCGTTCCCAGGATCAGGAACTGCAGAAAATGCTCAAGAATATATAGCAGAATCGCACGCATGCCCTAGCTGCTATGTTGTCGCTGGGTATGGGGTTAAGGGAACCAACGACAAGCAGAGTCCAATGCCTTCTATTCATAAACCTCCAATATCACTCAGCCTTGCAGAGCTTGCTGCAGTGGATACCTGGATGTATTTGCGCGAAGGAATAGATGCTCCGTCGTTTGAAGAGATCGTAAAGTCGTACGAGAAGTTTATTCCAGAAGCAGATCGTCCTAAGCAGGCCGATGAAAAGCCTGCTGGAGCCACATCACTGATGGCGGATGGAACAGAGCCGATTGACCAGATTTTTGCCAAAGGACAATGCATTTCTTGTCATACGATCCCTGGCATCCCAGGAGCGGTGGGCACCATCGGGCCTAAACTGGAAGAAGGGACAACAGCTCCGCAGCGTATTAAGGATCCCACTTATAAGGGAACAGCCAAGTCACCTGCCGAATACATTATGGAGTCTATCGTAGACCCCAGTGCCTATGTGGTGAAGCCGTTCCCAGATAACACGATGCCCAAAGTCTTTGGACAAAAGCTGAGTGCTGGCGCGTTGAAAAAAATTGTCGATTATTTGTCTCAGGTGAAAACCGGAGCGCCTCCACCAAAAATATAGTAGCCTCCGAGTGTCTGTCATGCGGAGAGTAAAGGGAGTTTGCCGATGAAAGCGTTGATGTCGCTCGGTGCCCTGATCGGAGTGGCTGGTCTTCTCCTTCTGGGCGGAATGGTTCTTGATGTCGTCCCTTCAACCTACATACGGTTGGTGGAAGGCTACATGCCGATTCAAATGCTGCTCGAAGTGGCATGCTATGTGATCGGATTTACAGGATTGAGCTATACGTTGAATGCCATGGGTATGGCTATTCCACGGTTTTGGCAGGGCATCGGTTTCTGGGTATTTTTTCTGCTCTATCTGAAGTACCGTATGTACCCGCCTATCCCATTCAGCGTGCGAGCAATGTATGGCACAGTGTCATTGGTGGCAGTTTTCATGTGGGTCTCCGCTAGTGAAGAGGACTGGCAGAAGTTTAAGCAACCCATCATGAATGTTCTTGATGCTCAGACAGGGGGGAACCGGATCTTACGGTATCTCTATCTTGTGCTCCTGCCCATCCTCATCGGCGGATTTTCATTTAATGCCATGATGCCAAAGTCAGAGGAACCAATCGAGTTGCGAACGGTTCATCCAGCACCACCTGCGAGTACTAAGGTCCACGGGAAGACCTATACGTTACAGACCTCTCAGAATCCCTATCGTGTGAATCCAGAAGGAAAATACGATCAAGAGTTTTCTAATGCCAACATTGTTGAGCAGGGTATGGGGCGTTTGATGAAGCCTAATGCCAACCCCTGGGATGATAAGAATCAGGGGTATCTAAAGTATGTGCGGGAGGGTGGTGAGATATTCTTTCAGAACTGCCATTTTTGTCATGGTGATAATTTGAATGGACGAGGACTCCACGCCTTTGCCTTCAATCCAATTCCAGCGAACTTTACCGATCCAGGAACCATCGCACAGCTGCAAGAAACCTTTATCTTTTGGCGTGTTTCGAAGGGTGGAATTGGGTTACCCAACGAAGGGTTCCCGTGGGCATCAGTTATGCCACCCTGGGAGCAACACCTGACGGTGGATGAAATTTGGAAAGTTGTTTTGTTTGAATATTGGCACACCGGCTACTATCCGCGGACCTGGGATTAGTCGCCATATTTCTGAAGAATGCCAAACCAGACATAATGAAGATTATGAGGCCAAACATGATGGACAGTATAACTCAGAAGGCCGGGCTCATCGCGGCTACTGCCTTCGGAGTGGTTCTAGTGTCGAGTGCAGTGTATACGTCAGTTTCTGCTCAAGGGCTTCCTGAGGGCTTTAAGAAAGGTGATCTTTCGCCTGCACCATCAGCAGAAATGATTGAAGCAGGGAAGCGAGTCTATTTCACTAAGTGCGTGTGGTGTCACGGAGTGGATGGAGCCGGTGATGGACCTGGAGCCGACCGGCTTTGGCCACGCCCGCGGAACTTCAATCAAGGCACATTCAAAATTCGCCATACTGCAAGCGGCGAACTCCCACTCTTCGATGCTAAGAAGCCTATAGCTGGGCAGAACGATCTGTTTGAAACGGTCACGCATGGATTGCCTGGTTCTGCCATGCCACCTTGGGAAGGTATTTTGAGCGAGGAACAGCGCCTACAAGTCCTATCTTTTGTTACGACCGAACTCGTCAAAGACCGAAAGTTTACCGATAAGCAGTCAGAAACACAGACGATTTTACAACTAGCGGAGCTTAAGCCTAAACCCGCCACTGACGAAAGTAAGAAGCGGGGTGCCGAGTTGATCGTAGAGAAAAAGTGTGTCGAATGTCATGGAATGGAAGGGCGTGGCGATGGAAACGCCTTCAATTTAAAGGATGACTGGGGTTTCTCAATCCAACCGGCCAATTGGCATAAGTGCTGGAACTTCAGGGGGAGTCGTCAAGATCCGTACAATGTTGCCAACATCTTCCGTACTTTTTCTACGGGTGTAAATGGCACACCGATGCCATCTTTTGCGGATAACACGAGTGTTGATGAACGGTGGGATATCGCCAACTTTGTCAGTTCGCTGTGTGAAAGAGATACACTGGGTAATCCACTGCCCATTGATCCATTAACCGATAAGCCTAAAATCAACTTCGTCATCCCCTCAGATCTCTTTGAGGGGGAAATCCCGGCTGAGATTGAGCATGAGGCCTGGCAAAAGGCTCCAAAACGACTTGTGGCGATGGGAGGACAGATCACCCATAAGCCAAGAAACTTTGTTAATCGAATCGATGATATCTGGGTTCGGTCGCTCTACAATGACAAATATATTGTCTATCTTCTTGAATGGGATGACCGAACGAAAAGTATAGCTGAAGGCAAGCTTCCGTGGGCCCCCACTCAGGTGAACATCGATATTAAAGAGCAGGACCCTAAGACGGGTGAAGAGGGGTCTATTGCGGCGAATCAAAATAATTACGCGGTCTACAACGACGCAATTGCCATTGAGACGGCGGTGAAGTGGAAAGAATTACCGGCTCCAATTAAGCCGCGCTATCTCTTTGGGACGAACGACCAATATCCCATGGATATAGTGAAGTGGGAAGCTGACGGCTCCCTTCGGGCATTCAAAGGTACCGGATGGGATAAGGACTTCGAGGAACGTGATAACTACGAAGAGGCCATGAAGCTCGTAAAGAGCGAATGGAAGAATGGTCGCTGGTATGTCATGATTCAACGGCCTGTAGGAAATAAAAAAGACCAGGACTACGATGAAGACACCTTTTTTGAAGTGGGTCAATATATTCCCACTGTCTTCTTTGCATGGGATGGTCACAATGGTGATGCAGGACGAAAGATGGCCGTGTCCGCATTTTACTACACCTTTATGAATCCACCGGTTCCTCAGGAAACGTACATCTATCCAGTTGTTATCGCTGTCGGAGTGGTACTGCTGGAGGGTTGGGTTCTGACTCGTCGCGCAAACAGGAAAAAGGGGAAGACGCTGTAGCGTTTCATCACGACGCGCTTCAGTGCAGCAAGAAGATGGAGGGGGTGGGGAAACCTACCCCCTCTTTTTTTTAGACAGGTTACGTTCTTATGATCACTGACGTGACAGGTGTTCTACTGGCTGGCGGGAAAAGTAGGAGGATGGGAGAAGACAAGCGATTCATCCGTGTCGGTCAGGAGACTCTCTTTAATCGGAGCTTGACGGTTCTCCGTGAAGTGTTTGAGACGGTCTGTGTCGTCATCGCTCAAGATAGTCCGCCCCTGCAGGCGGACGTGCCGGTAGTCCGTGATCTTATTCCGGACTGTGGGAGCCTTGGTGGATTGTATACGGGGCTTCGATTGGCCAAGACCCAACATATCTTCGTCGTGGCCTGTGATATGCCATTTCTCAGCCCAGATGTCATACGGCATATGGTTCAACTGAAGGATTCAGCTGATATTGTCATCAGTCGCTGGGCGATTCGTCTTCAGCCAACCCATGCGCTCTATGGCCGAAACTGCCTTCCGGTTATTGAGGAAATGATGACTCTCCATAATAGGAAGATTCACAGTATGGTCAGCCATCCATCTCTTCGCGTCTGTGTGGTTCCCGAAGTAGAGATCAGGCAGATCGATCCTGATGGGCACTCCATGTTCAACCTCAATACGCCGTCGGATTTAGAACAGGCTCGATCAGTGTGTGATCCTGGTACGGGGATTGAGTCGTAGTGTGTAGGTCTGACAGGTGAAACGTACCCTCCTTATCATTCATCCGGGTGCACTGGGGGATGTCCTGCTGGCTGTCCCAGCAATAAGGCGTCTAAGTCTGAAATTTCCTCAGCATGAGATTGTGCTCATAGCTGCTGCCGCCGTGAGCCGACTCCTATTGGAATGTGGGGTGATCAGCAATGGCCTTCCATTGGAAGGCCACGTATGTCTGAGGCTGTTTTCAAGGACCGTATTGATCTCCAGGGAACTCTCTTCATGCGTGAACCGTTGTGATCTTGCTGTGGCCTGGATGGAAGATAAAGAAGGTATGCTTGGTGCTTTCTTCCAGGAGTTTGGTGTGGCGAGGGTTCAGATTCAGTCGCCATTTTCCACGGGACTACGTGCAACGCATCAGAGTGACCGTTTTCTTGAGACGTTGGGTGAACGGACCAGAGATAGTGTATCGGAGAGCACGCTACAGGTTCACCCGCATCTCTTGGAGCGGGGGAAGGACTCTCTTGACGCGCTGAGGATCTCCCAGGAGCAATCGCTGGTTCTTGTGCATCCAGGGAGTGGAAGCGTTCACAAGTGCCTTGAACCCAGAAGAATGGCCTCGCTGATTGAAGGGTTGTGGGAGAAGGGGATGTATCCCCTCATCGTGGAGGGGCCGGCTGATCAGGATGCCGTAGCACAGACACTGCATTTTGTGAGTCGGCCACCTCTTGTGCTCAGAGACCTTGATCTGTCGCAGCTGGCAGGAGTGTTTGCGCAGGTGGCCTTGTATATCGGCCATGATTCAGGTGTGACTCACTTGTCTGCTTTGTTGGGTGTGCCGACCATTGCCCTATTTGGTCCTACGGACCACAATCGCTGGGCACCTCAGGGTCATCATGTGACGATCCTTCGAGGTTCTCCCTGTATCTGTGAGTCGTGGGCTACCGTTAAAATGTGTGAGGGGAAGCCCTGTCTTCAAGTGCCGATCGAAAAGATTCTGATAGCATCGGGACTTGCGATACGGAGGGCGAGTAGTGCAAACCCTCGTTATTCCACGTGAACCGCCTTGTCTCTGCCCAATTCCATATGATAGATTAACGAGCTAATTTCCTTTTTTGGTAAGGACTTAGAGGAATTATTGTGTCTCAAGGATTTGTGCAAGAGAGGGTCACAACGGCCCTACTTGGCGCCCTCAATGGCGCGAGGCAAAAGGGGCAATTGAAGACGGCGGCTTGGCCCACGCTGAGTCTTGATGCGCCCAAACGACCAGAATGGGGCGATCTCGCTTCCACAGTAGCCATGTCATTAGCCTCATCTGAGCACAAGGCACCTCATGATATTGCCCAGATCATCGTAGAAAATATTCCTCAGCGAGAGCAGCTGTTTGATCGTGTTGAAATTGTTCGTCCCGGTTTTTTGAATTTGACGGTTAAACCGGCTCTCTGGCAGGAGGTTCTTCGTGAAATCGAGTTGCAAGGGGCTCGTTATGGCCGGACAGCTGTCGGGGCCGGCCGTCGAGTGTTGGTTGAGTATGTGAGCGCCAATCCGACCGGGCCGTTGCATGTTGGCCATGGCAGGGGGGCGGCGGTCGGGCAGGCGGTCGTTCGATTGCTGGATGCGATCGGATACGAGGCCGTCAGCGAGTACTATATCAACGACGCAGGTCGCCAGATGAAATTGTTGGGCGCGTCCGTGTATGCCCGTTACCAGGAGTTGTCAGGGCAGACGATCGCGTTTCCTGAGGACGGCTATCATGGTTCCTACATCACATCGCTGGCACAGCAGCTCAAGGAGGAACTCGACCGAGTCGCAGATGAACTGACTCCTGCTGACCTTGAAACTCGCTGCCGATCCCTTGCCTATCAAAAACTGCTGGGACTCATCCGTGACGATCTTAGGTCCTTTGGAATCGAGATCCAATCCTGGTTCAGCGAAACGTCGCTTCTAGAGTCCAAAGCTATCGAATTGGCTCTGGAAGAATTGAAAACCCGCGACCTCCTATTCCAAGAGGATGGTGCCTGGTGGTTTCGGGCATCCACGTATGGTGACGAAAAAGACCGTGTCGTCAAGAAGCAGGACGGGGAGTATACGTACTTGGCCTCCGATATCGCCTACCATCATGACAAGCTGAGGCGTGGCTACGATCTGCTGGTCGATGTCTTTGGTGCCGACCACCATGGGTATATCCCGCGCATGGAAGCCGTCATGCAGGCCTATGGACATCCCAAAGATCGTCTCCATGTCGTGCTGGTCCAGTTGGTGAAATTATTGCGAGATGGAGTCGAAGTGAAGATGTCCAAGCGGACCGGGGAATTCATCACGATGCGGGAAGTCCTGGATGAGGTCGGAGCGGACGCCGCGAATTTCTATTTTCTCATGCGCGACTCCAATACGCATTTGGAGTTCGATCTGGAGCTGGCGAAGCAACGGTCCGCCGACAATCCGGTGTACTACGTTCAATATGCCCACGCGAGAATTTGCAGCCTGTGGCGTGTCGCGTCCGCCAGGGGGATTGCCCGTCCAGCTGCGGAGGGCACGGACCTGACAGTGTTGATGGATCCCGATGAATTAGGGTTGATCAAGAAGCTGTCTTCTTACCCTGAAGTCGTTCAGGCGAGTGCCCTGGCTTTTGAGCCGCACCGTGTGACGTACTACCTTCAACAATTGGCGGCGCTTCTCCATACGTTTTATAACAAACACCGTGTGTTGCCTCCCGAACTTGATCAGGAGAACAAGGAGTCAGCCTCTACTGAAGTGCTCACATCCAAACGGACGGCGGCGCGACTGGTTTTGATGGGGGCGGTCCAGCAAGTTCTTCGGAATGGACTCAATGTGCTCGGCATCTCAGCGCCGGAGCACATGTAGCGGGTCAGGCCCCGTAGAAGATGATGCAGTACCACGTTCAATATTCCGATCGGCACTCCAAAGGCCGTGTTGGCCTGCTCACGACCGGCCATGCGGAGGTCGAAACACCGGCCTTCATGCCAGTGGGCTCGTTGGGTCCCGTCAAGGGGCTCGAACCGGATGACGTGAAGGATCTTGGGTTTCGACTCATCCTCAATAATGCCTATCATCTGTACTTGCGCCCTGGGCATAAGATTGTGGCCGACATGGGGGGGCTTCATGCCTTCACCGGCTGGCCGGGAGCGATTCTCACCGACAGCGGGGGGTTTCAGATTTTCAGTTTAGCGAAGTTGTGCGAGGTTACCGACGAGGGCGTCACGTTTCAATCGCACATCGATGGCTCAACGCATTTTCTGACGCCAGAAAAGGCGATAGAAATCGAAGAGGCGTTGGGTGCCGATATCATCATGGTGCTTGATCAATGTGTGGCGTTGCCTGCCGGTCGAGCGATCATCCAGGATGGTGTGCGCCGAACTCAGCTCTGGGCGGAGCGCTGCCAGGCAAGCCGGCGACGAACGGACCAGGCCTTGTTTGGCATCGTTCAGGGTGGATTGGAACCGGACTTACGGGTAGGCTCGGCGAGGGAGCTCGTAAAATTGGGGTTCGACGGCTACGCGATCGGCGGGCTGTCAGTCGGAGAAGGGAAGCCCGACATGTATGCGATGCTTGATGTGACGGTTCCGGAGTTGCCGGCAAGCAAGCCTCGGTATCTTATGGGGGTCGGACATCCAGACGATCTGCTTGAAGGGGTGGCCAGGGGTATCGATCTCTTCGATTGCGTCGTCCCCTCGCGTCATGGCCGAACAGGCTCTCTGTTTACACGCACCGGTCGGGTTGTCATCAAGCAAGCACAGTATGCGGAGGATGAACGACCGATCGATCCTGAGTGCACCTGTCCGGTATGCCGTCGATACTCACGGGCCTATTTGCACCACTTGTTTAGGGTCAAGGAAATGCTGGGAGCCCGGCTCAACACGATTCATAACTTATGGTATTTTTCCGAATTGATGCGCCAAATACGAGAAGCCTTGCGAGAGGGAACGTTTCCTGAATTTCGGGACGCGTTTTATCAGAACCACACCCGACAGGCGGCCATGGCTGGTCTAGCGGAGTGTGAAGAACCGTGTGGGAAATTGGATGGGAACGGTCACATATAGAAGAAGGGGATTGGCTTGATGTTGATGGAATCGATTGCATGGGCTGAGGGGACGAGCGGAGGCGTGGCATCTGTCACTGGAGGGACGAGCGGGATGTTATCGTTGCTCCCGTTCCTCTTGATCTTTGTCATTTTTTATTTTCTTCTGATCCGGCCTCAACAGAAGAAGCAAAAGCAGCAGCAGTCCTTGTTGGACGCCTTGAAGAAGGGCGACAAAGTGATCACGACGTCAGGAATCTGGGGCACCATCACCAACATCGGAAAAGAGACGGTGACCTTGCAGATTGCCGATAATACCAAGATCAAAATGCAGCGTGAGAATGTTGGGCGCGTGCGTGGCGAAGAAGAAGATAAAGACAAGGACAAAGATAAGGACAAGGACAAAGACGCGTAGTTCACACGGGATAAGGGGTCACGGACGACATGAAAAAGGTAAGTGGGCGGCTCTGGTTATTAACACTGGTCATCTTGGTATCGGTGGTGGCCTTTCTCCCGTCCTATCAGCCGGTGTATCAAGCCTTGCCGGGCTGGCTGAAGGCAGTGCTCCCGAACAAAGGGATTACGTTGGGGCTGGATTTGCAGGGCGGCATCCATATGGTTCTGGAGGTGGACGAGGATCGCGCCGTGGAGATCGCGGTTGACCGTTCCGTCACCGCGCTGCAGGATCTCATGACCGAAAAGAAACTCGCGGTCGATTCAGTCAAGCGAACCGGACATGAGCAGATTGTGATTCAGCTGCAGAATGCCGATACGAAGGCCTCCGCCCAGAAACTGATCGATGATTTCCCCATGTTTGTCGAGAAGGAGTCGGCGGGGTCGACGAATAGCATGGTGTGGGAGCTTCGTGAGCTAGAAACCAAGCGCATCAAGGATTCCGCTATCAACCAGGCGTTGGAAACCATCCGGAACCGCATCGATCAGTTCGGCGTCGCGGAGCCAATCGTTCAGCGCCAAGGGTTGAAGCAAATTATTGTGCAGTTGCCCGGTGTCAAGGATCCGAAACGTGCCAAGGGTCTGATTAAGGAGACGGCGCTGCTCGAATTCAAAATGTTGGACGAAGACCTCCACCTCGATCTCCCGGTGCGTGTTCCGAAAGACAAAGAAGCCGAGGTGCTTCAGCAGTTTGCCGGAAAACTGCCGGAGAGCGACCAGATTTTATTCGAGCGAATGGTCGACAAGGACACAGGTGTCGAGTTTCGCATGCCCTATGTCGTCAAGAAGCGGGTCATGTTGACCGGTGACGTGCTGAGCGATGCACGTGTTGCCATCGGTCAATTCAACGATGCGTATGTGTCCATCACATTTGACTCCAAGGGTGGGCAGGAATTCGAACGGATTACAAGCGAGAACGTCAAGAAGCGTATGGCTGTCGTCCTGGATAACACCATCTACTCGGCGCCGGTTATCCAGGAACGTATTTCAGGAGGACGTGCGCAGATTACCGGGACGTTTACCACGCAGGAGGCCAATGATTTGGCGATTGTTCTCCGGGCCGGTGCGCTCCCGGCACCGCTGAAGATCGTGCAGGATCTTACGGTCGGTCCGTCCCTCGGCCAAGATTCTATTGATAAGGGGATCAAGGCTACTCTCATCGCCGGGACGATGGTGGTGATTTTCATGATCGTCTACTACCGTCTGTCTGGACTGATCGCGGACTTTGCCTTGGTATTGAATTTGGTGTGCCTGATGGGGGCCCTTTCCGCCGTGACCGCCACGTTGACCCTGCCCGGAATCGCCGGTATCGTGCTCACGATTGGAATGGGTGTCGATTCGAACGTCTTGATTTTTGAGCGGATTCGTGAAGAGCTGCGTGGCGGAAAGGCGGCGCGATCTGCCATCGATGCTGGTTACGACAAGGCGCTCTTGACGATTATCGATTCGCACGTGACGACGCTGATCACCGGAGTCGCCCTGTTTCTCTTTGGGACTGGGCCGATCAAGGGATTTGCCGTGACGCTGTGCCTAGGGATTGCCATCAATCTCTTCACGGCATTGATCGGGACAAAAGTCATTTTTGATCTGTTGTATCATCGACGAAAAGTCGAGGCGTTGAGCATCTAACCATGAAGCCATCAGCGATGACTATTCATGGAGAAGCTCAGGGTTATTAAAAGGGAGTGCGCATGTTAGAGATTCTTGGGAAGACCAACTTTGACTTCATGGGCAAGCGCACGTTCGCGTTTCTCTTTTCTGGCGTGATGGTCTTGCTCGGGCTCATCGCACTGGTCCAGATTGCGCGAGGTTCTGCCAATCTGGGCATCGACTTTTCTGGTGGGACAGCTGTCCAGCTCAAGTTTGAGCAGATGGTCCGGATCGATGAGGCCCGTAAGGCCCTGCAGAGCAACGGCCTGGGTGATGCGGAGCTGCAGGAGTTCGGACAGGATAACAAGCTCCTCATCCGGGTGAAGACCTCCACGACGATCGAAGAAAAGATAGCCGAACGTGTGGTGGGAGTCTTCTCCAAGGAGTTCCCGAACAACAAGTTCGTGGTTGATTCCACCACTGAGATCGGACCAACCATCGGGAAGAAGCTTCAGGAAGATGCGCTCGTCGCGATCGTCGTCTCATTTGTGGGCATTATTCTGTACATTGCGGCACGATTCGAACTTCGTTTTGGCGTTGCGGCCGCGCTGGCGACGTTTCATGATGTCTTGGCTGTGGTCGGGGCGTTCTATCTCCTGGACAAAGAAATTACGCTTCTGATCGTGACGGCACTCTTGACGCTGGCTGGATATTCATTAACCGACACAGTGGTGGTGTTCGATCGGATCAGAGAGAATTTAAAATCGCGCCGTCGGGAAAGCGAAGAAGCAACGATCAACACCGCCGTCAATCAGGTCTTGAGCCGCACCATCGTCACCAGTTTGACGGTCGTACTGGTCCTGATCCCCTTGACGTTGGCAGGTGGAGAAGTTTTGCACGATTTCTCACTGGCCCTGCTCTGGGGCGTGATTTTCGGCACCTATTCCTCGGTCTTCGTGGCCAGCCCTCTCTTATTGTTGTGGCCGGGAGCGTCGGGTCGCCTCTTGAAACGCAGCTGAGGGGAATGCTGGAATAGAGGGTCGCGCATCGCCCGTCTGTCTCGTCCTATGGCTGGTGCGTGGTGGGTCGGCTGCACTCCGAACGTCGACCTCCAACAGGAACGTTCCTCGAATGGAAGCCTAGTTTCCACGTCTCCGTGGTATAGCCATGACACTCTGGAGCCGGTCTCACAGTCTCCAGCAGAAGACCATCGCGGCGATCGTGATGGTCGGTCTCCTGCCGCTGACCCTCATGCTTGCCCTCATTTATGTCGAAGAACGACGCGCCCTGCAGGAGTCGACGGGGACGAATTTCAAAGAAGTGGCCGTCGAGGCCGCCCGCCGGATCGAAATGCATGTTACGCGGGGTATGAACGAGGCCCAACAACTCGCGACCGCGCCCTTTCTTCGCACCGCCGTTTTGGAAGCCAACCGAACGTACGAGGGCAAAGACGCTCAGAGCATTTCGGACATCATTCAGGGTTGGCAACAGCGGTGGAGGCAGCGAGACAAGCGAAGCGAATTCCCCCTCTTCGTTAACCGGATTGTCACCAATTATTTGATTCGATGGCACGAGATTCGAAAGTCAGACTATGTCGGCATCTTGGTGACCGATGGACAGGGAGCGTTGGTGGTCAGTTCGATTCCCCAGGTCGAATATTCTTATGCCAAGACCGCCTGGTGGCAGGCCGTGGTAAAAGGCGGCAGCCAGCATCCTTATGTGGGTGAAATCGCCTTCGACCCAGCGTTTGGGACTCACGTCGTCATCGTCGCTGCACCGATTTTGGATGATCAACATCGGGTGGTGGTCGGCGCCGTGACGATCCTTCTTCGGCGTGACACATTGTTTCAGTCCATTGCTGAGGGTTCGTTCGGCGTGACAGGCCATGCCATGTTGTTCACCTCGGACGGGGGTGTTGTGATTTGTCCTGTGCTTCCGCCAGAAGCCCACTCGATCGATTCTGAATTGATCAGTACGCTGGGGGCTCCGAAGCCAGGATGGGCAGTGGCCGCTGACGACTCGCACGGAAACAAGCGCGCCCTGATCGGGTTTGCACCGGTACGGTTTGCCGATCAGCTTGCAATAGGCAGTATTGGTGGGAAGCGCTGGATTACAGTAGTTCGCCAAGATCCATCAGAGACTTTTGCCCCACTGGGGGAGTTGATGGTCAAGGTCTTGTTATTTGGCATGATGGTGTTAGTCGTGCTCTCTGTAACAGGAGTGATCGTCGCCCGCCGAATCGTTCGACCGATCCGGATGTTGCATGATGGTGTCCATCAGATCGGGAGCGGACGCTTAGAGCAAAGACTGGAGATCAAGACTGGTGACGAAATTGAACGTTTGGCTCAAGCGTTCAATCAAATGGCGAGCAATCTGCAACGCTCATTCAGGCAGATCGAACAGCAGATGACAGAGGTTCGACAGTTGGAAGAGAAGTATCGGGATTTGATCGAACATGCACCGGAAATGATCTGTCAATTTGATCGAGATGGTCGGCTGGTCCATGTCAATAAAACCGGCCTCGATAAGCTCGGATATACCCATGGCGAAGTGTTGGGGATGAAGCTTTTGGACCTCGTTCCGACCGGACAGGAATCACAGGTGTCCCACTTTCTGGAGCAGCTGGCTTGTTTGGGGCAGGCCGCAATCGAAACGATGCTGTTGGCAAAAGATCACCGACCGCTCGACGTGGAAATTCATGCGACGGCACTCTTCGATCAAGCACGAGGGGGACTGGTCCACTCTCGTGCGTTCGTTCGAGATGTGACCGAACGGCGCCAGTTAGAGCAGGAACTTCAGCGGTACACGATTGGGCTTGAGCAGGCGGTCTCGGAGCGTACACAGCAGCTGACAGCATCGCAAGCCCGCTATAAGTCCCTTTTCGATTTCGTCGCTGATTCGGTGTTTATGGTGAGTGCGACGGGGGCTGTCGTGGCCGTCAATGAACGGGAACAACAGGTACTGGGCTATGCCGAGTCGGAGATTATCGGGAAACACTTTCTTGATATTGTCCCGAACCTGCACCACCGAGCCTTCACAGGCTGGTTGTGCGATGTCAGCACGGCGCAACGTCAGGTCGCGACTCAGGACATGACCGTGTACCACGCCGATCGCCATGAGGTCCCGGTGGAAATGGATCTGATTCGCGTGGGTGGGACCGAACAATTGCTGGTGATGGTCCAGCTTCGCGATATTACCGATCGGAAAAAGCTCGAGCACCAACTGCAATCACACCGCGAAGATCTTGAACTGAACGTTCGGGAACGCACAAGAGAAATCGAAGAGACTAAGCAGTATCTCGAGAATCTGCTCGAGAATGCCAACGATGTCATTTATACACTCGATCTGGATCAGCAGTTTACCTATGTCAACAGTAAGGTCAATGCTTGGGGCTATCGCAAGGATGATTTGATTGGACGGCCGTATCTCTCACTGCTCTCCCGGCGTCATCGGGGACGACGTCTCAAGAGTACGCTGGATATCGGGGCCAAGCAGGTGTACGAGGTCGAAGTCGTGACTCGGCTGGGTGAAGTGCGTGCCGTCATGGTCAGTGTCTCTCCCCTTCAAGGGGCCGACGGGGAGATTCTTGGAGTGCTTGGCATCGCGCGTGACATGACGGAGACCAAGAAGCTGGAGCGACAGATTCGCAATGCGGAAAAACTGGCCTCAATCGGCCAACTGGCAGCGGGGGTGGCCCATGAAATCAACAATCCTCTCGGAGGAATCCTAAATTGTCTCTACAACCTTCGAAAGGGGACCCTTTCCCCGGCACGTCAAGAGGAATATTGGACTTCCATGGAACATGGCGTCCGTCGTGTTCAAAAGATTGTTCGGCAGTTGCTCGATTTTTCACAGCAGCACGAACCGGCTTTCAGCCCGGCTGATATCAATCGAATCGTTGGCCAAGTGTTAGGGCTAACCACGCATCTCTTTGCCTCCAATCGCATTCATTTGGAAACATTTCCAACCCATGACTTGCCCAGCGTGATGGTTGATCGGCATATGATCGAACAAGTCTTGATGAATTTGATCTTGAACGCCGTGCAGGCCATGAAAAACGGCGGAGTGTTGACGATCAGAACTTCTGTGGCTGAGGGTATTTGCCGAGTCGAGGTGAGCGATACGGGGTCTGGCATTCCTGCATCGGTGCTCCCACGGATCTTTGATCCCTTCTTCACGACCAAAGGGGAAGGAGAGGGGACGGGGCTTGGTCTCTCGGTCAACCTTGGTATCGTGGAGCGGCATGGCGGAAAAATTTTAGTCGAGAGCGAAGTTGGAAAAGGAACGACGTTCACGCTGTGCCTGCCAGTGTCACGAGACCGTTCCTTTGCGGAGAGGGAAACATGAAAGGGTTGACTGTTCTGCTGGTCGACGATGAGCCCTTGATGCGTCTTTCCATGATGGATGCTTTGGAGGCTGTTGGCTGCGAGGTTCAGGCGGCTTCGACCGGCACGGAAGGGCTCGAAGCGATACGAGAGAAGACCTATGACGTGGTGATCACCGACCTGCGATTGCCGGGTGTGGATGGGTTGACTGTGCTTCAGACGGCCAAAGGTAAAGAGCCCCAGACCGAGGTGCTCGTGATTACCGCACATGGATCAGTCGAAACGGCTGTTGAGGCGATGAAGCTGGGGGCATTTGATTACATCACGAAGCCATTCCAGATGGACGAATTACTGCTGATCGTTGAGCGGGTCGGTGGCATGATCGCGCTGCGTCGGGAGAATCAGGATCTCAAACATCAGCTCGAGGACAAGTTCTGCTTCAATGGCATTTTAGGGGCGAACAGTCAGATGCGCGGTGTACTGGACAAGATCAAGCTCGTGGCTGAGACCGATTCCACCGTCCTGATCGTGGGGGAGAGTGGAACAGGCAAGGAACTTGTCGCCAACGCGCTGCATCAGAACAGCCCACGGAAAGGGTATCCGCTGATCAAAGTCAGTTGCGCCGCGTTGCCGGAGACGCTGCTGGAAGCGGAACTCTTCGGCCACGAGAAAGGGGCCTTTACGGGCGCGTTGCGCCAGCGACGGGGGCGATTCGAAATGGCGAATCGAGGGACCTTGTTCCTTGACGAAATCGGCGAAATCTCGCCCGTAGTACAGGTGAAACTTTTGCGCGCCCTGCAGGAACGTACCTTCGAACGGGTCGGGAGCAATGAGTCGATCGAAACGGATGTGCGACTTGTGTGCGCCACACAGAAAGACCTACGCAAAGAGGTGGCGCAGGGTCGGTTCCGCGAAGACCTCTTTTACCGGCTCAACGTCGTGCCGATCATCGTTCCCCCGCTCAGACAACGGCAAGAAGATATTCTGGTCATCGCCGAGTACGTCCTCGAAACATGTTCGCTGAAACTGAACAAACAACTGCCTGGGTTTTCCCAGCAGGCGCGGGAATTGTTGCTCCGCTATTCCTATCCGGGAAATGTGCGAGAGTTGGAAAATATGGTTGAGCGGGCCGTGGCGCTTGGACGGGACAGAACGACGGTGCAGCCGGCTGACCTCTGTGGATTTCAATCCTGCCCATATCTGGGGGGTGCTCCACAGGAATCTTGCGGCTTCTGCGGTGAAGGTTTGACCGGAGGGAAGAAGAAGAAGGATATGTCCCTCACCTCACTTGCCACTGCGCGAGAAGGCTTCGAAAAGGACTATATCGTTTCCGTGTTGGAGCGCGTGGATGGGAGTCGAACGACAGCATCGAAACTTTTAGGGTTGTCCAGAAAGGCGCTCTGGGAAAAGTGTAAACGCTACGGCATTCCTTCAGCGCATCGCGAGGTCGAAGAAACGGAAAGCTGACGATGTCTGAGCTGTCCACACCTGTGCGTTTGGCGATGAGTGTACCGGGCGGACGCTGCCACTAATGGCAAGGAGGGAGATCCGATGAAACGACTAGGAATGATGTGGTGCCTGTGCCTGATGGCTGTGCTACCAGGATGTGTGGGCGGAGGAGAAAAGGCAGAAATCAAGGAAGACCGGCTGACCGTGGGGACAGTGCAGGGTGAGGTCAAAGTCGGCATGCCGGCCTCTCGAGTCGCTGAACTGCTAGGCAGCCCCAACATCGTCACGACCGATGAGAAACGACGAGAAGTCTGGATCTACGATAAGGTATCCAGCGATCGAGTCGATACGGCGAGCTCATCATTTGCCGGGATCATCATCCTTGGTGCGGCGTCACGGAATAGCTCCAGTTCTCAGCGCCAACGCACGCTGACCATCATTATCAAGTACGACGAAGATAAAATGGTCCGAGACTTCGCCTATAACGCCACACAGTTTTAATAGGATGCGGAAGAAATCCGCCAGCGGCGTTATCGCTTCGCTCAGAGGCTCAACGTACGGCTTGAGCAAACGCCTGTTTAGACAGGCGATAGGTGGACGGGTGAAAACAGTCTACGCGTCGCTTCTTCGCTCGCTGCGGCCTTGTTCGCGGAACGGCGCGTCTTGGCGCGCCGAGGTTGGGCGGGTGAGAAGTCTGGCCTTTTTGTCGTGCCCTGCATGGCGATTCAACGCTGTCTCGCACCTCGATATTCATGACGGATTCCGTAGTGAGCATAAGTTTTTCCGCAGCCTGTTAGGGAGCATCGGTGGAATGATGCCACGATGGAGTGTCGCGGCAGGTGCGATTGTGATGGCGATGGGGTTGATGGGCTGTGTCGCCCAGACGCACCCGCAGGACCTCTTTCAGCTGCAGGAAGAGAGCCTGCGGAACAGGGCGATGCAAACCCGTGTGTTTGAGACCAAAGATGAAGCCGAACTCCTCTCTGCCTCGGCAGCGGTGCTCCAAGATTTGGGGTTTCAGATTGAAGAGAGTGTGCGCGAGGTGGGATTTTTGCGTGCGGCGAAGGAGCGGAGCGCCAGGGAATATGGGCAGGATATCAGCCGCTTTGGGATCTTTGTCCTGAGCACCGGATTGATCTTCGTTCAGCAACCTCCAATCATTATTGCCGTCGATCTGCATCAAAAAATCGCTGCGACGTTGGTGACTCGTCCCATCAATGCCGACGCCACGCGGCAGGAAGTCCGGGTGGTCTTTTACCGGGTCGTCTGGAAGGGGGACGGATCGGCAGGGAATCAGTCGATTGCACCGGGAGAACAGCGGATGGAAATGTTACGCGATCCGGTCATGTACCAGACCTTTTTTGCAAAACTGTCCAAGGCGGTGTTTCTCGAACCGTTTGCACTCTAAGTATGAGGTCATGATGCGCCACCGTGTCGTTGAGACTCTCATTGCGTGGGTTGTCGTTGCCATAACATTTGGCTGTACCCCTCCACAGCCTACTCCGGACTTGCTTGCGCCGACCGACGCACAGATGAAGATTCGGAGCATCCAAACTCATTCGTTTGATGTGAAGGATCGACAGACGGCGATGCGTGGTGTGATTGCCGCATTGCAGGATCTTGGCTTCATTATCGAACGGGCGAATGAGTCGCTGGGGCTGATCACGGCCGCACGTTTTGCCGAGCCGAACTTTTATGACATTGTGGGGATCAGTGTGACGATCCGTTCTGAAACCGATGGGCGAACGACGATCCGTGCGAATGCCATCTATAATAATAAGCCGATTGAAGATCCCAAGGTCTACCAGAATTTCTTCGCCACACTGGAACGATCACTGTTCGTTGTCAAGCAATGAGTCGAGCGGGTATGGCCGCCATGAAACGAGATCGAGACAGCTCCTTGACGTCGAGCGGTAGGCGCCGAGTGCAGCTTGCAATCAGTGGTCTGTTCTGTCTCCTCTTGCAAGGCTGCCCGATGCCCTATGAATTGCGACATCACAATCAATGGGACTCGCGCGATCAAATCTGGCTCTCCGATGAAAGTCAGGTCAAAATTCGATCCGCCCAGTCGCGGGTGTTCGATACCACCGACCGACAACGGATGCTGAGCGTCATCCTGGCCACTCTGCAAGACCTGGATTTCAAGGTAGAGGTCCTCGACGAAGAACTGGGAATCGTGTCCGGACGGAAATATGTCGAGACCGAGCAGGTCTATGGTGGAGATGTGAGCTATGTGTGGTATCAACCTGATGCACTCTTGGTGCTCAACCGCAATTACCGAACATGGGGCCCGTTCTATAACCGGAGCAATTTAGTTCGTGTTACGGTGACGGTCCGTAAGCGGAACGAGACTCAACTGGTCGTACGCGCGAGCGCACAGTTTTACCTTCGCGCCGTGGAGGAGCCGGATCTTTATCAACAGTTCTTCCGTACGGTGGAACAAGCGCTTTTTCTCCAAGGACAATCAGTCGAGTGAAAGTGACGATCGCGGCCCCTTCTGCTCCCGTGCATCCGTACCTACACGGACGGTATGATGAGCATAGTGTGGGAGCGACCATCGTGTAGGACAACGTCAAGAGGAGCAAACCCATGAATCTACGACTGAGAGTGATCAATGTGTTGGTGGGGGTTCTTCTCTTCGCCGGGCCGGCGTGTGCCGCTGAGCCGGCTGAAGTGGAAAAGTTTGTCAATGCGCGCATTGAGATCGGTGAGATGATGACGAACTATTTCAAAGGGGGCGCAAGTTATGGTGAGGGACAGCGTCCGTCACAGGAACGCATGCAACAGATGGGAGCGGATATCAATGCCAAGCTCACGGCGCTCCTGGCGAAGCACGATCTGACGCTTGAAGAATATCGCAAGCGTAGTCCTGAAGTGTTTGCGGATGATGCGGCGGTCAAGCACTATCTCGGCGAACATCCGGATCTCAAACAACGTTATGATGCCCTCCCACTCGATCGCATGGGGCGTGGGGGGAGTACCGGGCGGGGCTACTAGGTTAGTCCGACTAGGATGACCTCCAAAGTACGGATCGCTCACGGTCCTGGTGGAGGTTCCTCCTCATAGTTGCTTCCGGATAGAAGGTTATTAGCCTATGGAATATACACATCTTGGCCGGTCAGGGGTGAAAGTCAGTCGGCTCTGCCTCGGCACGATGAATTTCGGGCCGCAGACGAGTGAACAGGACAGCTTCGCCATAATGGATCGAGCGTTAGATCTCGGGATCAACTTTTTCGATACAGCCAACGTGTATGGGTGGAAACTCGGCGAAGGGTGGACAGAGCAGATCGTCGGTCGGTGGTTTGCGCAGGGTGGAGGCCGTCGAGAGAAGGTGGTGCTGGCCACCAAAGTATTCGGCCGTATGGGGGAGTGGCCCAATCAGTCTCGCCTTTCGGCCCGCCATATCAAGCAAGCCTGCGAAGAGAGTCTGCGTCGGCTTCAAACAGACTGGATCGATCTGTATCAGATGCATCATGTCGATCGCGGAACACCATGGGAAGAAGTTTGGCAAGCGATGGAGCAGTTAGTCAGAGAAGGCAAGGTGGTCTATGTGGGCAGCAGCAACTTTGCCGGGTGGCATTTGGCTCAGGCTCAGGAGGCCGCGCGCAGCCGCCATTTCTTTGGACTTGTCTCGGAGCAGAGTCTCTATAATCTCAACGAACGTACGATCGAGCTGGAAGTTATTCCTGCTTGTGAAGCCTATGGCATTGGTCTGATCCCGTGGAGTCCGCTTGGGCGTGGGCTCTTGGCCGGGGTCCTGCAATCCGCAGGTAGTGGGCGTCGAGCCGACGAGGACCTACAAAAAGAGGTGGTCAAGTCTCGTTCAAAACTGGAAGCCTACGAGGCGTTGTGTGGGAAGATTGGCGAACGACCGGCTGATGTCGCACTGGCCTGGCTGCTGCATCAGAAGGCTGTGACGTCGCCGATCATTGGTCCTCGCACGATGGAACAGCTGGAAGGAGCTATGCGAGCGCTCAGCCTTGCTCTGGACCAGGACACCTTGAAACAACTGGATGAGATTTTCCCAGGCCCGGGTGGCGCCGCACCGGAAGCCTACGCGTGGTAACGGTGGATCAATGGAAGTCATGTCGTAGATGAGGTGAGAGATTTCGCAGGTCGCAGGGCTGTCAGTGCGGGACAGCGTCTGCAGCCTGGCCGCTGTCGGTTTCCTTAGATGGCTGAGGATACAGTTGCGCGAGTCGTTCGATGAGGGGTTTGGCTTCAGGTGTGCTGGTACGTGTTGGCTCGCTGGGTGCATGTTCCCAGGCCAAGATTTGAATCCCTGCCTCCATGAACGCCACGCGTATAGTCTCTGCCATCGCCTCGACGGTGAGCTCAGTCCAGGGGCTGAGGTCCAGGACCCGTTCCTCCGGTCTGCCGGGCGGAGGGTTTTCATGAATGAGCGTCCAGCACCGGTTGAAAATCGTGGCACGGAGGACATAGGGAATATTGATTGCGGTGAGACGAGACGTGCAGAGTGCCGTCACGAAGAGGACGAACTGTAGATTTGGCATCTCGGGGCGATGAATGTCGAGTGTTTGCATTATTGAGGGCCTCCCACCAAAGACGTCGGAAGGATCTTGAACGATACCGACGCCTCGGTCACGGACGGTTGAGCCTTACACGTCGGCGTACACATCGGCGTAGATGTCGAAGAACGCGTCGATGCTGTCGAGGAGCTGCGCCTTGATTTCATCCGCCGTGCCGTTCATCACGTGCAGTGTCATGTTGCCGACCGAGCCATCCGGCAGGAGAATGGGCACACGCGGGTGGGTGAGCTCGCTTGCTGTGCCTTGATCTAGCCGTAAGCCATAGCTCAGTGCATAGCGGGGCTTCGTACTGATATCAGTTGGTTGCATGTCCGTCATGATTCCCCTCCTGTTTGATCGTCGACAGGGTGTATCGGCCGACGGGTGGAAGATTCGAGCGGGTCGTATGGGCCATTTCTTGAATCTTCCACCCATGTGATTACACCGTCGTGACTGCCGCCACCGGCTTCTGGATGAACTCCTTGTAGCCATAGCGCTCGGCCAGATAGGCCTTGGCGTCCTCGCTGACGTACTCGGCAAACTTGTACCGGTCATCCTCGACGGTCTTGGCGTCTGCCATCACCTGGTCGGTCGGGATCGCGTACTCGATATTGCAGGACGTATAGGCCTGGATGTAAGTCGGACCGACTTCGCGAGCAATCAGCACGGCCTTCTTGATGCAGCTTTCCACCCGACGCGGGTTATTCGGCACGACGGTGGCGATGTAGGCGCAGCCGGCGATCTTCGCCATGGCGACCATGTCCATTTTCTCGAACTTCTTGCCGAGCGGGGCCATCTTGAGCACCGCCCCTCTGGTCGTCATACCGCTTTCTTGTCCGCCCGTATTCCCGTAGACCTCATTGTCCAGCATGATCGTCGTGAATCGCTCCTTCCGGAACCAGGAATGGAGAACTTGCTGGAATCCGATGTCGGCGGTGCCGCCGTCACCGGCCATCACGACGACGTCCTTGGGTTTGTCGCCGAAACGAATCCGCAATCCGCGTGACAGTCCACTGGCGACCCCGTTTTGGTCACCATAGTTGCCGTACACGAATGGAATCGCCGCCTGCGAAATCGCCAGCCGACCGCAGCCTGCTGTCCCGACGGTAATCGTGTCTTCGGGATTTGGGAATGCGATGATCGCAAGCCGGATGAACAGGGTCATCGCACAGCCGGCGCACATGGGGTGCTCTTCAAGGATTTCTTTGAAACTCCCCATCTGCGACACGGTCGTTTTCTTCCCAAAAGGCCCGTGCGCCACCATATCCCGATATTCTTTCGGCATGAAGGATTCGAATCCTGGGGTGAATTTTACATAATCAAGACTCATCGGATACCTCGCTTTTTCTGTAATCCGCAAATGCGGTGTGTGGGTACATCTCGTCCGCAGCCAACTGCTGTGCCCTCGTTCTGTCCGTGTGTCCGGTTCATCCGCCACGTCCCGCTAGCACACCGGATCGTATGCCGATCGCCTTCTTGACTTCTTCTACGATCACCTCCGGTGGCAAGGTCATGCCGCCGCAGACGCGCGGTCCGGCGACGACTCGCTTGCTGTTTGGGATCGTGGCTTTGATTTCTTTGGCCAGCCATCCAATGACATTGAACTCGGGCACGATGATATGCGAGGCATGTTTGGTCGCCTCGAGCAGTTCTTCCTCCGGCCATGGGCGCAGAGTCTTGATTTTCACCAGCCCGACGCGAATGCCTTCATCGGCCAGCAGGCGGATGGCTTCCCGTCCTTGGGAGACGGCGGTTCCTGAGGAGACGATGAGGATGTCGGCATCGACGTCCTCTGTCTCGATCAAGCCATTCAGCCACGCGATGGTGTGCTTGCGCGAGCGTTCTGCGGCGGCCCAGACTTCCTGCTGCCAGCTCGCGTGCGTAGCGTAGCTGATGTAGTTGCTCTTCATCACAAAGGGATCGCGCATCATCCGAACCGGGGGACATTCCATATCCATGCAGGGAACGGGTGAACGATAGGGATCATAGGGCGGCAGGCACATGTCGACAGGCGTTAAGTCGACGACGTCTTTCGTATGAGTCACGAAGAAGCCGTCGCAACAGAGGGCCAAGGGTAAATGGACGTCCGGCTCTTCCGACACCATGTAGCCCTTCAGAATCCAGTCGTAAAAATCCTGCGCGGTTTCCGCATGCCAGACGAGCATGCCCGTATTCATGAGGTAGGCGATCTCGATCGTGTCCGGTTGGATCGACAAGGGGGAATTGATGCCCCGACAGGTGACGATACATTGGATCGGCAATCGGGATCCGGCCCACATCGGAAAGTTTTCCATGGCCCGCATCGTGCCTGGTCCGGCGGTCGTCGTGAAGACACGGGCTCCGCCGAAGGCGGCGCCGGCGCACTGCGACATGACTGCAAATTCGCTCTCCCCACGGAAATAATCGCCGATATAGCCCTCGGCAAAGAGCTCGCCGCACAGGGCGGCTGCCTCGCTCTGAGGTGTGATGGGATAGGCCACCATCACATCGACGTTCGCGCGCCTGACGGCTTCCTTAATGACTTCGCTGCCGGTAAAAAACGACGGGGTGCGAGGCGCGTCGTTCATCATCACGCGTGGATCGGTGATGACTTGCCCCTTCTTATTCGTGGTTCCAATGATGGCTGTGCTGTCCATGGCTAGTCCCTTTCTATCGAACGGCGGTGGCCGGCGATCCAGCGCACCCTGTGATGACGTTATGCGCTATGCGCTGAATGAACTGCCGCACCCACAGGTCGTTTTGGCTTGTGGGTTCTTGATCTCAAAGCCGGAGCCTTGCACCGTGTCGCGAAAATCAACTTCGCAGCCGGCCAGTAACGGGGCGCTCTGGGAGTCCATGATGACCTTGACGTCACCTTTCTCGATGACGGTGTCGTCTTCGCTCATGACGGACTCGAAGGCCATCCCGTACTGATAGCCATGGCACCCACCGCCCTTCACGTAGACGCGCAGGCCGACCGTGTCTTTCTCTTCCTGCATGAGTTCCCGGATCTTGCCCTCTGCCGTCGGTGTGATCGTAATCATGGCGTTGCTCCTTATATCTGCGTTGACTGATGTGATCGATAGACCTCAGCTCCACTCCCGTGCGGAGGCACCTCTGCCACCCCAAGCGACGATGGTGCTTGGATAGAAGACGTCTACAGAGGTATTTCGAGGAATATGCGGCGCAAAAGCGGCGGAGACCAGGGAATCGGTCGCGCAAGACATGGGAGGGAGAGAATGTGACGCGCGAGGATGGGAGGGTCGGCGTGGCTCAATACACCATAACATCACCCTGGGCGCATTAGGCATGAGAGTCAAGCGCTATTAAGGGGAAGGGAGCGAAGAAGAGAATGGTGCTGGTGACAGTTATATACTGCCGTTGCAACGTACCAGTATCGTTGGACTATTCAGGCTTGCATGAGGTGTAAAAGCGTATGATCTGATGTTCGGCATCGGATTGGATCGAGAGTTTTGGTTGAGAAACGGCAAGATTGACCGTCCGCTTGCTGGACGGATTAGCTGTCATTGGGGAACCTGCAGTACCTCGGCGAACTGTGGTTTGTACAGGAGCACCCGCTCGAACGGCGAGCTACCGAGCACTTCGCCAGGCGGCCAGTGAAGGTCTTGGTCCTGAGCCGAGTCCATGAAGTCGACCACAAGCAATAGCCAGTACGCGTCGCACGGCTGGTATGCGGAAAGCTTTTTGGTCTTGTCGCTGATGAGCTCGCGAAGACGCCCAAGCGACAAACAAGGAACGCTGTGGCACTGTACCGAGCGCCACTTGGCGTCCGGGTACTCCTTCCGGTTGTGGTAGACGAAACGCAGCTCCGGCACTTGTGCAAACAGGGTTGGGTTGACTTGACCACTCGGAGAGTGATCAACCTCCGTCGCGATGGCAGTAAGCGACCGTGCGAGGGGTTCAATGTCGCGGATTGGGTATTTAGGATCGAAATCAACGGAGAGTTCGATGTGCCTCCCGCCTGACTCGTGGTGTAGCGCCTGCGCTCGTTCGAGGACCTGCAGCCTGCGCACACGTTGAACCTGTTCACTCGCGGGATCGGCGCCACTGTCGACGTACAGATTGGCGATTTCGATTCCGATCGCGCGTTCCCCGCGCACGATTACATCCGGCTTGTCGGTGAACACGACGGCTCCCGCGGGCATGTCATAGTGTGACGCGAACAGCTTGAAGTAGCACCGCTCGATCGTCTGGTTGGTCGGGCGGCTCATTTGTGACGGCTAACGTGGGAGTGAGCGGCCTGCGCGGCTTTTTTTGCGCAGGTATGCTCAACTGTAGTGTTATGCATTGCGTATGCTCGAAAGGTTGTCGCCAATTTCATGAATAGCAGCTCGTAATACTTGCAGGCAAATCTTCGCCGTATGTTCTCGTGGAGAAAAGCCAGAACTCATCTGCTCAAACGGATGTATGTAGTTTCGGAAGTCTCTAAGTGAGTGACTGAATTTGTGTGTGTCCTGCTGTATCAGGCCCAACTCCTTGGCAACATCAATGAAACCGCTAAGGCTCCACTCATGAAAGGGCTTTACTTTCGAACTGCTATATTTCGGCGATGACTTGGCGGAATTGAATTGCCTTGTGTGTCGAATAGCCAAACCAAGGAGGATGCCTTCCAGTGCGCTTCCTGCCAGAAGTATTACCGCCAGCGGCGAGCCAGAGCTGAAGCACTTTTCAATTTCCTTAATCCTGTACTGAAGCACATCGGTGATCGCGTTTTCTAGCTGTAACGCCGTTAGATCAACGTTCGTGAACTCGCGACTCAGAAACTCATTCTCGGAATCCTTCGGCTCCCCGGATTCAATTTCAACCTTTTCGAGTTTCTGAAAACCAATGTCTGCTTCTTGTCGAACAAACTTCTATTTGTCGAATGCAAGATACTGGTTAAACTCTTTGATTAAGAGATCTAGCTCTTGAATTCGCCCGACGAAATTGACGGGAGCAAAAGTGTTTCTGATGCACTGATCCAGGGCGGGCGTTCCATTGATTTTTGCCAAGCGCTCGTCAGTGAAGAACCAGCAAGATGGAAAACCTTGTCCGTATGAGTCACTGAACCCTAGATCATTGAAGAATTGAACTAACTTTGGGCCAGAGCGATATTCTGATTTTTCATTGATCATTTCTCGAAGACATTCGAGCGTCTTTTTGCAGAGGATCATCGGTTAATGGCTCGCAACTGACAATGCATAAAAATGTTTAGGCGGATCCATATATG
>JAOUHD010000004.1 GCA_029865345.1 Nitrospira sp.
GAATCGGCTCGACCATTGCTGGCTCTCGCTTGGCGTTGAAGTTCCATGCGTTCACTCGTGGTCAGTGTCATCACGTCCTCCATAGACGTCATGATACGACCATTTTAAACGTTACAGTCCACTAGGTAGAATATTGCATACGGAGCACTCTTATTAACAGGCAAGCCTTCAGCTTCATCTTGAACATCAGTCTCGTCTCCTTATGGACCACATCAATTAACATGGAAGCCACCGCTTGTGAAATGAGCGTGGCCCATGCTGCACCAACTCCCCCATACTGTGGGATCCATAGTACGTTGAGTGCAATATTGACCCCCATTCCCCAAGATACTCGATGAAACGCGAGCAGCTGACGATTCTCCGCAAGAAACCATTTTCCACTTGCCACTCCAAGGAATACAAAAAGTGCAGCCCAGATATGAATGGACAGAATCGTGCCTGCCTGGAGATATTCCTGACCAAAAATAGCCACAACTATCGGGTCTGCGAGAAATGTCACTGGAATTGCAACTGCCAACGCAATCACGACCAGCATATCGTAGAGCTGTTGAAATTTTTCTAGGTACAGAGCTTCGCTTGTTTTCTTGGCATCGAGCAACGTCGGAAACACCGAGCTCACGATTGCCATTGGAATAAAATACCACGCTTCGCTAAGGCGAACAGCAGCAGAGTAAATACCAACGGCTTCATCATTGAGCATTTGGCCTAACATGACCTGATCAATGCGCATATAAACCATCACAGCAAGCCCCGAGAGGATAAGAGGCCAACTCTGTTGCAACAAGGTTTGAGCACGAGCAATCGTGAATCTCCATACACGCATTCCGCCTCCTGCCCATTCGTACATGATAAACAGCATGAGTGCGGTTAGGAGACTCTCGACGAGCGTGACCCACGCGAATGCTAGGAGAGAGGCACCCAGCAAAATTAGTCCGACCTTTATCAGCGATGCCACCACAAATGCGGTGTTCTCAGCCCATACCGAGTACTTGGACTGCACCTGGGAGTCAAACCAGGATTTAAAACAGTCACATCCTTTCAAAAGCAACGTGAGACCGATGATCGTAACGACACTCATAGTGGAATGGTCGTCTGGTCGCAGGATGGCAAACAAAATCAGTAGAAAAGAAAACGCGATTATTCCTCCGATCACCTGAAGTACTAAGCCACTGCCTAACGTCGCAAAACTATTCTCTGGCTCATTGGCAAGATCCCGAACCATGATACCTGGAAGACCGAGCGTGGCAAGGACACCAAAAAGTGACACAACTGCAATAGCGAAACTAAAGAGCCCGAAGTCGACCGGTCCCAGATGTCTAGCTATCCAGACACTGACAACTAGACCAACACCCATGCGCAAGATCTTATCACTGAAGAGCCATGCGACATTATTCAAAACCTTGAGTACATCTGGTCTATGTTCGATCTTCGCGCGAAGAGATGCTGGCAAATAGCGGAGCCAGAACGAATTTCCGAGAGGGTTCTCCACCGTCACCTTACGCGATCAATTCAACAACCAAATGAGGGGACAGATTGGCCGTACGGCCATTCACGATTGCGCCTACTCCATCAGTCCTTTCTCGGATCATCGCTACTCCTTAACCCATTCGACAGACCATTGTGGCTTCCGCCTCTTATCCCGCCACCACATCATTGACATCGATCTCCACCACCGCTGCCTGCTGAATCAGCCGCACGCCGATGACCAACCGATGCCGTTTCTCTTTCCGCAGCAACATCCCCTGCACACCCTGCAACGGGCCTCGAACGACTTCCACCTTCATTCCTTCATGGAGATAGGGATGTGGATCATACGGGAGGACGCTGGTCATGAGACGGCGAAGTGCGTCGATTTCCTGCTCCGGGATCGGTTCAGGACGACTTCCGCTGCCGACGATTTCGACAACACCTGTCGTCTGTTGCACCGGTGTCTTCTCCTGCTGAGTAAACCGCACGAAACAATACCCAGAAAACAGCGGGACCTCGATTTCCTTCTTTCGATCCTTCCATTGGCTCAGCCGTTTGACCGTCGGGAGCAACGGCTCGATTCCTTGCTTGTCCAACTGATCTCGTACCAGTTTTTCGTGACGTGACTTAGTACGTAGGGCATACCAGTGAAGGCTGCTGGTTTGACTGGGTTCCTTGTCCCTGTAGACGTTGTCATCGAACACAGCTTCGCCCTCTCACTTACAGTGCTTAGAAAAATGGTCGCCCAGAGTCACTTACATTACGGGAGTAAGCGCTATGATCTTGCTATCCAGAACCTGGCACTGTCCGAGTGTCGTACGGTGCCCCGCCGTTTGCTCGAAATCCGCCAATAACACCGCATCGAACTCCCATCCGCTCAATGCCTCCGGCGGCGAAACCGGATAGGACAAGAACGACTCCTGCTGGGTATCATCGACAAATCCAACCAAGGTCATATGTATTTCTCGGAGCGACAGATAGGCCATCTCAGCAAGTTCACCGGTTCCATAGATGACGACGCGTTTCGTTCCGTTGTTGGCTGCGTGAGAGAGCGTTTCTCGTAGCCGCGTGCGTATATCACGGTAGTGAGACAGGGAATACTCCATAAAGAGGTAGGCCAGTCTGGATTTCTCGGCAACCCTTGCGGAGTCAGCAAATACCGAGCTCGGTGCGAGGGAATCGTGGTGATCTTGATATAACCCTTCCGCACCAACCGCTTGAGATAGAGATTGGTCAACCCCAGAGCGACTCCTAGCTTGGTCGAGAGAGACCGCTGTGTGACCGCACCATCACTCTCTACCTCAGACAGCAAGAGAAGATCTCGTTGCCCTTGGAAATTCATAGAGTTAGCGCGCCATCCTCTAACGTTCCGGATATGAACATAGAAGCGCAGTTGAGTCAAGAGCGACACCGAGCGACAGCTCTTCCTCCCCACTGATGGACCTGCTTAGATATGGAGTACCGTAAGCCCTGACGGGGCCTCTAAAACTTTGGAGATGACGGACGTGACAGTTGCAACCGTAAATCGATCAAGGCAATCCCAATAGGGACAGACCTCGCCGATACATTTATCGCACGTAGGAACATCGGGGCGCAGCAAGACTCCCGTCCCAAGCGGTTTCCACCGCACCGGCAAATTGTTTCGTCGAGGGTCGAACAAGGTGACCGTGGGAATACCTAGAGCTGCCGCCAGGTGAGCCGGTCCTGTCGCTCCTGAGACGACGACATGGGCATTGGCGATCACCGCCATCAGTTCTCGCAGCGACAGGGTCCCCATAAGATCTACTACCCCTGAGGGAGATGTAGTAGGCAACGACAGACCTTTCCCAAACTCTCTTCGTTCCTGATCGCTGCCAGTCAGCACCACACCATATCCCCTGTCTGTCAATGTCGAGACCAGATCACGGTAATGCTCCAGCCGCCAGCGGCGTGCTGAAATTCCCCCTGGGTGGACCACGACGCGAGAACTTGGCAATCCCGCCCACCTGGATGCCCCAGCGGCCCGTTCGGTCTCGGTCAGGGTGAGCACCGGCTGGCTCACAGGCTGAGGAGGCAACCCCAACCCCTTGATCATATCGACGTTGTACTCTGATTCGTGTTTTGCAAACTCGCTGCGATGTTCATACATACGGCGATTGGCCAATAGGCTATACCACCGGTAGCCAGTGGCAACGCGAATCGGGACACCAGCCACCCATGCGGCCCACATCAGACGGCGAAACGGCTTCAAAAAAATTGCCGCCTCAACTCCCTGGGAAAAGGCGAGACGGAGTTCCTTCAACGGGTCTGTGAAACGAATCGTTCGCACATAATCCACATCGGGATGATGCTCAAACAAAGGCGCCACAGTGGGACTAGTGAGAAACCCAATTCTGACCCCAGGCACAAGCTGCCTGAGTTGTGTCGCCACGGGAAGAGAGAGTAAGACATCGCCGATGCCGTCCGGGCGAACGATCAAGACATTCATCGACATGGTACCTGAGCCGTCAATAAGGGCCGTATCACATCGACCACTTGAGTCGGCTGAATGAGATGAAGGCATTCCAATTCAGGATCGTGTCGGCAGATGCGACTGAAACAAGGGCTGCAGGGGACCCGACCGATCAATACCTGATGACCGTCTCCATACGGACCAGTCCGACTCGCACTGGTTGGTCCGAACATTGCAATCACCGGAATCCCAAGCGCCGCAGCGATGTGCATTGGCCCGGAATCATTTGTGATCATGGCGGTCGCTTTAGACAGCAGTGCGGGCAAGCACTTCAATGGAATCTCACCGCACAGGTCGATGAACGGACTTTGTGCCAGAGCCTTCAGGCTATCCATCTGTGGTCGTTCATCAGCACTTCCAATCACAACAACCGGGCTGAGCTGTGCCTCATACAGCTGATCCAGAACGGCAGCAAACGATGTCAGCGGCCAGCGCTTTGTCGGCCACCGCGCTCCAACATTTACGGCAACCCACGGCTTGTCTACTGTGAGGCCTCGCCGTTGACAAATCTCTCGAACGGTCGCCATGTCCTCCTCTCGTAGCCTAAACCCAAATCGCGGTTTGTCCGGCAGAGATGCCCCCAACGCCGCGACAAGGGAAAGATATCGATCGACCGCATGGATATCGGGATCGGTAACCGGGACACGGTCGGAGTAGAACCAGGGACTTCCTTCCCTTCCATTCGCAAAGCCAATACGCGCCGGCGCACCACTGAGCCATGCCAAGATGCCACTGCGAAACAGCCCTTGCAAATCGATGGCGAGGTCGAACTGCTGTGCGCGCAGTGCCCGGCCTTCCCCGATCCAACTTCCCACCGTCATATCAACCGGCCAGACACGGTCGACTCCCTCTGCCCGTTCGACAAGGTCAGCCCACTGGCGCTTCACAATCCACGTGAGATGTGATCTCGGCCATTGTGCCTTGATCGCCGAAACGACTGGCAATGCATGCACGATATCCCCGAGAGAACTGGGCTTGATCAACAGGATGCGGGCATTGTTCAACACCGATGAGAAGCGACTATCGAGAGGGTTGACAGATGACACCGGAGAACCTTCCAGCGAACACTGCGCGTCAATACCTAGAATGAAGCAAGACCACGCGTGATGATCCGTACATCATCCAAATCTGTTCATCCACGTCCCACAGAATGGGAGCGAAACTGAGGCGAATAGAGTGTGTCGAGCAATGCCTTACCGCTCTTTGCGTCCGCCGTTTCACGCCTCTCTTTGAATGATCGGCAGAGACGCTGCCAAGCCCGCAGGTACGGCATCGGCGTCAAGTGGCGCCGCACGTTGCTGTGCTGACGCACGATCCTCGAGATCCACTCGCAGTTGCCCGAAATAGTTGCCGCGTACCGATCTTGGAACAGTGGCTCCATACGAGACAGGAACATCGTGATATTCCCACCATCGCGAGAGATCAGATGCTTGGTCTCGAACAACCCGTGTTTCTTGGCCAATCGGCGTAATGACACCACATTGAAGTTATAGAGATGGGCTTCATGGAATGTGCTGCTGGGAGCCTGACAGGTTGCCTCGACATTGGGGACCTCCACAACAAGCGTGCCGTTCGGTTTCAGCCAGGATCGGAGCAGGGCTAGAATGAAACCCGGATCTTCCGTATGTTCGAGTACATGCCAGATCGTCACCACATCGAACGATTCGGGTGGAAACACCGCATCTTGCACGAACCCGACCTGAACCGTGAGCCCATATTCCTGTATGGAATAGTCGGCATACCCTCTATTCGGTTCAATCCCGCTCACGCCATGCCCCAACGATTGAAGCAGATAGGCGAACTCTCCTCCGCCGGTACCAACATCGAGAACAGCTTTCCGACTCGACAGCAACGGCTCGATCTTTTCGAATCGCGACAAGGCCACATGGCCCGCGCGTAAGACGTGTTTGGGCTTCGGGCTGTAGGTGTGTTTGTAGGAGAGGCGGTACTCCTCCTCATAAAACTGCCTGGCGTCATGAGGGCGTGGGTCCGACCACACAAGTCCGCACGCTTGACAAATGACCGTCCGCAATGGCTTCCCACTTCGACTTTTGTTCGACAGAGTCGACACCTGGGTGCCACCACAAAGGTTACATGGAACGGAACACACGTTCACAGGTTGGTTCGCTGCCATCGTTCTCTCTCGCTGCACAACACAGCCGACTCCCTTGCCCGTCGTCTGCTACCGATACAACTTACGCTGGCTCTCCACTCAACACAAGACCGGGCCGAACGCCGCCACTCCACTCCATCACGTATGTGCGACCTGCCGCCCGCGGATCTGTACGGACGCCCTGCTTGCATCAGAGAGCAGCCAGTCCGCAGCGTCCGCCAGCGAGGATGCAACCCAAGCTGGAGCTGGCCCTGAGGCTTTGAGTCTTTCTGCGTCCTGCGGAGACACGACACCCGTCGTCACTAAGATACTGCGCACCCCGACCCGCTTTGCCAATTCGATGTCCCGACTGTGATCGCCGATCAGATAGGAGTGATCGAGAGTCACCCCGCACTCTCGCACCGCTTGGTCAATCATCCCACGGTTCGGTTTTCGACATTCGCAACCGTCGTCAGGATGGTGAGGACAGAAATAGATCGCGTCGAGTGTCACACCCGCGCCATCGAGAAGACGCTTCAGTTTCATGTGCACGGCATCGAGGTCCTTGCGCGACAAGAGTCCTCGCGCAATTCCCGATTGATTGGTGACGACGATCAATCGGGCACCAGCCCGCTTCAGACGCGCGAGCGCCTCGGACACCCCAGAAAACAACTCAAACTGATCCGGAGACTTGATATAGCCGGGATCAGGATTGAGCGTTCCGTCTCGATCGAGAAAGATGGTGTAGCCGGACAGAATGTTCGTCTGGTCTGTGTTGTCTGGACGAGATAGACCAGATACACGAGACAAACCGCTCAGCTGTTGCACTGCCGCTTCATATACCCGGTCAACGGGGATGCGCGTCATGCACCGGTGATCAATCGGGCATTCCCTAAGGAAGCAAGGCGCACAGTCTACGGCTTCCCGCACAATCGATCGCTCTTGCCCATAGGGTGCAGTGGTATGTGAATCCGTAGGACCAAACACCGCCACGACCGGTACACCGCACGCAGCAGCGATATGCATCGGCCCTGTATCGTTGGTGATGAGCAGGCGACATCGCTTGACCACCGCCATCAACTCACGAATGGTCGTGGCACCCGACAGCACCACTGATCGCCCATTGATTCGAGCGGCGATGTCCCTTCCCAAGGACTCCTCTCCCTGTGCCCCCAGAATGACCACTACCACCTGTGCATTCTCGTCCTGCCCTATACGTTCCGCAAGTCGCTGCGCGACTTCAGCGAATCGCTCAGGTAACCAACGCTTTGCACTTCCGTAGGTCGACCCTGGATTGATACCAATCACGATATCTGACAAGCCGACCTCGGCCCCAGCGAGCCTGACATCCACCTGACGACTCTCGTCTACTGTCACACATAGCGTCGGCGACGATGCCCCGCCAGACAGCCCCAAAGGCTTCAACAGGTTCCAATAGTACTCAACTTGATGGACCCCACGACTACGACTCGGCACCGCAACAGGCGTGGTCAGAAAAAAGACTCGTCCATCCGTGGCATAGCCATATCGCTGCGGAATACCCGCAAGCCACGCGAGAAATGCCGCTTCGAAGGCGTTCTGAAAAAGCACTGCCAGATCGAAGTCATGCCGCCGCAACGTACCCGCCAGCGACCATTTCCCAGAAAGCCCCGCATGAGGCCCCTTGTCATCGTACACCACAACTCGACTCAGCTCTGGAGCCGCACTGAACAGTTCGGCGACGGCCCGCTTGGCAAGCATCGTGATCTCCGCTTCCGGGAACAGTGACCGCAGCCCGCGAATAGCCGGCTCGCACATCACGGCATCGCCGATCCAATTCGGTGCCCGCACCAAGATGTTCCGAGGCAGATCTCTACGCACGAACTCCTACCTGTTCGGTCTCATCGGTTAATAGCCCATCGATCGATCAATCCATACAGCCGCGCTTCTCCGCGCACGACTTCCGTCCCCAGTCGAAGCATCCACCAGGGATCATTGGGCCGGAGGAAGGGGGACAGTTTTCCGCCGTCCTTCTCGGTCGTTAGGACAATCTCGCTCCCATTGGCCTGCACAGTGGCGCGGATCTGTCTGATCTCTTCGTCACAGTAGCGATGATGATCTTCAAACACTGTCTCTCCAAGAATCTCAACCCCGATGGATTCAACCGAGCGGCGGAACGATGGGCTATTGCCGATCCCGCTTACCAGCCAGGCCCGTTTACCTTGCCCCCACTCAAGAGCTTGCGGCCCCGCTGAGCCGATTGCGCGAAAGGACTCCGGCCGAAATACGACCTCTATGATGTCCTCTGACGGCCACGCGATCTTACGCAATCGCTGCTGAACCGCTTCTACATCTTGCCTCGAATCGGCCCGGGTAATCACCACCGCACTCGCTCGTTCCAGCGCCTCTAAGGGTTCCCGCAGTCTTCCCGATGGAAGCAGCGCATCAAGTCCTGCCGCATCAGTGGCATCCAGCAACACTAGATCGACATCGCGATGAAGGGCTCGATGCTGAAAGCCATCATCGAGCATGATGTAGTCGACGGGATACTGTTCCAATACCCACCGACCAAGCGCGACCCGATCAGCCCCCACAGCCACAACGGCGCGCGGACAACGCTGCGCCATGAGAAACGGTTCGTCCCCGGCCTCCGAGGGGCCAGCCAAGATTCGAGATCCATCGGACACCAATAGATAGGGCACCGTGCTCGTCCGTTTATACCCTCGGCTCAAGATCGCCACCCGTTTCCCCTTGGCCACTAGCCATTCCGTCAGGAGAATGACGATCGGAGTTTTTCCCGTCCCCCCGACTGTCAGATTCCCGACACTCACAACCCGACAGGGTAGCCGTGTGGTCGTGAGCCAACCCTGGCGGTAGCACCACAGCCGACACCGAATGATGAGGCCGTACAACCCAGCAACCCAGTACAGCCTTTTGCGAACCGGTTGTCCAGGAAGCAAGAACGCCATGTCAGTGTTTGGCTACAAGCGGTCCCGGCCCCGTTGCCACACACGAGTCGGAATACGACGGAGCCGCACGGAGGCACGTCTCAATGAACTCCAGACTCCGTGTGAGTGCGCCTTGATTGTCCAACACCACCTGTCTTGCAGCCTGCCCCATCCGATGTCGAGTGTCAGGCTGACCGAGCCATTCTTCAAGAGAGGTAATGAGGTCCTCCACCCCCATCACGCGGCGACCTCCTCCAGCCTCTGATAGAAGTGCCGCGACCTCGGCGCAATGGTCCGTATGAGGCCCAAACATGACGGGGATACCCCATACAGCCGGTTCCAACAAATTGTGCCCCCCCACGGGAACCAGAGTTCCACCGACGAATGCCACGACAGCGTCTCGATATGCGCGAGACAGCTCTCCTCTCGTATCCAAAATGATCACGCGCGGACCAGACTGCTTCCCCTGAATCCGACTTCTCCGCTGCACGGCAAATCCGGCTTCTCGCAGCACGGCTTCGACTCGATCCGCTCGCTCGATATGGCGTGGCGCCAGCATCAACACGGTTGTGGGATAGGTCTTCACGATGTGTCGGTAGGCCGAAACCAGCAGTTCCTCTTCTCCAGCGTGCGTGCTACCCGCGAGCATCAATTGTTCATGCTCATCGAGCCCAAAGCTCTGACGGAGCGATTCATGTGAGCGAACGTCCGGGAGAGGCTGATCAAACTTGATATTACTGGTCACATGAACGCGCGACGGCTCAGCGCCTAATGCAACAATACGCTGTCGATCTCTATCAGATTGCATGAGACAGAGTGTGAGCGTTTGAAGTATAGATCGATACAAAGAGCGAATCACGGGCAAATCCTGACGGCCAAATGACCGCGACGACAACCGCCCGTTCACCAACACCGAGGGCACATCCTGTGCTCGTAACGTCCACAATAAGTTCGGCCATAATTCCGTCTCGACAAACACATACAGCACCGGCCGCAGACTGCGGATCATCCGAGCCACAGCCCAGGGAAAGTCAAGCGGAGCATACCGGTGCTCGGCAATACCGCCTAAGCGCTGTTCTACCGCCTCTCGGCCGGTTTCAGTCACCGTCGTGACGATATACCGAAACTCAGGATGACGTTCATGCAGCGCCTTCACCAACGGCGTCGCGGCGACGACCTCACCAAGTGACACCGCGTGAATCCACACAAGCGGCGAGGCTGTCGTTTGGCGATCGGAAGGATGAATGTGCCAACCCATCCGCTGAAGAAAACCAGGGCGGCAGCGAGGTTTGGCCAGCAGCACAGCGATAACCACTGGGGCGGCAAGAAGAAGACCGATGTTATAGAGCAGCTTCCACATGAGAACGACGTGAACCGCACGAGGCAAAAGGTGAGGCGCCCTGTTTAATGCCTACGCCTCTTACATTTCACGCCTTACCTTTTACATCCACATCATTTTCCGCCTGATCCGTCAACTGATTCAACACGGTCTCAAGTTCCACGCGAGCTGTTTCGAGCGCCGTCTCATCGGCCTCACGTGAGACCCAGAGCGGACGTCCGTAGCAAAAGAGGCCTGTCGAAAACGGATAGGGGACCATGTAGCGATCCCAACTCGCAAAGAGTTTTTTTTTGAGCAGGCAAAGGCTATTGGCACGATCGGAAGTCCCGAGGCTTTCGCCAGCTGGATCACCCCCAGCTTGGCAACGTGACGCGGCCCTTTCGGGCCATCCGGCGTCACCGCAACATCTTGGCCGGATCGAGCTAATTTAATCAATGCGCGTAGGGCATTGGCCCCGCCGCGCGTACTGGATCCACGCACGGCCCCATGACCGAATCGCGCGATGATACGCGCAATAATCTCTCCATCCCCATGCTGGCTGATCAACACATGGGCACCCGGTCCTCGGTACCCAAATGGAATCATCAATTGCTGTGCATGCCAAAATGCGGTAATGGCGTGCCCTCCTTCACGATACAAGGCATCGACCGCTTCCTGTCCTCTAGTCTCGTGGCGCATCGTGCGGGCAATACCACGAATCAGTGCCGCTCCCACCGGAGGCAGCACAGAAAGTTTCAGCCATCTGACCAAGAACGATTTCTTCATAGAATCAATGCGCCAATTCTTCGGATTGAAACTGCAACGTGTGCAAACGGTGATAGCTTCCTCCCTGCCGAAGCAGATCCTCGTGCGAGCCTACTTCAACGATCGTCCCACCGTCCAACACCACAATGCGGTCCGCATTTTGAATGGTCGACAGCCGATGCGCAATCACCAATGTCGTTCGATTCTTCATTAAGTTCGTCAAGGCCAACTGCACGATCCGTTCAGACTCCGTATCCAACGCCGACGTCGCTTCATCCAGGATCAGCAATGGCGGGTCGCGAAGCAGCGCGCGGGCGATGGCCAGACGCTGGCGCTCGCCCCCCGAGAGCTTGAGTCCCCGTTCTCCGATGAGGGCACCATACCCGTCTGGGATCCGAAGAATGAAGTCATGCGCATAGGCCAGCTTGGCCGCCTGTTCAACCTCAGCCTGACTGGCCCCTGTTCGTCCGAAGGCGATGTTGTTCCGGATGGTATCATCGAACAGCACAATCTCTTGCGACACGATCCCGATATGGGCACGTAATGACTGTAATTCATACGAGTCAAGCGGAACGCCGTCGATTAGAATACGGCCTGTGGTCGGCTCATAGAACCGCGGCAACAAACTGACTAACGTGGTCTTTCCACTTCCACTGCTCCCGACAAGCGCAATAACTTCCCCGGGCCTGATGGTAAGATCAACCTTGGTCAGCGCGGGAATCTTCTGGCTCTCATATCGCAACGAGACACCCTGGAATTCAATGGCACGGTGGATCCCGGCCAACGGGACCATGCCCTGGGTCTGTGCCTGTTCGGTCTTCATGTCCAACACATCAAAGACGCGTTCAGCCGCAGCCAGGGCTTGCTGGATCAGATTGTTAGCCCCAGACAACTTCCGAACCGGGGTATAGGCCAATAACATGGCAGCCATGAACGAAAAGAACGCGCCGGGCGTCATCGTCCCGTTGATGACGAGATAGCCGCCATACCAAATAATAACCGCGATACTGATCACGCCGATGACTTCCATATGCGAATGGCCGATCGACCAGACCTGATTCGTTTTCAAGGTGGTGGCCAGAAAGGCCTGGTTCCGCGCTTGAAATCGCCCGGCTTCTGCGTCTTCACGACCGAAGGCCTTCACGACCCTGATGCCGGCAAACGTTTCTTGGAGTGTTGAAGACATATCGCCCATCTGGGCTTGTCCACTCGCCGCCAATTTCTTCAACCGCTTCCCCACTCGAACCATCGTCAGCCCCGCAAGCGGAATCACGACCAGCGAGATGCCCGCCAACTTCCAGTCCTGATAGAGAATCACGCCGACCATCGCCAGAAATGTCAGGGCATTTTGAAACATGTCTTTGACGACACTCGACGCCGCATTCGCCATCAACCCAACATCGTTCACGATCCGCGACACCAAACGACCCGACGTGTTGGAGTCGTGAAATCCGATCGGCATGCGCATGAGCTGCTGAAACAACTCTTGCCGAATGTCTGCCACCACTCGATTCCCCACATACGCCATCAGGTACCCGACGCCATAGCTGAAGAACGCCTTCACTGCCGCAACAGCCAATATCGCCAGCGGCAAGACCAGCAGCAATCGTTCATTTTTTTCGATGAAGATCCCGTCGAGCACTGGACGTGCCAACCAGGCATACACCCCGGTCAAGATCGCCACCATCCCGGAGCAGGCGAACCCACCCAAAAACCTCGCCCGATACGGGCGAACATACCGCATGAGCCGCTTGAATCGTTCTACTCCCGACATGCCGCTATTATCACCTCTGCCGCTCGGAGGGACGCGCCTGGTTCACCTAACGCGTCTCGTACCTGTGCTAAGCTCCGCTTCATTTCTGCATAGGCTGCGGGATCTTCCAAGATCCGCAGCGCCTCCTCGTAGAGACGCTGACCGGTAGCCTCATCCTGCAACAACTCCGGCACGACGGATCGACCTGCCACCAAATTCACCAGTCCAATCCATTTGACCCGGAGAAAGAAACTCGCGATCCAAAATTCCAAATCCGATGTTCGGTAGATCAACACCATAGGAGTGCCCACGACGGCGGCTTGCAACGTGGCTGTCCCCGACGCCACCAGCACCACATCGGATACGGCCATCACTTCACTTGCTTGCTCTTTGACCAGAGTGACAGGAACCGAACTGTGCCGCAAGAGTGGCTGCAGCAGATTATCCTGAATAGTGGAGGCTTGCGCCAAGATAAACTTCGTTTTTGGCGCCCGGTGAGCCAATTGCTCTGCGGCCCTGATCAGGATCGGCAACAGAGCCTGTACCTCATGTACGCGACTCCCCGGCAACAAGCCAATCACCCGCTCATCCTGAGCGAAGCCAAATCTGCTGCGCAGCGCCGTCCGATCGTAGGATCCTTCGACTGCATCCAGGATGGGATGGCCGACAAATGTGCAGCGCATACCCGCGCTGTCATAGAGAGGCTTTTCAAAAGGCAGAATGACCAACACCTGATCGACTCGTTTCTTGATCCAGTACATCCGCCAGGCCCCCCAGGCCCAAATCTGCGGCGCAACATAATAGAACACGCGCAACCCAGCGCCCTTGGCGAAGTAGGCGTACCGTAAGTTTAATCCGGGGTTATCGACAAAGATGACCGCATCCCATGGTTCGGACCGAAATAACCGTCGCATGAAGAAAAACCGTCGCATGATCGCCACCAACACCAAGGGCCCGACCATCCCCATCACGTCGAACTGCCCCATCTTGCAGACCAATTGCACACCGGCCGCCTCCATCGCTGCCCCTCCGATCCCGGCAAGCGAGACCTGAGGGTCCTTGGCTCTAAGCGCCTTGGCCAAATTGGCTCCGTGGAGGTCGCCGGAGGCTTCACCAGTAATGATCAGGATACGCGGCATGACGATTTATTGGAGCACAGACAGTGCCTACGAATCGATGCACGCGGCTGAGAAGGCACGTGACGGTTGATCCGTGGAGATGGTCTCATGTCTTGTGAGGCAACGATACTCCCATCGCCGACAGCACGCGATGAGCCAGCTCCAGAACAGCAACCCCGTCCTCGCCGGACACGATTGGGCGAGATCCCAAACGAATCGCATGGAGAAACGATTCCAGCTGTAGTTTTAGCGGCTCACCGTCTCCGGCTTGTACCTCTTCAGCTACCATCATGGGCTTCCTGCCAGATTCAAGCGATCGGCGTCCGATCATGCCCTGGCGGGACTGGAAATCGATCGACACACACCCATCGCCTTGAAATACATGCCATTGTCGCGTTGCCTTTGGTGAGATTCGACTTGCGGTAAGGTTGACGACACACCCACTCCTAAACTGAACACGTGCATTAGCCACATCACTGGTCGAGGAGAGCATCGTCACTCCAGCAGCCCGCACATCTTCGACGGGGCCTGGATCGAAGGACAGCACCAAGTCAAGGTCATGAATCATCAAATCCAGGACGACATCAACGTCGGTGCCACGCCCACTATAGGTCCCCAGTCGATAGCACTCGAACAACACCGGTTTCTGAATATGTGACCGCATCAACTGCAGAATAGGATTGAAACGCTCACTATGTCCCACTTGCAGCGTACATCGATTGCGTTTTGCCAACTCCACCAACTCCCGTGCCTCAACCGGCAGAACGGCAATCGGTTTCTCCACCAGCACATGTTTCCCGGCTTCAAGACAGGCTTTGGTCACGGAATAGTGACTGGATGTGGGGACGGCGATACTGACGACTTCAACCTGCTTCAAGAAATCTGGCAGATCACTGAATACCTGTGCGCCATGCTTCTGGGCAATGGCAGAGGCTCGCCCCTGGTCTTGGTCGATCACGCCGACCAACGTCGAATCTGGCAATGAGGCATAGAGGCGCGCATGGTGTTGACCGAGATGCCCGACCCCGATGACACCGGCACGGAGCTTGACCATACGCCTCTTAGACTGAATTGGGGAATTTCTTGATCGATCGATTTGTTGAGTTTCTGAAATCAATAGATCAACCAGATCTTCAGATTCCGAAACTGCTTCATTGACTCAGGTCGCAGCACTTGGCTCCGCTTCGCGAGCGAGGCCAACGACGGTGATGCCGGCTTCCTCCGCAGTGCGGAGAAGCACTTCTCGATCAAGCATCACGCATCGACCAGCCTCAACGGCCAGCACTGACGCCTTGACGGATTGCATGACCTCGATCGTCCTGGGACCCACGGCCGGCAGGTCAAACCGGAGATCCTGCTGCGGTTTGCTCCGCTTCACCACAACCGCACCATCCTTGGCCAGTTCGCCACCACGCTTGATCGCTTCATCGGTACCTTCGACCGCTTCGACCGCCACAACCACGCGGTCTTTGATCACGACGCATTGGCCGATGTCGAGGCGCCCCGTCTCTTTAGCCACGTCCCAGCCATAACGGATGTCCACCCACTCCTTCTTAGTTGGTTGACGCGACGTGAGCGTCCCTTCTTCAACCAAGATCCCTTCCAGGCCGAACGTCGACTCACAAATGGTGATGCCATCCTTCTCCAGTTCCGCAGCAAGTGCGCGTAGAATATCGTCATCCTTCCAGAGAGCCAGTTTCGTGGCGAGCGCGAGCACGCGAAAATCAGGACGGGCATGGCTATAGACATGCGTTTTCTTAATGCCTCCCAGCATGACCACATTCCGGACGCCGTCGGCCTTGAACGCGTTGATCAGCTTGTTGAGTTGGCCAATCTTGATCCAATGGATCCGATCGACATGCTGTTCAAGCTCCGGTTCAGTCTCGCCCTCATGAGCCACCGCATAGACTTGAAGGCCCATTTTACGAGCGTTGTCCGCAAAGATGATCGGAAATCGTCCGTTTCCGGCGATCACCCCGATTCGACCGTCTGCTATAGGCATGGCCAGGGTCATAGTGGCTGAGAGCTCACACCGGTTGATCGAACTCGCGCTCTAGGTCATGGTTGACAGCCCTCGAGATGCCACGTTTGGTTCCCTCCATAAACGTGAGGATCTTGGCCACATCCGCCTGTCCTTTAAACTCCTTTTTTGCCAATCGTACCGCCTCCGCCGTCCGATGGCCCGATCGGAACAGCAAGTCAAATGCCTTCTTCAACAAGGCGATCCGGTCTACCGAGAACCCGTGCCGTTGTAATCCAACTGAATTGAGGCCGTACAGATGTGCGCGATACCCGCCGGCTGCAAATGCAAACGGAGGGATATCCTGGCCAATCGCACAACACCCTCCAATCATCACATAGTCTCCGATACGCACAAACTGAAGAACACCGGTCAAGCCTCCGATAACCGCATGATCACCGATGGTAATATGTCCCGCCAGGCTTGCCGCATTCGCCATAATGATATGGTCGCCGAGCCGGCAATCATGGGCCACATGCACGTAGGCCATCAGAATGCCTTTGGACCCGAGAGAGGTCACACCCCCTCCCTGGACGGTTCCTCGATTGATCGTGACATATTCGCGGATGATGTTGTCATGGCCGATGACGACTTTGGTCGGTTCCCCTTTATAGCCAAGGTGCTGTGGAGGCCCTCCGATCGAAGCAAACGGATGCACTTCATTCCGCTCCCCGATTTCCGTCCACCCATCGATAATCGCATGGGAAAGAAGTCGGCTCCCCTTTCCGATCACAACATGCTCTCCCACTACGCAGAACGGCCCAATTTCTACGTTATGATCGAGGCTCGCCTTGGGATGAATGATCGCTGTTGGATGTATCTTCACGCATGCCCCCTTTACTAGCGTCAAACCTCACCGGCCATTCGTCAACTGCCGGATCACTGCCTGGCCCACACGCCGACCGTACGCTTCAGGAATCGAGCACTCATCAAACCCGATTATTTCGTGTCCGCCTTCTCCTCCATCACCATTGCCGTCATCACGGCGTCACAGACCATTTCATTGTCTACATATGCCTTCCCTTGCATTTTCCAGAATGGCGGACGCTTCTTGATGACCTCAATTTCAATACGCAGCTGATCGCCAGGGACCACCGGTCGCCTGAACTTGGCCTCCTCAATACCCGTCAGATACATAATGGTTTTTCCGACTGTCCCTCCCGACTTGAAGACCAGCACACCACCCACCTGGGCCATGGCTTCGACAATCAGCACCCCCGGCATCACCGGGCGGCCTGGAAAGTGTCCTTGAAAGAACGGCTCATTGATCGTCACGTTTTTGATGCCGATGATGCTTTTATGCGGTTCAAACTCTTTGACTCGATCCACCAGTAGGAACGGATATCGGTGGGGAAGTAACGCCTGAATCTCAGCCTGTTCGACCGATGCCATGGGCTCTGCCTCCTCTCCATCCTGAATAGAGCTACCGTCTAAGGATTCTGTCGATCAAATTCCTTGATGATCGAATCTGTCACATCCAACGCTGGCTGATGATAGAGGACAATGCGGATGAGCGCTTCATTGCCCTTATCGAGGATCGCCGTATATCCCTCTTTTTGAGCCACAGCCTGCGCGGCGACGGCGATTTTTTGCGCATATTCCACGACCATTTCGCGCTGTTTTTGTTGAACTTCACGATTGAACTCTTGAAGCCGACGCTGAAACGCTTCCATCTTGCCGCGTAACTGCTCTTCTTTCTCTTGCCGTGCCTGGTCCGCAAGCTTGACGTTCGGATCTTGCAAGGACTGCTCCAAGTCCTTTAACTCTTGCTCATCGCCATGAATGATCTTTTGTCTGGTCATGGAGTATCCCTTCACCTCTTCCAAGGCCAGCTTCCCAGCCTTGGTTCGCTCTATCACCATCTGCTGATCCATGACCCCGACCCGAACCGCCTCTCCTGCATGGAGCGGCGCAACTCCCTGCACCAGCAATACCGCGACGCCTAACCATGTCGCCTGCGCTACACTCGTCATAACCCACCTCCCTCAGAAACTAAGGGTATTCTCTATTGAACTCTTCGATGACCTGTCCTGAAATATCCAGACCTTCTTCATGATAGATCGTCGGACCACCCCTACTCCTGTCGACAACAACCTGCAATCCAAGACGCTTGGCGACCTTCGCGACAACCGTTTCGCTCTTGTCACGAAATCCTTCCAGAACATCTTTTTGCTTTTCTTGGACTTCCCGATTCAATTCCGAGGCCTTTTGCTGGTACTCCTGCATGCGCCGGCGAAACTGTTCTTCCCGCTCTCGTTTCGCGGTGGGGCTCAGAACGGAGGACTGCTTGACAAAGTCCTCTTCCATCCGCCGTAACTCCTTTTCCTCCATCTCCATCAACGCCTGTCGATTTTTCGAAAAGCCGGCCAGGTTCTCCTTCACCTTCTTGCCCGCACTCGTCTCGCTGAGCAAGCGTTGTAAATTGATCACCGCCACCTTCCCGTCGATTTTTCCTCCGCCTCCAGCACATCCTCCACTCAGTGCCAGCATGACGGCGACCGCAGCCGACATCGCCGTCCATTCGATTCGTCCCGCCGCTCGCTTCCACCGATTCCCGTTCCAACGTACCACGCGTAAACTCCGACTAAAATAAGGTTCCAATCGTAAACTCGAACACGCCGGCTCGCTCACCGGTTCGCGCATCAAGATTAATCCCATAGGCCACTCGCAAGGGACCGAAGGGAGAGATCCACCGCCCTTCGAGACCCGCAGCGGGCCGCAAATTGATTGACAACGGTTCATCCTCATCGAACCCTTTGCCATAGTCGAAAAAGATCACCCCGTTCAATTTCGCCTCGGAAGAAATCGTAAAAATCAGTTCGGCATTGAAAATCAATTGCTTGGCAGCACCGAATGGAGCACGAGTCGTGGGAACGACGGGACCAGCTCGTCCGAAAGCAAACCCGCGCATGGTGTTGATTCCACCCACAAAAAATCGTTCACTGAGCGGAATCCGCGTCGTTCCACCAAGCGCTTGAACCTCTCCATAGCGAGCCCGCAGCGAAACCCTCATGTCGAGCGGAAGCGGGGTCACCTTGATGACATCCACGTGATACTTGATAAAGTTGTTGGTCCCACCCATATAAGGTGTTCCGATATCGAACCCTCCACCGATGCGCCAGCCAGATCTCGGATCAAGGTAGTAGTCTCTGGTATCCCGAAACATCGCAAATCGAAACCCCGTCGACGACTGTGTCCCCAACTGTTGACAGACAATTGGTACCAGCTCAGCCCCAGGTGTACAGATACCGAATTGAGGATTCTTGTACGTGATTTGCTCTGCAAAGATGCTGACGCTCCCCGTCACATACTCCGATAACCATCGACCCAAGGTGACATTTCCACCGGTCCGTTCTTCAAAATAGGAAAGATAGTTCGTCATACTGCGGTAACCGTCTATTTGTAATGAGGTCAAGGAGTCATTCAAATAGGGATTGCGGAAGGTAATGGACCCGAGACTTCTTCGCTGGCCCAGTTGCCCACGGATGCGACCCATATAGCCATACCCCCCCAAGTTGCCCTGAGTGATATCGGCGATTGCCACCAGTCGATCCAGCGTACTGAACCCACCGCCGAGGCTGAACATCCCCGTCGGTTTTTCTTTCACCCGCACGTTCAGATCGACCTTGTCAGCTGCGACTTGGGCGGGCAGGATTTCGACTGTCTCGAAGAAATTCAAGTTGTTCAATCGTTGAAAGCTTCGCTTCAGAGAAGCGGTGTCGATCACATCCTGTTCGTCGACTCTAATTTCTCGACGGATGACGTTGTCTCGCGTTTTGTCATTCCCGTAGATATTGATCTGCCGGATCCGCATCATCTCCCCTTCCTTGATGCTGAAGATGATGGTCACGGTCCGTTCTTCATTGTTTGGATTCACATTGGGCACGACTTCGGCGAATGAATACCCCTTACTCCCGTACAAATCCGTAATTCGTGAGATCTCATCTCGGATTTTGGCACGCTGAAAGATCTCACCATCCTTGATCCTCAATCCCGCTCGAAGCTCAGGGTCTTCAAACACCGTGTATCCTCGAAACCCTATCTCAGCGATGGTGAAGGGCTCTCCCTCGGTAATGGGGTAGCTGACGGTGAACCATTTTTTATCTTCGGTAAGCTCTACCGACGGCTGGCCGACCCGAACATTGAAATACCCTTTATTCAGGAGTACTTCCCTAATGCGCTCCACATCATTACCCACCTCCTCGTGTTTCAAGACGCCCGCGTCGGACACCATCGACGGCAGCTTGAACTTCGTGAAGAAGCCATACCAAGGGATCCATTCCCGCGTCGACATGACACTGAGCATCTCGGTCTTCGTCGCCGCACGCAGTCCTTCGAATATCACCGTCTTGATCTTGGCTTTCTCCCCTTCCGTAATATGAAAGGTGAGACGCTTCCGATCTTCATCTAATGCCTCGATCACGGGAACGACCTGCGCATTGTAATAGCCGTCATGCTGATAGACCCGCCGGATGGTCTCGGCGCTTTCCTTCACCTGTTGTTGGTCAAGAAATGTCTGGCTCTTGATGGTCGTTTTTTCTTTCAACTTCTCCTCGGTCAACTGTTGGTTACCGTCGAAGACAATCTCGGTGATGAACGGCTTCTCCTGCACGACGAAGGTCACCGCCATCCCCTCGGCAATCGATTCGGTTTCAACCTGCACATCCTCGAAAAATCCCGTATCGTATAAAATCTTCACCTGTCCACGCACATGGTCCGGCAGATAGCGATCACCGGCTTTCAGCGTGAGTCGACCAGCAATCGCCGACATTTCGATTCGTTTGGCTCCTCGAATATCAATCGAGGCAACCTTGAGTTCAGGAGTCTGAGCGAGTGCTTCGAGCACACTCCACAACACAGAAATAACTATGACCGCGACCACAAACGATCGAAGCCTGTAGACGGCATGCTCGGTCACCGATACGGATTCCTGCAACGAAGTATGGGGATGGATGATGCGGCTGAAACCATCACACAGGTCCTCTCCGTTATCGACCGTACACCAACTTCCTACGAGTCAGTCTGTCTCGCTCCAGAGAACGCGCTGAAGAATGCGCTGAACCACACGGGTGTTCTCGCCAAAAATCAGAAGCCAGACAGCTCTACCACGTGAGCAGCTCTCACGTCACCCGACCGCGCAAAACTTCCGAATTATATTGAGGTCATCCTGCATTGTAAAGAAGCGTCCCCCCTTCCGGTCGGACTCGACGTGCATATCTCCTGACTCCGCACTCAATTCCGTAGCTCTCTGACAGAGAGTGCATCGATCCTCACCGTCGGCCACCGATGCAAAAAAGTCTGTGTGCGACACGCTTCGCTCATGAATATCGCTCGCGTTCTCTCTCATGGAAACGACACCGTTGTTTTCGATGCGATGAGTTCGTCCGTTTCTTGACTTCACTCCCCCCATCACATACTATCTTTTCATGTCACGGCTGACGGTCAGAAAAGCAATCATTCCAGCCGCCGGTCTTGGGACGCGGTTCCTTCCTGCCACAAAGGCATCTCCCAAAGAGATGCTACCGTTAGTCGACAAGCCACTCATTCAATATACGGTCGAAGAAGCGGTGGCTTCTGGCATTGAAGACATCATCGTGATTACCGGCCGTGGCAAACGCGCGATTGAAGATCACTTCGATCGTTCCGTCGAGTTGGAAGAGAATCTGAAAGGCACTGGCAAGAGTCAGGTGCTCCATCAAATCCGACAGATCTCGAACCTCGCAAACTTCTGTTACGTGCGGCAATCCGAAGCCCTTGGCTTGGGACACGCCGTGTTGTGCGCGCAACACCTGATCGGCGACGAACCTTTCGCCGTCATTCTCGGGGATGAGATCATTGACGCCGATGTTCCAGGGCTTGCGCAGTTGATCCACATCTATAAAAAGCGCCATGGGGCAGTTCTCGGGGTACAGGAAGTTCCCAAGGCAGACGTCAGCCGATACGGCATCGTGACGGCCAAGCGCCTCGCTCATGGTCTGCACCGGGTTGAAGATTTGGTTGAGAAGCCATCGCCGACCGATGCCCCATCCACGCTCGCCGTAATCGGCCGGTATATCCTTCCTCCTGAAATTTTCCCGATCCTAAGAAAAACTCCTCCTGGAAAGAACGGAGAAATTCAGCTGACCGATGCACTTAGGACGCTGGCAAGAAAATCTCCGATGTTTGCGCTTGAGATAGAGGGACAGCGCCATGATGCCGGGGACAAGTTGGGATTTTTAATCGCCACCGTTGAGTTTGGGTTGAAGAACCCGGCATTGGGAGCAGAATTCCGCGACTATCTTTCGACCAGGATGCAGACCGCCTCGAGTAATCGTCGGGCATGATCCCATCGGTCGTGGTGGTGACTCAGTCGCGAGACTCCCAGCAGCGACCATTCTGCATCCAACGTGATCATTCGGATGGATTGTCGAACCTGGTGCGCGCTTCCATCGGATGGAACACTGAGACTCCTAAGGCGAGAGCGCATGATGAGCACATATCAGACCCTGATTCGTCTAACCCGCCACCTCCATAGATAAAGAACAGGCAGGCACATGACAGACCTAAACGAACAAGAAATTCAGTCTCCCCAAAACATTGAAGTACCCACTCAACTCCCGCTGTTGCCCGTCCGAGATATCGTCGTCTTTCCATACATGGTGCTTCCCCTGTTCGTCGGACGCGACATGTCGATTAAGGCCATCGAAGCGGCCCTTGCTGGCAATCGAATGATCTTCCTCGCGACGCAAAAAGCACTCGACGTCGAGAATCCCGCGCAGAAAGATATCCACACCGTCGGCACTGTCGGCATCATTATGCGGATGCTGAAGCTGCCGGACGAACGCATCAAAATTTTGGTACAGGGCATCGCCAAAGCCAAGATCACTAAATACATTCAGACCGACCCCTACTACTCCGTCCGAATCGACAAGCTCGCTGATACGAAAACGACGGCCACGCCCCTTGAAGCGGAAGCCGTCATGCGAACCGTGAAGGAGCAGATCGAACGGATCGTGAGTTTGGGAAAAATCCTGATCCCCGATGTCATGGTCGTCATCGAAAACCTCGAAGAACCAGGCCGATTAGCCGACATGGTGGCTTCGAATCTCGGCCTCAAGGTCGATACCACCCAGGCCGTTTTGGAAATCTCCGATCCAATTCAACGCCTTCGCCAAGTGAGCGACATTCTCGGAAAGGAAATTGAAGTCCTCTCCATGCAGCAAAAGATCCAGGCGCAAGCCAAAGGGGAGATGGACAAGACCCAGCGAGAGTATTTCCTGCGTGAACAACTGAAAGCCATTCAGAAGGAGTTGGGCGAACTCGATGAGCGGGCTGAAGAAATCACGGAATTCCGCAAGCGCATCAAAGACGCAAAGATGCCCGAGAAGGTCTTGAAGGAGACTGAAAAGCAGCTCAAGCGTCTCGAGAAAATGCATCCGGATACCGCCGAATCCGCGACAGTGCGAACCTATCTGGAATGGATGGTCGAATTGCCGTGGTCCAAGCGCTCGAAGGATAGCCTCGATCTGAAAGCGGCCGCGAAGGTATTGAATGACGACCACTACGACCTCGAAAAGGTCAAGGAACGAATTCTGGAGTACCTGGCCGTCCGAAAGCTGAAAGAGAAGATGAAGGGCCCGATTCTCTGCTTCGTCGGCCCACCAGGAGTCGGGAAAACCTCGTTGGGAAAATCGATCGCCCGCGCACTGGGACGTGAGTTTGTTCGTATCAGCTTAGGCGGCGTACGGGATGAGGCCGAAATCCGCGGCCACCGCCGCACCTATGTCGGTGCATTACCCGGGCGCATCATTCAAGGCCTGAAACAGGCAGGAACGAGTAATCCGGTGTTCATGCTCGACGAGGTCGACAAGGTCGGGATGGATTTTCGAGGGGACCCCTCGGCAGCCTTACTGGAGGTGCTCGACCCGGAACAGAACAATGCATTTACCGACCACTATCTCGGAGCTCCATTCGACCTGACCGAAGTGATGTTCATCACCACGGCGAACTTGATCGATCCGATCCTTCCCGCGTTGCGTGACCGCATGGAGGTCATCGAGATCCCCGGGTATACCGAAGAGGAGAAACTCGGCATCGCTCAGAAATACCTGATTCCCCGTCAACTCGAAGAGCACGGGATTACGAACAAACATGTCCGTCTGACGGAACCGACCATTCGACAGATCATCTCGCATTACACCCGCGAAGCAGGTGTGCGGAATCTTGAACGCGAGATTGCCAACGTAATGCGCAAGGTCGCGAAGAAAGTCGCCGAAGGCAAAGACCAGGGATTTCCCATCGATCTATCGAATCTCAATAAATATCTTGGTGTGTCGAAGTATGTGCCGGAAGCAGAGCTCGAAAAAGACGAAATTGGCGTGGTAACAGGCTTGGCCTGGACAGAAGCAGGCGGCGATGTGCTCTACATCGAGGCAACGGTCATGAAGGGGAAAGGCCAATTGACCCTCACCGGCCACCTGGGAGATGTGATGAAGGAGTCTGCTCAAGCTGCGCTCAGCTATGTCCGTTCACGGGAAAAAACGTTGAACCTCAACCCTGACATGTTCAGCAAACAAGACTTGCATATCCATGTGCCAGCCGGAGCCATCCCCAAGGACGGTCCCTCCGCCGGCATCACGATGGCCACTGCGATCGCCTCGGCATTTTCCGGTACTCCTGCGAGACGAGATTTGGCCATGACTGGAGAAATCACCCTGCGCGGCCGCGTCCTTCCAATCGGAGGACTCAAGGAAAAGATTTTGGCGGCAAAGCGGGCAAAACTCACCACCGTCATCCTTCCGCGTCGAAATAAAAAGGATCTGGAGGAAATCCCCAAGCATCTCCTCAAAGGCATTCACTTGGCGTTCGTCGAGACCATGGACGACGTCATGAAGATCGCTCTTCGCCGACCAGCCAAGGCTTCGCCGGCCTCTCGGAAACCTTCGACACCTCCGGCGCCATCGCGTATCCCCCCCCTGCGATCCGGTAAAGGTCGGCGGCCTCACGAACTCCCTGCCACGGTGATGGCACACCGAGCACCGGCACGGTCATAAAGGATCGTACCGTGGCCCGCCGTCAGGCCAGCCCCCCCATTCAAGAATTTGCACTCATCCGAACGCTCGAGCGTCGGTTTGCCCGTCGCACACCAGGACTTGTCCAAGGCATCGGCGACGACGCCGCCGTGATTGCAACCTCCTCGCCGACGTGGTGGCACCTCACAACGGACTTGCTTGCCGAAGGCATTCACTTTGACATGAAGTCAGCGACCCCTGAGTCCGTCGGATACCGGGCAGCCATGGCCAACCTCAGCGATATCGCCGCCATGGGAGCCGTCCCCCGCTATCTGCTTATCTCGCTCGCCATCCCAAAAACATGGACGCGGCCGCACATCCATGAGCTATACACCGGCTTGATGAAAGCTTGCCGCCTGTATAACGTGACACTCGTCGGTGGGGATACCTCGGCATCCAAGACTGGACTCTTTCTCAGTATCACCCTGGTCGGCACGACAAGCAGGGGCCGGGCACTGTTTCGACATGGTGCCAAAGTAGGAGATCACATTTACGTTTCGGGCACGCTAGGAGACTCCCTAGCAGGCCTCACGCTCTTGATGGGTCACACAAGCTCAGGCCCCTCAAGAAAAAAGAAGTCCAGGCTCTCTCCCACTCATCGAGCGTTTCTGCTCCGCCGCCATTTCCGCCCTACCGCGAGGGTCGCCGAAGGCCAGTGGCTCAACGAGAGACAACTCGCCTCCGCTGCCATCGATCTGTCTGACGGCCTCTCCGGAGATCTTCGGCATCTGTGTGAAGCAAGTCAAGTCGGTGCAGAGGTGGAACTCGACAAGATTCCGATCTCACCGGCCTGCCGAGCCTATGCTCAGGCGATCGAAGTGTCGCCGATTCAACTCGCACTCACTGGAGGCGAAGACTATGAGTTGCTGTTCACCACGTCGCCACGCAACTGCAAGAAGGTTGAGCGGCAAGCGCGAACACGCGGCTATCGCACAACCCCTATCGGAACGATTCGCCCGCAGCGGTTCGGGATTCAGATGAAGACTGACGGTCGGACGCAACCTCTGCCGGTCACAAGTTACGAGCATTTCCGTTGATGGGTAACAGAAGCCACCAGCCCTCCGCTCAACGGACCCGATCATTTCGGGCACTCTTGCGCCAAGTCCTCCATTTACAGGAGTCACCGCAACGCACCGCGTTGGCCTTTGCACTGGGCGTCTTCATCGCATTCTCCCCCGCCTATGGCCTGCACACGGCGATGGTGGTGCTCTGCACCTGGCTATTCGGTCTCAACTTCTTGGCCCTGCTCACCGGTGCCTTAGTCAATAATCCATGGACCGTCATTCCGATCTTAGGCGCAACCTACTGGACCGGCGCCCTCTTGCTCGGACGTACGGATCAACCGAGCTTCGACTGGCAGGATATGAGTTTCAGCGGCATCTACCAACAAGTCCTTCCCTATGCTGCTCCCTTCGTGCTCGGAGGACTTGTCCTCAGTGTGCTCGGAGCCCTAGTCTCCTATCCTGCCGCCTGCTTATTTTTCAAAAAACATCGCTGTGCGCCTACCAGTCCCACGATCGAACCGTTGCCGCCCCCTGACCAAGTGGGCTAAGATACCCACTGACCATGGAATCAGCAGACCGATCGAACGCTCCCTATGATGGCTCGGCGCTCATCGCTGATCCCATCCACAAGTACGTCACCTTCACCGTCCCCTATGCTCATCCTGATCCGCATGAGCACACCGAGAAAGACCTGATCGACTCCCCCTGGGTTCAGCGGCTGCGATACATCTACCAGCTGCAGAGTGCTCGCTGGGTCTATCCTTCCGCGGAACATACCCGGTTTGTGCATTCGCTCGGGACGATGCACGTCGCGGGACGGTTTGCTCGACACCTGTACCCGTTTCTCAAGAAAGTCGTGAAGGATGTGCCCTCTCCCAATTTCGTTGAAGAGTTCCTCCGTGTCACGGCCTTGGTCCACGACATCGGGCACGGGCCGTTTTGCCATTTTTTCGACGACAATTTTCTCCATACCCATGGCCTTACTCATGAGCGGCTGGGTCAAATCATCATCCGTGAACATTTAGCCCCTCTCATCAAAAAAATCCGCCGAAGCCCGTCCGGCCCCTTCGCAAAAGGAGAAGAACTGAATCCTGACCAAATCGCTCACCTGATACTCAAGGAAAAAGGCAAGGACAACTCCCGCCTCCCTCGATGGTTGAACATGCTCCAGCCCGTGATCTCAGGGAGTTACACTGGAGACAATCTGGACTATGTCTTAAGGGACTCGTATATGTGTGGCGTGGCGGTCGGCCCGGTCGATCTGACACGGTTGATTCATTACACCATCGTGACGGAGAAAGGGTTCACCATTCACAAGACAGGACTTCCGTCCCTCCAAATGTTCCTGAACACCAGGATGTACCTCTACTCCAACGTCTACTTCCATCGCACCACCAGAGCGATCGACATCCATCTGCGAGACATCTTCGGCCAGACGATGCAGCTGCTCTGCCCCAAAGATCCACGCAAGAATATGGATCGGTATCGCACCCTGACCGATTGGTCGCTGTTGGAAGAAGTCCGAGGATGGGCACAGTCCCGCCACAAAGCCCGCCGACAGTTGGGACAGGAGTGGGCACGGATCTTGGGCCGAGACGTCAAATGGAAGATGGCCTATAGCACGACGTTGAAAGAAAAAGGACAGGAACGCGGCATGGCGTTTCCGAACCACCAACATTTTGAGCAGCAGATTGCGAAAGAGCTGCCATCCAGCTTGAGGCGCCTGCCGTTTCGCGTGGACATGGCCCTGTTGGATCCACGACCGGACCCCAAAGACCACCGAGGTAATCCTCTCTACGTATACGACCCTGGGACAGGTCAGGTTTCGACCGAACCGCTGGAGGAATGCTTAGACCTGCTGCCTACGCGACTCATCCAATTTCGAATCTATTCTCCCGACCACCACCACGACGCCGCTCTCTCGCAAGCTGCCGCAACTGTCCTCAATAAGACCCCGACCAGCCTCGAATCCAATTACTGAATACTCCACGCCAAGTCCCATTTTTGAACAATCCCGCAGATCAAATACACAGTTTCGTTCCTGCCCACTCCTTCACACATCGAAACATCAGGGCTCCTATCCATCTGCTACCTTCAGATGATAGCGAAGGCCATACACAGACAAGTGGGCAACGAAGTTCTCTATTTTCTCAATACAGAGAGGTCAGTGCTGCCTGAGAAAGTAAAGTTCTTCCTCCTCTACCTTTGCATGACAACATCTTTTCTCCTTCCACCGAAGCTGGCAGGCATCCTGCAGGGAATAGAGTTGATCCGAGGCTCGATTCAGAGGGCCAATACAGAGGAGGCTATGTATGATGGGTTTGACTAGAAAACTGATGATCACTCTCTGCGGGTTTTCGCTTTCGTTGGCCATGCCAACCTATGCTCAACTTGGGAGTGGCCAACCGGACGCAGCTAGTATCCTGAGCAACATGCCCCCCGACGTCCTGGCAAAGGTGCGATCGTTAGCACAGGGCCTCAAAGAAGGGACAATCTCGGATGCCGACATTCAACAAGGCTTGACGTCCGGCCAGCTTGGGAAAAAGCTAAAACAGCTGAGCCCAGAAGCCCGTCAGCTCCTTGACGAAATCAGTGAGGCATCAAGGCAAAGGAAAGGAGCGGGGGAGGAAAGCTTGATGCCGCTGATGGGAGGGTTGGGTGTCTCACCAAAATAAAATGCGCAATTCCAGCTGATCGCTTCAACAGAAGCGATTGTTCTTGATCATCGATGAACAGTTACCACTCAGATCAAATTGCCATCCAGCCACTCCAATCTGATGCGTTCTCAGCCCCCTCACGATCGCTTCCCTTGTTCTTCCGAAGCATTCGCCGCGCTCAGCCCGGCTTCTTTGTCATCCTTCTTCTCTGCCGACGGCGGTGATTTAGGTGTTTGGCTTTCTCGATGCTCACCAATGAGTGCACCAGTGACGAGCATCTGGATGCCCATCAAGAGAAAGAATAAGGCTCCCTTGTACTGCCCGCTAGGCTCGGCAAGTGAAAACTTGTGCGCGGCAAGTAGAAGAGAGAGTGCTGAGCAGAGGAACAAGAAGATTCTCATGCGGGTGCCTTATGCCTAAGTCGCAGGGATAAGGGTAATGCTTGCCGGAGAGATAAGGTCAACCAGAAATCACAGGGGAGGGCAAGGACCGACTAGAGCTAGGGAGCCAACGGACCAACGCCGGCGGTAGGATCAGCAACCGGCACGGGTGCTGCCGATGACGTAGAGCCCCTGAACGGCAGATCCAGCAAGGCATAGGGATTGACGCGGGCGCCGTTAAGTTTCACGCCCCAATGGAGATGCGGTCCCGTGGCCCGACCCGTGGCACCAACTTTCCCTACGACCTGGCCGGCCTTCACCGGTTCTCCGTCTTTGACCAGGACTTCGGATAAATGAAAGTACATCGAATAAAAGCCGAGTCCGTGATCGACGAAGATGCCTTTCCCAGAGAAGAAATGCTCAACGGTGAGCCGCACAATGCCATCATTCGTCGCCAGCACATCCGTTCCAAGCGGCGCACTGATGTCTTCCCCATTATGCGGATTGCGTGGTTGTCCATTCATGATTCTGACACTGCCGAAGATCCCGGTTCGTCTGCCGTTCACCGGTTCCACAAAACCAGGTTGCCACAACTTGGCCTGAGAGTCCGTGGCCAGTGCCGTCTTTACCTGCTCCTGTTCGGCTTTCCAACGTGCCACCGCTTTGTCGTCTAAATCGACTTTGTCTTTCGGCAGCGTGAGATGCTCAACATGGAATTTTCCTTTCTGGACCAGCACCTGATAGCGAAACGTCTGACGTGACTCTCCAGATTGTGCCTCGACGGTCAGCTCGTGGCTTCCCGGCTCGTCCTGCAAGTCGATGCCGAGCAACCCCACAAATCCCTTCGGCTCTTCCAGTCGTGGATCAGGGAAGAACCGAATGGAGCGACCTAGGAACTTCCCCTGTAGTTGGGCAACCGCATCATCGGTCGGCACTTTAACCACAACAATGTGTCCTTGTTTCCCGCTATAGTGGCCATCAGCCCCGTGAGCCGGCGGCAATGAACCAGGATGGATGGGAAATACGAAATGCCCGGTGAGCAGAACAACCGCACCGAGCACCAGGCGTGCTGACAGCACGCCTGGTCCATGATTCCACGCACACAGAGGCCTCATCGGTAGAACCGCCCTCCAGACACTTGGGAAATCAGTTCCTCGACCCGTCGATTCACCGCACTGAAGGGGTCCATACACAGAATCGTTTCCTCCCAATACCCATTCAGCTTCAGATACGTCCAGTCTACTGTATAGGATCGATTCTTGGCTCGCGCGAACCGGATAAAGTCCCCTCGGACCTTGGCCCTGGTCGTCTGCGGTGGGGTGGACATGGCCCGCTGGATCGCCTCCTCTTCGACGACCCGTTCGATGAGCCCTCGAGACTCCATCAGGTAATACAACCCTCTTGTTCGCTTCACGTCATGGAACTGTAAATCCAGGAGGAGCACCCTCGGGTCGTCCCACCCGCAATTCTTCTTGTCTACGTAAGACTGGATCAGATGTTTCTTCGTGACCCAATCGACCTGATGGATGAGCTGCATCGGATCTTCTTCCAGCTGCTGGAGCATCCGTTCCCACTTATCATACACATCGTCGAGGATGGGTTCATGCGCCTGTTGATTCAGGTACTCTCTCGCCCGCTTGAGATAGACCTGCTGAATCTCGATAGCGGTCATCTGCCGACCATCATCGAGCTTGACCTTTTTCTTCAGGGTCGGATCTCGCGAGACCTCTCGGATCGCCTTAACAGGATCTTCGAGTTCCAACCCATGAACCGTGTACCCATCTTCGATCATCGACAAGACAAGCGCAGCGGTCCCCACTTTGAGGTACGTCGCGTACTCCGACATGTTGGAGTCGCCGACGATGATATGGAGGCGCCGATAGCGTTCGGCATCTGAATGGGGCTCGTCGCGGGTGTTGATGATGCTCCGAGAAGAGGTCGTCGACGAGGATGTCTTCTCATGGATATGTTGCGCGCGCTGAGAGATGAAATACTGCGGCTTGCCAGATACTTTTAATACTTTGCCCGCCCCGCTGAACACCTGCCGGGTCACGAAAAACGGGATCAACTGTTCGGTGACTTTCCAAAAATCGACATCGCGCCGCATGAGGAAATTCTCGTGGCATCCGTAGGTATTCCCAAGAGAATCCGTATTATTCTTGAAAATGTAGATTTCCCCGGACAACCCTTCCTCTCGAAGCCGTTCTTCGGCGGCCGGTAAACAGGCCTCCAACAATCGCTCCCCCGCTTTATCGTGGATCACGAGGTCCAGGATGTTGTCGCACTCTGGAGTCGAATATTCTGGATGGCAGCCGGTGTCTTGATAGAATCGCGCCCCGTTGACCAAGAATGCGTTCGACGGCCAGCTGTTGGGAATCAGTCCTTCAAAAATGTACCCCAGGACTTTTTCCATGGGAAGATAGATACGACCGTTGGGGGAAAAAATGAGGCCGTATTCGTTCTCGAGGCCGTATATCCGTTGCTTCATGGAACCACCAGACATCATGCATGGCCTTTAGATAGAGTATACGCCGCTTTGCGGATCTTCAACAAAGGAAGCCTCTAAGAAAGGCAGATGTCAGGGAGAGAGGATGAGTCGAACATCGGCAATCGATACACGGCAAAACTTTCGGCCGGCACGGGTTCGGTCCAAGACCGCGACTTCCAATCCTTCTGGCGGCAGCTTTTGATTGGCCGTCTGCTCCAGCGCCGTGACACACAGCTTCAACGCAGCATCCAAGGGCGGCACCTGACTGGGACTTTTTTCCTTCAACAGGGTCTGCACCGCCTCAGACTTGCCGCCGATCACCGCAAAGTTCTTCTCGTCGATGATGCTGCCGTCAAACGAAATACGATAGATTTCGTTCGCGTGATGGTTGGTACCGGCCTGCACCACAAGGATCTCTACCTCAAGCGGCTTCATTTCCTGACTGAATACGGTCCCCAGGCTTTGAGAATACCCATTCGCCAGAGAGCGGCCCGTGACGTCTTCTCGGCTGTACATGAACCCTTTGAGGTCCGCGTGACGGATTCCCGCCTTTCGAAGGTTCTCGAACTCGCTGTACTTGCCCGCTCCCGCAAACGCAATGTTGTCGTAGATCTCCGACACCTTGTGCAGCGAGGCGCTCGGATTATCCGCCGTCAACAGAATGCCGTCGACATACTCCATCGCGATGATCGAGCGGCCTTTGGCAATCCCCTTCTTGGCATACTCCGCCTTATCCTGCATCATCTGCTCAGGAGACACGTAGTAGGGCATCGGCATGATTACGTCTCCCGTGAACGGCGCGCGGCCATCACATCGTTGCACACGGCACGCAGGGTGTCGTCGGATACATCGGCGATGCCTTGAGCCGTCACGACCTTCGCCGTAGGATAAATGCCCCGCACGAGATCAGGTCCGCCGGTCCCGACGTCGTCATCCGCAGCATTATAGAGCGCCAACAAGGCTAATTTGATCGCGTCCCCCTCGAAGAGTTGCCGTTTAAAATGTTCGCGCATTGTGTTGCGGGCATCTTTCCCACCTGAACCGATCGCATGGTAATCGGACTCTTCGTACCTCCCGCCGGTGATGTCGTACTTGAAGATGCGGCCCTCGCCGCGCTTCACGTCATACCCGACATACAACGGCATGACGACCAGTCCCTGAAACACCATCGGAAGATTCGCCTTGACCATCTGGCCCAGCTTATTGGCCTTCCCTTCACAGGAGAGTGGCACACCTTCCAGTTTTTCGTAATGCTCCAATTCGGTCTGAAATAGCTTGGCCATCTCGATGCAAGGCCCGGCCGCCCCCGCGATCGCCATGGCCGACCAGTCGTCGATCTTGAAGACTTTTTCGATTCGGCGATCCGCGATCTGAAACCCTTCCGTGGCTCGGCGGTCTCCGGCAATCACTACCCCCTGCTGATACTTGAGAGCCAGCACGGTCGTGGCAGAAGGCACAGCGACCGGCCCAACGGCACGTACCTGGTCGGGAACGGCCGCCATGCCGTGGCTTCGCAATGCCAACTCGGGATGATGTGTCGAGACGAAGTCAAAAAAACTGGAGCCGTCGTGGTCAGGGAGATAGGGCAGCTTCATCGTGATGTTCGAACCACCGTTCGTTAAACTTTGAGTTTTTCAATCAGGGCATCGACTGAATCGGTTGTATCAAGCAACTCCCGCGTCAAGGCCTGCGTCCCTCGATGAGGATCCATCAGCGGTACTTTTTTGATCGTCGTATTGCCAACGTCGAACAGCACCGATGTCCAACTAGCCCCATAGACCGCCTTCGCAAACTTACTGACACAGCGCCCACGAAAATAGGCTCTCGTTCCCGTTGGAGGGTTCAATTCAGCGTGCTGAATCTCATCTTCCTCAACAATCCGTTCGATGAGGCGACTGCGTTCCAGGGTATAAAATAATCCCTTCTCCGGACGGACGTCATGGTATTGGAGATCCATCAGCTTCATTCGTGGATCATCCCACCCGCAGCCTTTACGCTCCATGTAGGACTCGATCATATGCCGCTTGGCAACCCAATCCAACGCGTTCACCAACAGCCGCGGATCCTGATCGAGCTGGCCCAGGACCTCCTCCCAACGACGCAATACATCATGAGTGCTAGGGCTGTGAGCCTGCGAGGCATAAAAAGTCTTGGCGGCGCTCAGGTACGCCCGCTGGACGGCAAGAGCCGTGGTAGGCCTTCCACCTGCCAGTTTCAGGGTTTCCTTCACATCCAGGTCGCGCGACACCTGCTTAAACACACGGACCGGTTCGTCCAGTTCAAGCTGGGGCAGATCGGCTCCTGATTCTAGCAAGTCCAAGACAATATCCAACGTTCCCACTTTTAAATAGGTAGAGAGTTCCGCCATATTGGCATCGCCCGTGATGACATGGAGCCTCCGAAACCTCGCTGCATCGGCATGCGGTTCGTCCCGTGTGTTGATGATCGGCCGCTTGACCATCGTATTGATGTCCATGAGACATTCGAAAAAGTCGGCACGCTGCGAGATTTGATATTCCGCCGGACTGGTCTGATTTTCAGCTCCAACTTTTCCTGCTCCGGCAAAGATCGCTCGTGTGACGAAAAACGGCGTCAACACTCGAGCAATCCGGTCGAACGACACGGCCCGCGAGACTAAATAGTTTTCATGGTACCCGTAGCTGTTGCCCTTGCCGTCGGAATTGTTCTTGTATAGGACATACTGCTCGCTCCCTCTCACCCGAGCCAGTTCCTGAAGACATTTGGCGAGAATGCGCTCTCCAACTCGTTCGAACGCCACCACCTCACGGGCGTCCGAGCACTCTGGTGTCGAGTATTCCGGATGAGCGCCATCGACATATAACCGTCCGCCGTTCGCCAGCACCTTGTTCAGCTGGCGGTTATAGTCTGGATTGGGACGCTCTCGCTCACCATCGACTTCAAATCCACGGGCATCCACGAGGGGATTTTCGTGCTCGTAATCCCAGAGCGCCCTTGGAGCCGGCAATCCTGGATACTGTCCAATGACGGTGAAGGAGCCTGACACAGGGTCCATCGCAGATGGATCTTTTGACGCAATGCCAAACTCGGTTTCAGTGCCAAGCACGCGCAAGCGATTCGTGGGGGTATGGTCTGGCATAGGTTCGCTAGAGATAGTGGCCGGTATTGACGGTTTCAATTTGCCGATGTTCAGCAGGTCCACCGCTGATGGTCCGGAGATGAATGATTTTTTCGCCCTTCTTTCCGGCGACTTTTGCCCAATCGTCCGGATTGGTCGTGTTGGGGAGATCTTCGTGTTCCTTGAACTCCTCACGGATGGCGCGGATCAAGTCGTCCGAGCGCAGACCGGCTCCCTCTTGCGCAATCACGCGCTTCACGGCAAATTTTTTCGCGCGTGAGACAATACCTTCGATCAAGGCACCACTGGCGAAGTCCTTAAAGTACAGCACTTCCTTTTCGCCATTGGCGTAGGTCACTTCGATGAACTTGTTTTCTTCACTGGTGGCGTACATCGTCTCGACTGTCAACGCCGTCAAGCGATCCACGAGCGCCTGTCGATCGCCTCCGTGCTGTTCCAGGTCTTCGGCGGCAAACGGGAGATCCGTTGAGATGTACTTCGAGAAAATGTCCTTGGCAGCCGTGGCATCTGGTCGTCCCACTTTGACTTTGACATCCAATCGCCCGGCGCGAAGCACTGCCGGATCGATCAAATCCTGGCGATTGCTTGCCCCAATGACGATGACGTTACGCAATCGCTCAACCCCGTCAATCTCAGAGAGAAACTGCGGCACAATGGTCGATTCGATATCCGAGGACACACCAGTCCCACGAGTCCTGAAGAGCGCATCCATTTCATCAAAAAAGACGATCACCGGATGGCCATCATCGGCCCGTTCCTTCGCCTTTTTGAAGACCTCGCGCACCTGGCGTTCTGATTCACCCACATATTTATTCAGGAGCTCCGGGCCTTTGACGTGCAGAAAGTAACTGCGAATCTCTTTGCCGGCTCGATGGCCCAATTTCTTCGCGATCGAGTTGGCCACGGCTTTCGCAATGAGCGTCTTCCCGCAACCGGGAGGGCCATAGAGTAACACCCCCTTCGGTGCGCTGAGCTTATACTCAGAGAATACGTGCGGATGCAGGAACGGAAGTTCGACCGCATCACGGACCTGTTCCAACTCCTTCTGCAGGCCGCCGATATGCTCATAGTCGACATCTGGAACCTCTTCTAATACCAGCTCTTCCGCTTCGGACTTCGGCAACTTCTCAATGACATACCCGGAACGGGGATCATAGAGGAGGTGGTCGCCGACACTCAGCCGCTCAGCGAGCAATGGATCGCCGAGCTCAGCCACCTTCTCCTCGTCGAAATGGAGCGTGACCAAAGCCCGCCCCCCCTCCAACACGTCTTTGAGTCGAACAACCTCCCCCTGACTGTCGAACCCCTTGACCTCAATCACGTTGAGCGCTTCATTCAGAACGACTTCACGGCCCTTCCGCAACTCAGTGCTCTTAATCGAGGGGTGCAGGCTAACCTTCATTTTTCGTCCCGATACATACACGTTGCCCGTTCCATCCTCGTTCAGGCTGGAGAAGATGGCGTAGGCCGACGGTGGCGCTGTCAGCTTCTCGACCTCGGCCCGCAGAGCCTCGATCTGAGCCTTCGCCTCCTGCAGCGTCGCCACAAGTTTTTCGTTGTGCTTGGTCGCCTGATCGAGTTGATGGCGGGACTGATACAACCGATGGATTTCTTCCTCCATCGATTGAATCTGAACGCGAAGCTTGTCGACTTCACGACTGTGTTCGTCGTTCTTGTGAATCATCTCCCCATTCCCCTCGGACAACCGCTTCGTAATCTTCTTGACGGAATCTCGGAGGGACCGGAGCCGACCGCGCTGATCTTTGCTAGACGCCATTTCGGCACAACAAGAATCGGACGCAACGTCGAATAAGTTCGTGGATCACGCGTGTGATCGGATTCTAACACCCGACCTAGAGGTGGTCAACTGCAACAGGGAATTCTACGCAAGGCAGGTCAACGTGACCTGATCACGTCTCATCCCTGCAGTGCGGTGCTGAACTCGCGCACGGCACCACTGATATCGGCACAGGTGAGCAGCGCGCCGATCACGGCGACTCCATGGGCCCCGGCTCGGCGCACGTCGCGCACCCGTTCACGTGTGATGCCTCCGATGGCAAAGATGGGGACCATCGAGTTGCGACAGACATCGGCAAGAACATCGAGTCCGAGCGGAGCGCCGAATGAACGCTTCGACGGAGTATCGAAAATTGGCCCGAAGATGATGTAGTCGGCTCCGTCATGATTCGCCCGTTGAACATCTTCAACAGAATGCGTGGAAATTCCGATCAATCGATTAGGCCCAATGAGCCGCCGGACCACGGAGACTGGAAGGCTGTTGGCACGAAGATGCACACCGTCCAAGTTCAGCGCCAACACGAGATCGACACGATCGTTGAGGATCAACGGAACGGCTCGCGGTACGGTCAGCGAGTGAATCTCTTGTGCCAGCGGGAGCAGCTCACCAGTAGGCAAATCCCGTTCTCGAAGTTGAATAGCCGGCACACCAGCCATGATCGCTTGACTGAGTACCGTGGAGAGGGAAAGTCCTCGGACCAGGTGTCGATCAGTAACAAGAAGCAGACGAAAGTGTACTGGGGACATCACTTAAGAACTGAGATGCTCGTCTTAGCAGGATACTCAAAAAGGCCATCCAACAAGGCCGCAGCGAGCGAAGAGGCGAGGCGTACGCTTCGGTACGTTGAGCCTCTGAGCGATGCGAGAACACCGCTGGAGGACCTTTTCAGCATCATCCAGCTAGAGCATTCCTTCGATCGGACTGCTGGCCATCGCATAGAGTTTCCTGGGAATGCGACCGGCCTTATAGGCCAGGCGACCGGCATACACGGCGTACTTCATCGCTTCTGCCATGGCGATCGGATCCTTCGCGCCAGCAATGGCCGTGTTCATGAGTACCGCATCCGCCCCTAATTCCATTGCAAACGCAGCATCGGATGCCGTCCCGACCCCGGCATCGACGATGATCGGTACCTTGATCATTTCCATGATGATTTTTAAGTTATAGGGGTTGCGGATACCCAATCCAGACCCGATCGGCGCCGCCAACGGCATGACGGCTGGACATCCAACATCGACGAGCTTCTGAGCGACGATGGGATCATCATTCGTATAGGGCAAGACAATAAATCCTTCTTTGACGAGAATCTTCGCGGCTTCAATCAATCCCGCCGTATCTGGAAACAAGGTCCGCTCGTCGCCGAGCACCTCTAACTTCACCACATCAGAAACACCGGCCGCGCGCGCCAGACGGGAGTATCGAACCGCATCCTCCACCGTGTAGCAGCCAGCCGTGTTGGGCAAGATCGTATATTTCTTCGGATCGATGTAGTCGAGCAGATTCTCTTTCGATCGATCGGTGATATTCACTCGACGTACCGCGACCGTCACGACATCGGCGCCGGACATCTCAATCGCTTTTTTCGTCTCGGCAAAGTCTTTGTATTTGCCCGTCCCAACCCACAAGCGCGACTTGAACTCACGCCCCGCAATAATCAGCCGATCGTCCGCCATAGTGTCCCCTTAGAATGATCCCCCGCCGATAAAACTCATGATCTCAACCCGATCTCCGTCTTTCAGTAGCCGCTGATCGAACATCGCACGATCTAAAATTTCAAGATTCAACTCGACCGCCACCCGCTCGGTCCTAATTTCCAGGTCCTGCAAGAGATCAGCCACTGTCGCATCACAGTCGCAGGTCTGCGCCTGCCCATTGACATGAATTTGGATGGTATCCTGCATGCCTGTCATCCTATGAGAGTAGAATTCACCTTGTCAACAAAGTGCCTCTTGCCTGAAGGACCAAGGAAACCGCACAATAGAACTCCACGGTCCTACACATGAAAGAGAACAACCAGCAACTCGCCACTATCTTCCGATCGATGGCCGATCTCCTTTCGGCCCAACGCGCCAATCCCTATCGGGTGCGGGCCTATCGTCGGGCTGCGGATGCTCTGCTGGCCATCGATGAAGATGTGACGGCCCTGGTTGAGCGCCAGGGGCTTGAAGAGATTGACGGGATCGGGGCTGACCTGGCAAAAAAAATCGAAGAGTTCCTTGAGATCGGCACCATCCGTGCCTACGAAGAGCTAAAAACGCCGCTCCCGGCGGAGGTGAAGAGCTGGGCGAGCCTGCCAGGACTTTCCGAGTCGCTCGTGACTTACTTATATTTCCGCCTCGGCATACGGACACTCGGGGACCTCGATCAGATCACCCGCTCGCACCTGCTTCGGACCCTGCCGAGTTTTTCAGGGTCCGAAGAGCGTTTACTCCAGGCCGTTCAGGAACGAATTCATGCGCGAGAACCTTAGGACGTCTTGAGGTCCTTGAAGATCTTCCAACTCTTCAACAATTCCACAGCCTTCTGAAGCTGTGCGTCCTGTTCAAGCGAAGGTTCTCCCCCGACTTCAGACAATGCCGGTGAAGGCGTCCCATTCTTCGGTCCACCCTCGTCCGGAGACTTGCCACTCTGAGGTGAGGTTTCCTTTCCTGTTGGTGGCTTGACCACCTTTGGCTCTGCCTCCTTTTCAGCAGGTTTCCCCTCAGACGCTTTAGCCACCACCGGCGCTGAAAGCTTCACGACGATGTCCGGCGTAATGCCGGTCGACTGAATGGACCGGCCCTTTGGCGTATAGTACTTTGCGGTCGTGAGACGAAGCCCAGAACCGTCACCTAGCGCGAGGATCGTCTGCACCGATCCTTTTCCGAATGAGGTGGTCCCAACAACAAGACCTCGTCCATAATCTTGCAGCGCTCCGGCGACAATTTCCGATGCACTCGCGGATCCTTCATTGACCAGGACAATGACTGGTAGGTCCTCCAACTGATCCTTGGCTTTGGCGAACCATTCGTCTTTTTTCCCTTCTCGGCTCTTGGTATATACAACCAACTTCCCGCTGGGAAGAAATTGTTCGGATACATCGACGGCCGCGGTCAGCAACCCGCCGGGATTGTTTCGCAGGTCAAGAATAGTTCCTTGGACCTTCTGTTCCTTGAACTGTTTGATCGCCTTGGAGAGATCTCGCCCAGTGGCTTCCTGAAACTGAGTGAGCCGAACATAACCGAGGTTGTCGATGACCTTCGACTTCACGCTTTCAATTTTAATGGTGTCTCGAACGAGGGTGAATACCAATGGGTCCGGTGTGCCATCTCGTTGAATCGTGAGATTGACCTTGCTGCCTTTCGGTCCTCGCATCTTCTGGACCGCATCCATCAAAGTCAGGTCCTTTGTCGTGTCGTCATTGACCTTCGTGATAAAGTCACCGGCCTTAATCCCGGCTCGATGGGCCGGCGTGCCTTCGATCGGTGCGATGACGGCCAACCGGTTGTCCTTCACACCGATTTGAATGCCGACTCCTCCAAATTCTCCCCTGGTTTCAACCTGCATCTCCTTATACATCTCCGGAGTCATGTAGGCTGAGTGTGGATCGAGCGTCGACAGCATGCCACGGATGGCCCCTTGAATGAGGTCCTTCGGTTTCGTCTCATCGACATAATGTTTCTGAACTTGGTTCAGGACTTCGGAGAAGGTTTTGAGCTCCTCATAGGTTTCACCCGCATGACCGGTCCGCTCCCACCCTTTTCCGATGATGAGTCCACCGAGCAGCGCAAGGGCAATCATCGGCACGACCACCCAAGACTTCTTCCGAGGCTGCTGTTCCATAATCTTCACATCCCTTCTTTCATGAGTTGTCGGACCCTCCGATCAGAATACACCAATGAAGGCCACGCTTATCGTTTGGCTAACCAGTGGAGGGGATCCACTGGCTCGGCTCCTTCCCGCAACTCGAAGTATAAAGTATTTTCTCCAATCATGCCCGTATCCCCAGTCTCCCCGATCGGTTGACCTTCGGCAACCTGCTCGCCCGATTTAGACAGAATCTTGGAGGCATGCGCGTATAAGGAAAAGAACCCGTTGGCATGATCTAGAATTATAACGAGTCCGTAGCCTTTCAACCAGTCCGCATAGACCACACTCCCGGTCATGACGGCATGGATTAAGCTTCCCTCTGCCGTTCGAATTTCAATGCCCTTGCGCTGCACGTAGGTATTGAACGTCGGATGTTTCTGGCGCCCGAAGAACGACACGACTTTTCCATCGGCCGGCCACGGGAGTGTACCTCGAACTCCATGCGCCGATGGTGAAGACAAGGGAGGGACCACGGCCATGGTACGCCGGCGCGTTTCTAACTCATGCAACAAGCCATCCACCCGAGACGCGGAACGTTCCAGTTCGTCGACCGTGCGATTATAGGAGTCCTTTTCGTGCGTAATCTTCACTAAATAGACTTTCTTCTCTCTCTGAAGCACTCGGATATCGGCCAGCTTTTTCTCGATGGTTTGCTTGAAGGCAACCAGTCCGACTCTGGCCTCGGCGCGCTGACGCTCAACCTGCTCCATCCGCCCCATATCGGTGCGGAACGTCTCCAATAATTCGTAGTCCTTGTGTGACACAACCGAGAGGTATTGTCCACGACGCTGGAAATCGCTGTACGAGTCCGCCGTTAAGAGGGCCTTCACACGCCCAAAACGCCCTTCCATATACTGCACGCGGAGTCGGGCAAGAATGGCCTCACGTCGGGCATCAATACTGGCTCGCATCGCCCCCAGCCGATCCGTAATCTCGTCGATCTCCCGATCCTTCTGTCGCAGTTTCTTGCTGATCTCATGATGATCTTGTCGATGATGCACCAGTCGCTCATCCAGGGATTGGAGCCCTTGCAATACCGATTCTCGTTTTTTCTCTGCAGCCTCGGCGCGCTTCCGTTTTTCCTCAATCTTGCCCTTCAGCTTCTCAAGCGTCTTTCTCTCACGCTCGATTTTCTCAGAGATCGGATCATTCGCCGCACCCGCCACAGATGCCACCCCTCCTCCCACCCCAAGACACCAGAGGAGGATGGCACAGGAGACTCTCATGCCCGCCCGTCTCCAACACGTAGAAGCGACACCACGCTCCCGGCAAAGCCAAGCCCCATTCCCGCCATCACGAGCGCCAGACACACCGAGAGGGGGAAAAAAGAGATCATGCCTTCGATCCCGCTAAAACGGCCTGTCAATTGAATCTGCTGCCGGAACAGTTCAACCGCGAACTTGAGAATCCCCAACGATAGCGCGCTACCACAGGCTCCGAGTACGGCTCCTTCGAGAAAATAGGGAATACGGATGAATGTACGTGTGGCTCCGATCAAGCGAAGAATTTCGATCTCCTCCTGCCTGGCCAACAGTGCGAGTCTGGTCGTATTTCCAATGATCGTCACGGCAGCCGCGGAAAGGAGGATCCCCACCCCAATCGCCGCCAGCTCGATGTATCCGATCAGTCCGGCCAACAGACTACTCCATTCTTGATTATAGTCGACCTTCGCGACACCTTCCATTGTTTGCACTCGTTCTACCCACGCCTTCATGGCGTCCGGAGACCGAAAGCTCGGCGCAAGTGTCACAACGAACGACGCCGGGAGCGGGTTCTCCCCAAGCCCTTCGAGTAAGTGCGACTCACTGGGAAATTGAACTCGAAATTCTCCCAACGCCTGTGCTTTTGAAATAAAGAGCACCCCATCGACCATACGATCGGTCTTGAGTGTTCGGTCGAGTTCTCGCACCTGTTCGCTCGGCAGTCGATCCTCCAAATAGACCATGACCTTGACATCTTCCTGGAGCGACCCCGCTGCGTTCCGAAGATTCACATAGAGCAACAGAAAGATGCCGACACAGGCCAAGGCAAAAGCGGTGGTGAGAACCGCGACGATCGTCGTCGTCCGATTGGTCCGCATGTTCACCCACGCTTCGCGAATGAGATAAAACAGGCGTCTCATCCTCCGACCCCTTCCCCGGCTCTTCGCTCTGCGAGCAACACCCCTTGCACCAAGGTGATCACCCGTCGATTCACATATTTCAGGACATGAGGATCGTGCGTCGCGACAACCACGGTCGTCCCTCGGGCATTGATCAATTTAAACAATTCAATAATTTCTCTGGTTCGTTCTGGATCAAGATTGCCTGTTGGTTCATCGGCCAGAAGCACCACCGGCCCATTGACAATCGACCGAGCGATACACACACGCTGTTGCTCTCCCGTTGAAAGGCTGCTCGGTAACTGATCATTCTTGTGATCAACATCGACCGCACGCAATGCCTCCGTGACTTTACGGTGGATATCTTTCTCGGAGGCCCCTTGGACAATCAACGGAAGCGCCACATTGTCGAAGACGGATTTCTTCGGCAACAGACGAAAGTCTTGAAACACCGCCCCGACCTTCCGTCGAAGATAGGGAATCTCGGATGCTCTGAGCTTGGTCACATTCTTGCCGTGAACGAAAATCTGGCCCTCGTCCGGCTGCTCCTCCGCGATCAACATGCGCAATAGGGTCGACTTCCCGGCCCCACTCGCGCCCATGAGTAGGACAAACTCCCCCTTCTCGATCTCAACGGTGACATCGGACAACGCGGCTCTGCGAGCATGCCATTTTGACACATGGATGAGTTGAATGATGGCATCCATGGAAACCCCTTCGAGTAAAGGCGAACACTTTCAGTGTTCGGTAACGTCAAATGCGTTCTGGAGATGTTCGATCTGCCCCGGGTCGGAAGCTCTCCCCTGGACTAACACCACATCGAATCGGCAGACCTTATCGGACCAATGCCGTTGGGCTAAATACTGCGCGGCCAGTTTCGTCAGTTTCACCCGCTTGCGGTGATCCACTGCCAGCAAAGCCCCGCCGAAGGCGTCTGTGGTCCTGCCCTTCACTTCAACGAAGACCACGACACCATGATCCTCCGCGACGAGGTCCAATTCACCAAGCCTGGTCCGTACGTTACGATCGAGAATGCGATAGCCCTTGGCCACCAAGAACTGTTCGGCCTGCATTTCACTGGCTTGGCCAAACTGATGGCGAGGGTCTAAAGTAACCATGCCGTTACTGTTCGAGCACTGTGCCGCACATCCGTCGGGACGACTCACGATTCACGGCGAGGATGGCCTCGTGCACCGGCCTGAATGTTTGGCGATGGATGGAGCAGGGGCCATGGCGCGCCAATCGTTGCAGGTGTTCTCTCGTGCCATATCCCTTATGCGAGAGAAAATCATATTCAGGAAACATGTCATGGTACTCTGCCATGAGACGATCCCTCGTAACTTTGGCGATGATGGAGGCTGCCGCAATCGAGAGGGAGAGGGAGTCTCCCTTGATGATAGGCCGTTCAGGGATTCCGATCCCAGGAAGCGTCACGGCATCAATGAGTAGATAATCAGGGGGAGGAGCAAGCTGATCGATGGCTCGCCGCATCGCCAGCTTGGTCGCCTCGAGAATATTGAGCCGATCGATCTCACCGACGTCCGCCGATCCGATTCCCATCCCCACGACATGCTCAAGAATCGCGGCATACAATCGGGCTCGCTCCCCTTCGGATAGCTGCTTAGAATCATTGATCCCCGAGAGCCGACAGCGGACCGGTAAGACAACCGCGGCGGCAACGACCGGACCGGCTAACGGACCCCGTCCGGCTTCATCAATGCCAGCAATACGACGATACCCACACAGCCGGGCCGCCCGCTCGAACTCTTCGGTGGGTCCCATCAGATCAGACATCCCTTCACCGACTCACGCGTCGCCCCTGTCGTGAGGGAACATGTGCTCCGAGAAGGCTAGGAGGCCGTCACGGTCTCCGCTTTGGCAGCCGGAGGTTGTGCCGAGGATTTGCTCTCTCCGACAAACTCCCGCTCCTCGACCTTCGCAAACTTGCCTTTTTTGCCGCGCAGATAGTACAGCTTCGCACGTCGAACGCGCCCCTGCCGAACCACATCAACCTTGGAAACAATTGGAGAATGGACCGGAAAAATCCGTTCGACCCCCACTCCGTATGAAATTTTTCTGACCGTAAACGTTTCGGTATTCAAACTTCCCTTGCGTGCGATCACAGTTCCTTCATAGACCTGGATACGCTCTTTTTCGCCTTCGATGACTTTGACGTGGACCTTGACGGTATCCCCGATCTCAAAGTGTGGTGCTGATTTCTTCGTCAAGGACCGCTGAATTCGCTCCAACTGATTCATGGACTTAACCCTCCTCCTCCCAACGTGATGTCGTGGCCGTCAAAAGGCCCTCGCTCATCAATTCATCCAACAACTGTTGATCTTCCCTCGTGAACACCCGACCTTGCAGAAGATCGGGGCGACGCAGATACGTGCTGCGCAATGCTTCTTTTCGACGCCACAACCGAATGGCCTCATGATGGCCCGAGAGCAAGACGTCGGGCACGCCGACCCCTCCAATCTCTGCGGGCCTTGTATACTGCGGATACTCCAGCAACGAATCAGAAAACGACTCTTCCAAGACAGAAGTGGGATCGCCCAAGACCCCAGGGACAAGTCTGGCTGCTGCATCAATCAAAACGAGCGCCGGCAACTCACCTCCGGTCAACACATAATCTCCGAGTGAAACTTCCTCCGGAGCAACGGTCATACGGACACGCTCATCCACTCCCTCATAATGCCCGCACAGGATGACGATTCGGCGGCGCTCACCCGCCAACTGCTGCGCATAGCCTTGCGTAAATGGCCGCCCATGAGGAGATGGAAACATCATCCGAATGTCTTCACCGCTCGCCTGCGCTTCATCTCGGATCGCGGCAACCGCAAGAAGAATCGGCTCGGCCTTCATGACCATGCCGGCCCCGCCTCCATACGGCATATCATCGACCACTTTGTGGCGATCCGCCGTAAAGTCTCGCAAATTATGCACCTTCACGGTAAGCAGCCCCTTGTCTTGCCCTCGTTTGAGTATGCTGTGAGTCAAGACCGGAGCGAACATGCCCGGGAACAATGTCAGCACGTCGAACCGCAACATGCTACTCACCCAATCCGTCGATCAGCCGGACGGTCATTGTGCCAGCTGCCACGTCGACGGCGCTCACCAATTCTTTCGCGGCAGGGATCAAGATCTCTTTGGCTCCTTGGCGAACAACAAACAGCGGATTCCCCGGCACGTCCAAGATCTCTTCCAGCACACCGATCAACTGACTCTCCTCAGTATAAACAGCAAGACCGATGAGATCACACTCATAGTATTGCCCATCCGGAAGCTCAGGCACGATCCCCCGAACCGTTCGGATAAATCCACCCCGCCAGAGACTTGCGGCCTCCGGCGTGGTTAAACCGCTCAATCCAAGAATAAATCCAGTCCCCGCCCGCCTCACATGGGTGACGCTGGTCTCCAGCGTCTGTCCGTTCCTTGCGAGGAGACTCACACTCCTCAGCCCTTCAAATCGACCCGGGACATCGGACAGTGGTCGAACCTTCACCTCTCCTCTGACGCCAAATGGCCGCTCAATCAGTCCCACCGTCACGGTGTCCAGCTGACTCACCATCACGAGATCAGGACTTTGCAGAGGCTTTTTTCTGCGCGGCTTTTTCAGCCTCAAACTGCTTCCAGACTCCTGCCCGACGCAGCAACGTCCGCACGGTCACCGTAGGTTGCGCGCCGTGCCGCAACCAAGACAGGACACGTTCCTGCTTCAATTCCGGTAGGCCGGCTTCTTTCAACGGGTCAAAAATTCCAAGGATCTCCAAGAACCGGCCGTCACGTGCTTTCCGTGAATCGGCGGCTACCACCCGATACATCGGTCGTTTATGCCTTCCCGTTCGAGCCAGTCTCAAATGTACAGCCACAAAGTCCTCCTTAAGATAAGTGAGCCGACAGCTGTCAGCTTCTTCATTCCAAACATTGCTTGCAGCCCATAGCTGAAAGCCATTCACTGACAGCCGACTGCGTTCCCTCACATCGAGCGCATGAGTTGGGCAAGCTGTCGACGCCCTCCTGCACCGGTCATCGCCTTTGCCAGCTTCTTCGCGGATAAAAACTGCTTGATCAGACGATTCACATCCTGCACCGTCGTGCCGCTTCCACGAGCGATCCGCTTCTTCCGACTTCCATTGATAATCGTATGATCGCGGCGCTCCCGCGTGGTCATCGAATCAATCACGGCGACCACACGGCCGATCTCTCGCTCCGGCTTGTCGCCTTCCATCGCGTGCTTGAGCTTTTGCCCACCCGGGAGCATGCCAAGAATCTGCTCAAACGAACCCATGCGGCTCATCTGGCCGAGCTGAGTTCGAAAATCTTCCAGGGTGAAGGTATTGCTGGTGAGCCGCTTCTGCGCTTCCTCCGCCTGCTCCCGAGTGATGCTTTCTTGGGCTTTCTCAATGAGCGAGAGCACGTCGCCCATCCCAAGAATACGGGAAGCCATCCGGTCCGGATGAAACGGCTCCAGTGCATCCAGCTTCTCCCCGACACCAAGAAACTTGATGGGCTTGCCGGTGGCGGCCCGAATCGACAAGACCGCCCCTCCGCGCGCATCCCCTTCAACCTTGGTCAAAATAACACCGGTCACCCCGACCTTCTGATCAAACTGGCCGGCCATGGTCACCGCATCTTGCCCCGTCATCGCGTCGGCAACCAACAACACCTCATGAGGGGACACCGCTGTTTTCACGGCAACCAGTTCGTCCATGAGCTCGTTGTCGATATGCAGCCGACCGCCGGTATCCAAGATGATCAGATCAAAACCCTGATCGCGCCCCCGCTCGACCCCCGCACGGCAGATCCGCACCACATCCATCTGAGAAGCCTGAATGTGATCCGCGCGGTGCACCTCCACTCCGAGATCCCGACCAAGAGCACTCAGTTGCTCACCCGCCGCAGGGCGACGCGGGTCGGCTGCAACCAAGAGTACTCGCTTGCCTTGATTCTTGAATAGACGCGCAAGCTTGCCACTGGCCGTCGTCTTTCCGGCTCCTTGTAATCCAACCATCATCAGGATGGTCGGAGGCATCGAGCTCAGGGCAAGTCCCGCCCGCTCATGCCCCATCATCGCCCTGAGTTCATCCCAGACGACTTTGACGACCTGATGTCCGGGAGTCAGACTCTGCAGGACTTCCTGGCCAACGGCCTTTTGACGGACGCGATCGATGAATTCTTTGACGATCTTGAAATTGACGTCTGCTTCAAGAAGCGCAAACCGCACATCTTTCAGCGCTTCTGTGATGTTCTGCTCCGTGAGCACACCCTGCCCTCGGAGCTTCTTCAGAATTTTCTCAAACTTATCGCTCAACGCATCAAGCATGACACCATATCACCACAAAGAAAGAGGCCATCGAAGCCTTGCACCAGACATCCGATCGCCTCGAAAATCCTGGAAAAAGAGCATCGGGGAGTGTATCGGACCAGGCAGGGCAAGTCAAGGTCATCCCCAAGTCAGTAGTTTTATTGACATGCCGAAAACCTTCGGATATGGTGCCCTTCAGCCACTGAATAGCATACGTACGGAAACTCATAAGGAAAGAAGAGTAGCCGCGTGAGAAAGTCGCCCTGGGTTTTGATCATCTTCGTGCTGATTGGGGGACTCCTTGGTGGAATACTTGGGGAAATTCTCCACGTTATGGCACCTCAAGGCACCATCCAAAACATTTTTGCGACGAACTTTAATCCTGGGATCAGCCCCCCGCTCACCATTGACCTTGTCCTGATCAAACTAGTCTTAGGATTCAATATTAAAGTCAACATCCTGAGCATTCTTGGCATGTTCATCGGAATCTACCTCTACAAACACGTCTAGCAGCCGAAACAGCCCATCGGTTTCGTTCTCGTCTGGTGAACCTCACGATGGCTTTGCTCGGTACAGCGCGAGTCTTGGCGCGCCAGGGCGAGCACGTGAACACACAAGCTTTTCGACGAACTGCCTAACGCTTCCGTGGATGAAGGTCCGCTTGTGCCCCTTTCTAGGACTTCGCGTTCAACGCTTGCAGTCGGAGCGACCGAATGTGATTGCGCAGTTCTGCGGCTCGCTCAAAGGCCAGCTCTTTGGCGGCAGCTTTCATCTCTGACTCCAGGCGTTCGATAAGCTGATCCGTTGATTCCGAACCTCCGTACTGTTCGAGTGATTCCGCTGCGAGGTCCAACCGAACATAGTCCATGTCGGCCACTGCATACTCAAGGGAAGGAATACTCTTCGTAATACCGACCGGGGTAATGCCGTGCACTCGGTTGTACTCGGCTTGAATCTCACGGCGTCGGTTCGTTTCCTCGATCGCCTGTTTCATCGAGTTCGTCACAACATCTCCGTAAAAAATCACCCGTCCTTCGAGGTGGCGTGCGGCTCTCCCCGCCGTTTGAATTAATGAGCGGTACGAGCGCAGGTACCCTTCTTTATCGGCATCAAGAATCGCGACCAGGCTCACTTCGGGAAGATCAAGCCCTTCGCGTAGAAGATTGATCCCTACCAGCACGTCAAACATCCCACACCGGAGGTCGCGGATGATCTCGGCGCGTTCAAGTGTCTTAATATCGGAATGCAAATAGCGAACTTTGACCCCCAAGTCATGGTAATACTCAGTCAGATCTTCCGCCATCCGCTTCGTCAAGGTCGTCACGAGAACCCTGGCGCCCTTCGCAACCTCCGCACGGACCTGGCCGAGGAGATGGTCCACCTGGCCCTTGGCTGGCACGACCTCGATTCGCGGATCCATCAACCCGGTCGGACGAACGATCTGCTCAACCACATCAGGGCCAGCATGCTCCAGTTCATAGGTCCCTGGTGTTGCGGACACATAGACCACCTGATTGAGACAGCCCTCGAACTCGGAAAACTTCAACGGGCGGTTGTCAACCGCCGACGGCAATCGAAATCCATACTCCACCAACGTCCGTTTCCTGGAGTAATCTCCCTCATACATCCCACCGACCTGTGGAACCATCGCGTGGGACTCATCGACGATCAACAGGAAATCCTTCGGAAAATAATCCAATAATGTGGGAGGCGGCTCACCCGACTTTCGCCCGCTGAGATGGCGTGAGTAATTCTCGATCCCATGGCAATAGCCCATGGCTCGAATCATCTCCAGATCGAATTTAGTACGCTGCTCGATGCGTTGAGCTTCCAGCAGGCGTCCCGCCTTCCTAAAATACGTCACGCGTTCATCGAGTTCTTCCTCAATGCCGGTAATGGCCCGCTCATAGCGATCAGGGGCAATGAGGTAATGGGTGTTCGGATAGATCGCGATCTTGGGGAGCTTACCCAGCGATTTCCCGGTGAGTGGATCGATTTCATGAATCGCGTCCACAACATCGCCGAACAGCTCGATGCGCACCGACTTCGCCTCAGACGAAGCAGGAAAAATCTCGATCACGTCTCCCCGCGCCCGGAACGTCCCTCGATGAAAATCCGCATCATTGCGCTCGTATTGAATCTCCACCAGTTTCGATAAGATCTTTTCTCGCCTCGTCTCGACGCCTTCCTCCAAATAAATCAGCATGTCATGGTAGACCTCCGGTGACCCAAGCCCATAGATACAGGACACCGAGGACACGATCAGCACGTCGTTTCGTTGTAACAGTTCAGTCGTGGCGGAGTGGCGCATCTGATCAATCGCATCGTTGATAGAGGCATCCTTCGCGATATACGTGTCACTCTGCGGAATATACGCTTCCGGTTGATAGTAGTCGTAATAGCTCACGAAGTACTCGACGGCATTCTGAGGGAAAAACTGTTTGAACTCCTGATAGAGTTGACCGGCCAACGTCTTATTGTGGACCAGCACAAGCGTCGGCTTCTGAACACGCTCGATGAGATTGGCCATCGTGAAGGTCTTGCCAGACCCCGTCACTCCGAGCAAGACGAGGTGTCTTTTCCCGGACTGCACTCCAGCGGTCAGCCTGGCGATGGCTTGCGGCTGATCCCCGCAGGCTTTAAAGGGAGCCTCTAGCTTAAAGGGCGGCACGATCCCCCCGGTAAAACCATGTGAACGGACATCCAGATACACACCAATGACTGGGGACGTTCCAAGCCCAAAAGTAAAAAGGGCTGCCGGAATTTCCGGCAGCCCTTATCGCAGCAGAACAAATCTGACGTTACCCGCGACCGCCTCCGAATCCTCCACGCCCACCACCTCCACCTGAACGGGGCTCCTGAGGACGCGCTTCATTCACCGTTAACGTCCGGCCACCGAGGGGTGTGCCGTTCAACGCGGCAACCGCCGCTTGTGCTTCAGCATCGGACGACATTTCCACAAACCCAAACCCACGAGACTGCCCAGTGAACTTATCCGTAATAATCCGCGCCGAGGCAACCGCCCCATGCGCTGCAAACAGATCGCTTAGCTGTTGCTCGGTTGTTGAATACGGTAATCCACCAACATAAATCTTCGCACCCATCGGACTCCTCCTTTGACACAATGATGTTGTCTTGGACTCGAGAAAGCAACGAGGAAGGAATGGGCCGAAGGCGTCAACACAGCGGCGACTTAGCTCTGGCTTCCGATCAGATTCCCGGACTGGCCCAAATACAACATCTATTCAGGCCTTGTCACTTTCCGCGCCGGTTTTGCCAGGCCCTTAGCACACCGGTCAGTTCATGCTACTCCAAGCAGATAAGAAAATGCAAGGTTGAGGCCAAACTGGCTCACTAGTGAGCCCAGGCTAATAGGCTGGCGGCGCGGAAAACGGTCGGTGGGAGAAGAGAGGAACGGCATGAAAGCTATCGAACCACATCGTCGATGTTCCAGCAACGGCTAACCCAACCTGCCCCAACCCCAATACTTGGTCTTCGATAGAGAGGATGAGCGTTCCATCCACAAATACTTCGATAAAATCCTTGCTGATAATGGTATTCCGCTGCACCCTGAGTGAATGCCACTCAACCGGTTTCAGAATGACCGGTGCCTGACCGAGAACCGTTGCAAGTCCGTCAGAGAGCCGAACAAATCGGGCTTGTCGAGCGAAAGGGTCGACGATCGCCGTATAAAAATTCCTTGCATCACGCACCCCCAAGACAAGCCCCCCTGATCCAACGGCCCCTTCCGGCATATGAAATCGAACGCTCAGGTCAGGATATTCATACTGCATTCCCTCAGCCAATAGAAGCTGGTAACAATTCTGGGTACAGGTTGAGGAGCCAGTGACCCCTTGCGGCGGAGAAGGTGCCGTCGCATGAGCCTGGACCACCCACTCCGCAAGCGGTTCGTCAGTGGAAATCGCCTTAACGAAGCTGGTGGGCTGACCGTTGGGGACATCCTGGTCGAACGTCCACTTTTGGAAAAGCCCCCCCACCGCCTGTTTTTTGAGATTGGCAGTTTTTTCCTCGTGTGTTTCATTCTGAATTGCGTACGCCGAGATAGAGCCCAGCATCAGACTAAGGCCCGTGACAAGGGAAACACAGATTGTCCTGGAAGTTCGTTTCATAACGACACACGGTCGAGTTGGCTCACACACCGACAGCATCCTCATTACTTCGATTTTCCCGTGTTCTTGATTTGGAGAATCTCGCGCTGCAGCCGGTCCCGCTCGGCCAGTATCTTCTTCCTGCGTTGACCCCGGGTCCAGATCCACCACCGCAGTTTCTGGCTGAAGCTCACCGTCGGAGTCGGAGCGCTACCGCCGGGAGCCTCCTGAAACGAATAGCCGTCATGGCTGTCACGTTGCTCGAAAAATCGCCGGTACAAATGATCGTACAAGCCTTTCCCTGATTCACCGCCTGCCATATCCACTCCATCACTGATTGAAGCGTTCACTCTATCCCAGCTCGTTCGCGTCCCTCAGGTACATAGCACTGAATCGATCGTACTCGCTGATGCAGCGAATACTACCTGGGCTCAATGCCGCTCTGCAAGCGGCGTTGCCCACTGTGCTATGATCGGCCACATAAACGTAATGGCCTGATTATGATCAGACGCTCGCCATCGAAACGTGTCTGTCCTTTCACGCATGCCTGGCACGCTTGGGCCCTGGCCTGCACCGTGCTGGCGCTGGGAGTGCAGCCTCCGTCCAGTCTGGCTCAATTATCGATGTCGACTCTTGAGGCTGCCATCGAATCGCTCTCGGCAGATCGGATGCTCGCAGATATCCGAACCCTCAGCGGACCAGCATTCAATGGAAGGCAAAGTGGCACGGCTGACGACCTGCGGTCGGCACAGTGGGTGGCGCAAGAGTTTCGCTCGGCAGGCCTGAGTCTGCCGCTCATTCACAATAGCTCACGCACACTCTCTTTCCCAAGCGGAAAAGACGGCACATCATCAGGCGCCATGACAGCCGTAATACCCACTCCCCTCATGGCGCCAGATCCGGCGTTGCGAGTCGGTACCGCCGATCAGCTCGCCACCAGAAACCTTGGCTCAGACTATCTCCCGATCTTTGATGCGCCATCGGCTGACATCCAAGCCCCAATCGTGTTCGTCGGATATGGCATTGTCGATACAACGCACGGCATTGACGACTATGCCGGAGTCGACGTGAACAATTGCATCGTGCTGTTCCTGCGGGGCAAGCCGGAGCATTATCCACGTCCCGTCAGCCATGCCGACAAAGTTCGGCTTGCCCGGGAACATGGAGCGGTCGGCTATTTAACGGCGACCGGTCCTCTGCTCCACCCCTATGAGATCCGCCGAGGCGTGACTGGTAACCCCAGCGCCTTTTACGGACAGTTGCCGTCTGATCAAGCCATTCCCGGCGCCTGGATCAGCACGGCACTCGCCCAAGACCTTCTCACCGAATTGAACGGAGCCGCTCCCGATCGCCTTCGCACGCTTCAGGAACGACTGAACCATGCGGCCTCATCACAGGCCACACGCACCCACCGATTGGCCTCGCTTCATTGGGAGACTGCCACAGAGGACGGCCTCCTGGTCAATGTGCTGGGGATGATCCCTGGAACAGGAACCGAGACCATCATTATCGGAGCCCATCGCGATCACTTCGGTCGTCCGGGAGGGATGCTGTTCCCCGGCGCGGATGACAATGCCTCTGGAACGGCAGTCATCTTGGAGGTGGCGCGGACACTCACTAAGATTGACGTGCGTCCCTCCCAAACAATCCTCTTCATCTCATTTAGTGGTGAGGAGCGCGACCTACTCGGCTCACGCCTCTATACCTCTCGGCCGATCATTCCCCTCAATACCACGAGGGCCATGATCAACATCGACCATGCAGGCGTCGGCAATGGACGACTCACTGTCGGCGTGACAGGGTTAGAGAAGGACGTCCCTCTCGCGGCAGGGGAAGCCGCGGGCATTCACGACACACTGGATCTCTATGGATTCTTCCCCGGCGGTGACCATGTGCCGTTCAAAGAAGCTGGCGTACCGACCGTCACGGTGGTGAGTGGCGGGGTGCATTCACACTTTCACCAACCAACGGATACCGCCGAGACCATCGAGTCAGGAGTCTTAACAGCCACCGCTCGGTACGTGCTGGCCATGACCTGGCAGCTGGCCTACGGGCCATAAACGGCTGCACATCGTTTCACAAACGACCGGCAGTGATCTTCAAGGGCCAAGAAGATAGATTCAGAAACATCGGTCAATCCGCCCATTGCAATTGACGCTTGATGATGCCGCAGGAAATACAACAACGCAGGAGCAACCAGCACACACACCTACGGCATCTCGTCGAGTAACCCAGACTCGATCGGAGGCAACGGAGCGGTTTCGCGTGGCGGCCCAGGAAGGACGGTGGGGCTACCTACCTGATTTGCACCTTGGATAAGCCCAATGGACAGCTGTGGTCCGAAGGTCATCATCGCTCCACTCCACGCCTGACCAGTTGTCGGATTGCGAAAGTTAAAGGACTGGAAGTTGGGCGCCGGTGCGTAGAGGAACCCTTGCGTTCCTTGGTTATCGATGTACAGACTGCCGCCGCCAAACTTAAACAGCGGAGAGACTCCTCCACCAAATGACCGGACGCTCGATGCGCCCGCGGTACTCTGCGCGAGGGCGGCCTCGTCGGCATAGGGCGCCACAACCGCCAGCACACCCAGCAAACCACCTATGACGCTCACGCGTCGCAAGCGGTTGCCTGCTTGTTGGATGAGACGAGCATTTATGTTCATGACAGAGACCACAGGACACATTATAGTATGTTCTTGTTTAGATCGTCGATCAAGGAGGGATGTATGATTGGCAACTCCTCAACCCGCCCCCACCGGCTGGTAGTCCTGCTGCTCGCCGGCTTGGGATGGCTCTCATCCCAGTCCGCAAGCTGGGGCCTGGATGCCACACAACCGATTCCGGTGGAACGGCGTGAAACTGTCTCACTGGCGGATGCCGCGGTCCGCGCACTCCAGCACAATCTCGATATCAGTATTAGCCGCCACAACAAAGAAAGCCGGTTGGCTGACATTATTGTTGAACAATCAAAATTCGACCCGAACCTAAGCATCAACGGTCAATATAACCGAACGGTGAACCCGCTCAATCGACCCGTGTTCGGAGGAACCGGAGTCAACCTGAATCAGATTAGAATTTTTGACCAACGTAACCATTCCGTGACCGTCGATGCTTCGACCAACCTCATCACCGGCGGTAATTTCGACGTGAACTATAGCCCGGCTCGAAACAGCGTGAATCAAGATGTCGCCACGGGATTCTTGTTCAACCCCTCGTGGACGGGCGGCTTGGCATTCACATTCACGCAGCCATTACTCAGAAACGCCGGGATCGCGATCAACAAGACCTTCATCAAGGTCGCTCAAAACAATGCCGAGGTCGAGCAGCATGTGTTTCGAGATCGTGTGATGACCGTTGTCTCCACTGTGGAACAAACCTATTGGGAGCTGGTGTTTGCGAACGAAAACTTGAAAGTCGCACAGGCTGCCTTGAAAGCCGCCGAAGAACTCTTAGCCACAAACCGCGCCAAGGCGAAAGCGGGAATCATGTCGATCGTCGACGTACTCCAAGCCGAAGCCGCGATGGCATCCAGGGTAGAGCAGGTGTTGGTGGCGGAGAAAGCCATTCATGACCAAGAAGATCAATTACGGCGTCTCTTGAATCCGGGCGAGGAAGAGTTGCGTCAAGACGTGCGGCTGACACCCGCCGATGCCCCTGTCACGGTCCTGGAGCCCCTCAGCCTCCAGGAGGCCATCGACATCGCGATCGAACAGCGTCCAGAAATCACTCAGGCCAAAAAACAGATCGAGTCCGGTGAACTCAACAAGCAATTCGCCCGCAATCAGTTGCTGCCGACGCTGTCGTTTCAAGGCACCCTCGGACTCGCCGGACTCGGCGGCGACTACAGCGAAGCCTTTACCAGGAACTTTAGCGGCGACTTCTACAACTATGGAGCGGGACTGGTGCTCAGTTATCCGCTTGGCAACCGCGCCGCTGTCAGCACCTATTCCAAGCGCCAGCTGGAGGCCAAGAATGCGGAAGTCGCGCTCGCCAACGTGCGCCAACAAATCATCGTCGGCATTCGTGAGGCGGTGCGTCGAGTTCAAACCGACTTCAAGCGCATCGAGACCACCCGTTCGGCGCGCATCATGGCCGAAAAACAGCTGCAAGCGGAGCAGGAACGACTGAAGGTCGGGCTCAGCACCACTCGCTTCGTGCTCGATTTCCAACGAGACCTGGCCACGGCTCAGGGGAACGAACTACGGGCCGTCGTCGATTACAACAAGTCGCTATCCAATCTCGCACGGCATAAAGCGACCACGTTGGACCGCTATCACCTCGAGCTCTCGTAGCTTGCCCATGGCGTCCGGGCCAGATCGGCTGGCTCCAGTTCCCACCATCACTGTGGGAGCAGCACTGCCGCTGCTCCCCATCGCGGCAACATTCGGCTACCACGGTCTGCCAGATTCCTTCAGGGAACAGCTCCTCGTTCAATTCGCGCCGCAAGTCCTCGCCTATGTCGCACTTGGTCTCTGGGCTACGCGTGCCACGCAGGTCACGATCCAACTCGGGTTAGAAAAAGAAAAGATACGGAGCGGCCTGCCGTGGGGAGTTCTGACGGGATTGTTCTTAGGCAGTCTGAATACCTTCGTGATTCTGGCAGTCTATCCGTCATTGGGTTTCGACATCACCTTTTTGAAGCAGACACCTCATGGCCGACTTCCAGTCCTCCTTATGGTGCCGTGGCTCATCTGCGGGATTGCGCTGTTCGTGGAGGTGAACTTTCGCGGTTTTCTCTTGGGTCGACTGGCCGAACTCGAATCGCATTGGCGGGGGACCGACTCACGCCCACGCCCGGCGCTCTTCGCTCTCGCAGTCAGTTCGCTGACATTTACATTCGACCCGTTCATGGTAAATACTTTCCGGCATCTCCACTGGATCGCCCTCTGGGATGGGTTGATCTGGGGACTGATCTGGCTGCGAACACGCAATCTCTGGATTACGATTGTGGCCCATGCTATTGAGGTCATCATCCTGTACAGTGCCGTCAAAGCGGCGATAGGATAGAATATGTTTCGCCGCGCGATCTCAGCGAGGGTGAGGCGCTAGAACGGGAAGCAATGGAAGCGTTTCATGGAAGCTAAGGAGGAGAGTCGGTGAACGATCTCGGTAAGTATGTGCTCTATTTTCTCTTGGGTGGGAGCATCGTGAGCTTTTCCACGTATCTTGGCTCGCAGGGCAAGTCGTTTCCCGCCGCCATGGCCAGCACGTTTCCCGCCATTACTGGCGTCACCTTCATTTTGCTCTATGGCAGCGGCGGGGGGGCCACGACGGTTGACTACGCCAAGAACTTGCTGTGGTTTGTCCCGCCCTGGACCGTCTACGTCGTCGCGATGATCCTAGGCATCCCGCGCCTTGGCTTCTGGCCGGCGATGGTCGGATCGCTCGTCCTGTATATGGGCTGTGTGGGGCTGGTGAAGCTGGTGGTGCGGTAGATCAACCGAGCGGATCGACCATTCATGACCTACCCCCTAGGTTTCTTCTTGAAAATGCAGCCGACAAATTTCTCCAAGAGCGGACAGCATCTGATCGAGGGCGATAGTAACAGAATGGCTGGCCAGGTAAGACGGACCATCGTTCCCGGCCCAGAGATCCGGTGGGCACTCCATCTCTCGTACGTTCTGATAGAACCGGCCGATCGTCTCCTTCCAATAGGCCGGCCCAGCCCCTTCATCAAGAAATAGAACTCGGTCTTGTGAAAAGGGCTGATCGAATTGCCCCGCCCGCTGCTGCCACACCGCTTCCATCGCCTGCTGCCGGTCTGGACCAAGTTCCAGCCCACTGGCGCGTTCATTGAGCGCCGCGAACAACCCACCCACCACGTGATCAACGTGTGCTTCTGGAAAGACACCTACACAGGCCTGCATCAGGAGATACTTATGGAAGAGAAATACCTCGGCACTGATACGAGAGTCATCTGCGGTTGGATCATAGACCCGAGCGAGTTCACGAAGCGCCTCCGCCGATGCCCCACCCAACGCTGAACCAAGCAGCGGCACGATGCAACGGCCTATGTCGAGAATGAAGCTCCCCGCAGCAAGCTGCGGGGTATCACAGAACTAAAACATGTGGAGCTGCCGGAGATCATCGCGGGGTTGTCCTTGCCGCTGCACATACCGCTCGACTGTCTGCCAGTTCGCTCGCT
>JAOUHD010000077.1 GCA_029865345.1 Nitrospira sp.
CTGACTCGCGAATCGCCTCCAGCAGACGGATGGTGCCTAGTCCTGTAATCTCTCCGGTATATTCTGGAATATCGAAGCTGACACGCACATGGCTCTGGGCCCCGAGATTGTAGATTTCATCGGGCTGGACGGTCCGCAAGATCCGATTGAGGGAACTGGCGTCATTCAGGTCGCCATAGACCAAGTGGAGGCGCCGATGCGGGACATGCGGATCTTCATAGATGGGATCAATGCGACCCGTATTGAACGAGCTGGACCGACGGATGATGCCGTAGACCTCGTATCCCTTCCCCAGAAGCAACTCCGACAAGTATGACCCATCTTGGCCCGTAATCCCGGTAATCAAGGCTTTCTTCACGCGTAGACCCTCCCTATGAGCGAGGAGGGGATTATTGCGTGCTTCGGTCTCTTTGTCTACTCATGACCTAAAAGAGGTTGCTAAAAGATTCTTGCGACCACGGATATGAGGCATGTACGATGGGACAGATAGAACTAGAGAAAATATCGTGGCACCAATCCCTCATCAACATATGCGTCGCATCGGCCTCTTCCTCTGTCTGGTCGGAAGTGGTCTCCTAATCGCCCACTCCATCAATGCCTTTGTTGCCGAGGCGTTGTATGTGATTCCGACACATTCGGTGGCATCCGGCGAGACACGATCGACTGGCTCGTCGTTACTCGCCTCCTATTCACCGACCCAGGCAGTGGAGGATGTGCGCTCCAGCGGCCTGTTCGTCCTCCCCGCCGCGCCGCAGAGTGGAGTCACGAATGCCAACGGTCGAGGACCCTCCGGCGCCCCAGTTCGAGCGTCGCTCGGCTTGGCGGCCAGGATGCGCCTGCTCGGTATCGTGTTTGGTGATCAGCGCGGTGTCTTTGCGATCGTCGAGGAGCTGGCCTCCAAACAACAGGCCCTGTATCGTGTCCATGATCAGATTCTTGATCTTGGAGAAGTGAGTGAGATTCGGCGGAACGGAATCTTGGTCCGCCAGGGCGACCTAGAGGAACTATTAGAACTGGCGCTGTTGGAGCACCCACCGGTGCCAGGCGGTGCTACTGGTACCCCGCCGTCTGCCGTTCAGCAACCGACCGCCGGCGTTCCGCTCCGCAAAGTCGTCGACCGCCGTGAAGTGGAACAGGCTATGAGCGATCTGCCAAAATTGTTATCCCAAGCCAGAGCGGCACCACATATGGTGAACGGAAGCGTCAACGGGTTTCGCCTGGACTATATCGCGCCGACCAGTTTCTATGAAAAAATCGGGGTCCAGACGGGAGATGTCCTGCAGCGCGTCAACGGAGTCGATATTCGCGATCCTAGTACCATGTTGAATTTACTGCAACAACTGAAGAATGAGCAGATCGTCAAGCTCGACATGCTCCGGAACAATCAGCGCTCGACGATTACGTACGAGCTTCGCTGACACGACAGTCAGCACGCTACCCCTTCGTATTCCTGTCAACTGGTACTCCTCAACGCCTTCATGGTACGCAAGGAATGCGAGCTGTCCTTGCCAGGCCGTCGGAAGGGAGAGTATCTTTACGATCGAGATAGTGGCAGAGTGGGGAAACGACCAATAACGGCGCGGGTCTCCAGGCAGAAGAGGTCAGGGTAAATTGTCCGAACAGCTCGACGACGATCAGTCCATTCCTCGCGTTCATCGCCCGCTCTTGGGACGTATTCTCGGGGAAAAGTTCAATCTCTTGGACTCAAAACTCGAGGAGGCCTTAGCCTACCAGCACGAAAAAGGCGGCCTGCTGGGAGAAGTGCTGCTGCATTTGCGTCTCCTGAGGGAAGAGCAGGTGCTGGAAGCGCTTGCCCAACAATTTGAGATGTCCTGGATGCCTCAGCTCGACACCACCCATGTAGATCACGAACTGATTAAGAAGATCCCCATTGCATTTTGTCGACGCTATCGAGTCTTGCCGCTTCGATATGAAGAAGGGGCCATTCTGACCGCATCGACCGATCCTCTGGAAACCGTCGCGCTGGACGATCTTCGGTTACTGTTAGGCAAACCGATTAAACCGATCTTGACCACCAGCGTCGCACTGCTTGCCTGCTTGAACCGAGCCTACGACGAAATCGCCAACCCGGCCGGCGCGGAACAAGTGATGGAAGACATCGCGGCCAACCAAAGCCTCGACCAACTCGCGCATGAACTCGATGAGCCGCAAGACTTGCTGGATGCCACCGACGAAGCGCCGATCATTCGATTAGTCAACTCGGTGCTGTTTCAAGCGGTTCGACAACGGGCGAGTGACATCCATTTCGAATCGTTCGAGCGAGGGTTGGTGGTGAGGTATCGCATCGACGGTGTGCTCTACCCGGTCCTTACACCGCCCAAACATTTGCAAGCCAGCATTATCGCGCGCCTCAAAATCATGGCCGGCCTCAACATTGCCGAGAAGCGCTTGCCGCAAGACGGCCGGTTCGCCATCCGAACCTCCGGGAAAGACGTCGACCTTCGAGTCTCGGTCTTACCCACCTCGCACGGCGAGCGGGTCGTCTTGCGATTACTGGAGAAGGAAAACCGTCTGCTGAACCTCTCGGAAATGGGCTTCTCCAAAGAGCGACTGGCCGTCATCCATCAGCTGATCCAATTGGCGCACGGGATTATTCTCGTGACCGGCCCCACGGGAAGCGGGAAAACCACGACCCTGTATGCCGCCTTGAGCCACATCAATGCGCCGGACAAGAACATCATCACGGTCGAAGATCCCGTGGAATACCAGCTGCTCGGCATCGGACAGATGCAAGTGAACCCCAAGATCAACTTGTCGTTTGCCGCCGGACTGCGCTCGATTCTCCGGCAAGACCCTGATGTCATCATGATCGGCGAGATTCGAGACCGCGAAACGGCGGAGATCGCCATTCATGCCTCCCTCACCGGACACTTGGTGTTTTCCACCCTACATACGAACGATGCGGCGAGCGCCGCCACCCGTCTGATCGATATGGGGATCGAACCGTTTCTGGTCGCCTCGTCAGTCGTGGCGGTCCTGGCCCAACGCCTACTGAGAAGAATTTGTCCGGACTGCAAGCGTCCCTATGCGCCAAGCGAGGAAGAACTCAGTCGCTTGGACGTCGCGCCTGGGTCCACCGTGACCCTCTATCGAGGAGCCGGATGCGCCGCCTGTTCCCAAACCGGCTATCGCGGGCGCATCGGAATTTTTGAGCTCATGGTGCTCAACGACGACATCCGGCGGCTTATCGGCAGCAAAGCCGACTCGACAGCCATCAAACACGCCGCGATCACGAACGGCATGGTGACGTTGAAACAGGAGGGTGCCCAACGCGTCCTCCAAGGCCAGACCACGCTGGAAGAAGTCATGCGGATCACGCAACAGGAAATCGACGTCGACTAATGTGGCACCGACGCACTGACCGTCTCCTCCAGCCGGTTCGATCATGGACTGTCGGGCACCGCTCGGTCCAGCCCGATACGTCCGGAGTCTGCTGATCATGCCGGTCTATCAATACCAGGGCTACCGAAACGACGGCGGAACTACGACCGGGATCATCGATGCGGAGAACCCCAAGGTCGCCCGCCTCAAACTCAGGAAAGAGGGTGTCTATCCGACCGATGTTGTCGAGCAGGGCCAAGTCCCGACCCACTCACAAGAACAATCCCGCGGCCGCACCGAGCGATCCATCGGCCGATCAGCCACTCTCGCCTCCACCGACCTGGCCCTCCTGACCAGGCAGTTTGCGACACTGCTCGTAGCTGGCCTTCCGTTGGTCGAAGCCCTCGGCGTCTTAGTCGACCAAGCCGAGAAGAAACCCATCAAGGCGCTCCTCGCCGATATCCGAGAGCAAGTCCGGGGGGGGAAAGCATTGAGTGCCGTCTTGGAGACGTACGGGAAGGATTTCTCTCCGATCTATGTGCACATGGTACGAGCCGGCGAGACCAGTGGCGCGCTGGATCAGATTCTGTTCCGGCTCACAGAGTTCTTGGAGAAACAACTGGCCCTGAGAAACAAAGTCACCAATGCGATGCTCTACCCGCTCATCATGCTCGTGATCGGGTCGGCAATCCTCTTTTTCCTCATTACGTTTGTCGTTCCCAAGATTACGATGGTGTTCGCGCAACAGAAACAAGCCTTGCCGTGGCCGACGGTCGCCTTGATGTCCATCAGCCAGTTCTTTGCCGACTACTGGATGGTATTGGTGGGGGTTCTCCTCGGAGGCCTCTATATGGCGCGACGGTTCATTCGGACCGGTGCCGGTCGCATGATGGCGGACCGGATGATCCTGAGACTCCCCTTGATCGGAGACGTCGCGCGGATGGTGTCCATTTCCAGACTCACCAGCACGCTGGCCACGATGTTGGCCAGCGGGGTTCAGCTGCTCGACGCGATGGATGTCTCGAAACGCGTCATGAACAATCGCGTGCTGGAAGAAACGGTCGAAGCGGCACGGCAGAACATCCGCGAGGGCGAGACGATCGCCGATCCGCTCAAGCGAAGCGGCGAATTTCCAGCCCTGGTCACCCACATGATCGCCGTCGGCGAAAAGAGCGGCGAGATGGAGGAGATGTTGCGCCGAGTGAGTCAGATCTACGACGGAGAAGTGGAACGGGTCATCGCCCGCTTGACCTCGCTCATGGAGCCGGTCATGATCCTGGCCATGGGCGCCGTCGTCCTCTTCATCGTCGTCGCGATTCTCTTGCCCATCTTCGAAATGGGCCAGATGGTTCGATGAAACAGTCTTCTGTGAAGGGGTGATGCGTGATAGGCAGAAAGGAACAGGGAGGCATTCGATGAGCATACGAGAGCAGATCAACCATTGGCCCATGATCATGATGTGGAGAAGCACGCAGGGGGCATCCAGGCTTCACCCAGCACCCAGCACCCAACACTCGTCACGCCGTCGTTTCTACGAGGAGCAGGCCTTCACCTTCATCGAGATCATGGTCGTCGTGGCCATCTTGGCCATTCTCGCGGCCCTAGTCGTCCCACGGATCATGGGCAGAACGGATGATGCGAAGCGCACGGCGGCCAAAGTCCAGATTCGCAATATCGAGGGGGCGCTGCAACTCTATAAACTGGATAACGGTGTCTATCCCTCCACAGAACAGGGCCTCAAGTCGCTCGTTGAAAAGCCCTCCGTCGGAGTGATCCCGAAGAAATGGAAGCTCGGAGGATACCTGCCCAAGCTGCCGGAAGATCCCTGGAGCAATCCCTATAAATATCTCAGCCCAGTCCAACGAGGAGAGTACAAAGTGGAGTACGAAATCACCTCCCTTGGAACCGACGGCGAGGTCGGTGGGGAAGGCGTGAACGCCGATATCACCAATTGGAACCTCGACAAAGAATAGGACGGTAATGGTCACCGGTTTTTGGTCACTGGAGAGGACACCCCCGCATGACGGCTCATGCTGCGCCTTAGGCCTGACTCCATCTCCCTCACCCCTCACTCTTCACCCCTTCCGCACTTCAGCAGGCTTCACCATTCTTGAAATGCTGATCGTCCTATTTCTCCTGACCGTTGTCGTAGCTGTCGTCTTCCCGCGAATCAGTCTCACCGAGGACTTGAGCTCTACCGGACGGAAACTTGTCGGCGTCCTTCGAACCTTTCAAGGACTGGCAGCCACGAGCCAAAAGCCCCTGAAGCTCTACCTCGACATCGATCAGGGAACCTACTGGATGATGCTGGTCGAGGGCAAGGAAGAGCGGATCCCGCTTGATCCTGCCTGGAAGATCCCTCGTGCGCTCCCGGAATCGATCCGATTTACGGAGGTCTCCATCGGCCAAGACAAACGATTTTCCGGACGTGTCGACGTGTCCTTCTTCGCCAATGGCCGGATTGAGCCGGTCACACTGTATCTGATGGATGCGAAGAACAACCTCTTGGGACTGGCGATCGATTCATTGACAGGAAGAATTCGAGTCAGCGATGAACGACTCGACCCTCCCCTAAACCCAATCATCCCCGACCGAGTCCGATTGCTCTTGAAGGCAAACCAGCAAGGAGGGGCGGGAGCCTCGCAGAGAGGGTTGGTTCCGAACCAGTAGTAGATTGCAATGGCCCACGATGGACATCGAGCCGAGCTCAACGAAAATGGATTCACGCTACTCGAAGTGCTACTGGCCATCGCCCTGCTGGCGATCGCGCTCCCGATTCTGCTTGGCCTCAGAAATTTCGACCTGGGACTTCAAGAGAGAGCGTCCGAACTGACCTCCGCCACCCTGTTGGCCCAGGAGAAACTATTGGAGACCGAACTTTCAGGACAATATGCCATCGGGGAAACCAGCGGAGAGTTCCTGAACCTCCCGCTTGGTGCACAAACCAACATCCAAGCAGTTCCGAGAGCGATCGGGTACAGATGGAAACGGACGATCGCCCCCACTCCATTGGAGTTGGTTCGGGAGATCCGGATCAAAGTCTCGTGGCTGCGGGGCGAGTTTGAAGAATCACTAGAGGTCAGCACCTATGTCTTTGCCGGCCGTTCCACCTTTTAAGTCCGGCGCGGGCTTTACGCTCGTCGAAGTCATGGTAGCCGTGGCCTTGCTCGGCATGATCGGCGCCATGGTCTTTGGGTCGCTCGTCATGACGACGAGATCCGTGGAGGCCGGACGAGACCATGTGGCGAAAGAACAAACAATCAGACGAATATTGCGTCTTATGGCCGAAGAAATTGCGCTCAGCAAACGCACTCCCCAGTACCCGTGGGTGGGAACGAACGGGACACAGGACGGACAACCGGCCGACATCCTCGCCATCCTTGCCATGAGTCAAGAGCTGAGCACATCGACCGTCAAGGAAAGCGAGACAGTTCGCGTGGTGTACACACGTGAACGAGATCGGCTGATTCGGTTCGTTCGTCGGAATCTCTATACGCTGACCGATACCAATGAGTCGTTGAGCCAGATGGAACTGGCCGACCGTGTCCACGCGTTCAATATTCGCTATTACGACGACCAGAACCGGATCTGGATTGACGAATGGCCGGCGGTCTCAAAAATCCCCAAGGCCCTCTTGATCGAAGTGACGTTTCAATATCCCGATGCCGATCCATGGACGGTGCGGGAATGGGTGACGGTCGGCGCATCATGACCATCAAATGGCCTGAAGCATGGCGAGAAATCTTAGTGTGGACGGGAGGGGGAATCTCCATCCTGGTGCTGTGCCTGATCGCGACGTTCCCGTACGGAATGCTCCAGGCGCGGATCGTGGCGGAACTCACGCGGGCCACGGGGATGGACATCCGAGTGGCCAATTGGACTGTGGGGCTCCCGCCAAGCCTTGAATGGCAGAACGTTACCTTATCAAAACTGAACTGGACCCCGATCCAATTGGCTGCGTTGCAGGCCAAGCTCGGCGTCACATCGGCATTAAGCGGCACGCTTGGGCTCGATATTGTCGCCAAACTCACGGAGACCGCGTCCTCGACAGATCTCGCGAAAAGCACCATCACGGCCTCGTCGCTGTCCTTCGACGGCCCCATCACGATCAAGGGACAGGTGCAACACGTGGACCTGTCCAAACTCCTCCGCCGCTACGTCACACACGGCACGCTCACCGGCAACTTCTCCCACCGCATCGACTCCGGCCAGGCGACCGTCACCGCGATGAAGGGGGAAGGCACGTGGACCGCCGAAGCGACGGACCTGGTGATCGATCAGATTCCGCTCGGAAACGGGCGCACCCTGTCGCTCACATTCAGCCAGGTCTCGGCCGGACTGGCATGCCGCGACCTCCGTTGCGATGTGACGCAGCTGAAGGGCGATGGCATCGACGGCTCCTTTACAGGCGAAGGATATGTCACCATCCAGCAGCCCATACAACAGAGCCAAGTGAATCTCACGGTGACGGTCGTCCCAGGCCCCGGATTTGCTTCGAAAGCCGGTACACTGGGCTTTCCCTCGCCGCCGCCCGGAACGCCCATGACCGTCAAGATCGTCGGGACCTTGGCACAAGCGAGGATTGCATTGTAAAGTAGCTCAGAAGTGTCACGTTTCATGTTTCACGTATTCCGACAACATGACACTCAAAACGAGAAAGATGAGACTCAAGTAGATTCATGTCCATCACAAACGAATGTGTCGGGCTGGACATCGGGCAAACGGGCTTGAAGGCCGTACGTTTCCGCCGCCGCCTGAGCGGGCGCGAAACGATCGATTACTTTCAACAGCCCCTGCCCTTTTCCCGTCCAGAAGATCTCGAACCGGCTCGACGCGTGCAGTCGCTGCGCGGATTCCTCTGGCGTAATGGACTCTATGCCACCGACCAATTGGTGACCGCGATTCCTTGTCAGGATCTGTTCGTCAGAACGCTCTCCTTCCCCTTCAAGGATTCGACCAAGCTCGCTCAAGTCGTCCCCTTTGAGGTCGAGAATCTCGTTCCGATGCCGCTCGAAGATCTCGCAATCGGAAGCCTGATCTTACCGCCCGGACATACAACGGAAGGACTGGCCCGCGAAAGCAAGGGCTCGGAGGTTCTGGTCACGGCCGCGCCGAGAGACAAGATCGCGGAGCATCTCCAATTTCTGGCCCAAGCCGATGTGGAACCCTCAGCAATCAATGTCGACGCAATGGCCCTCTTCTCCGTCACGCAATATCTGCAAGAAGAAGGAGCCGCCGTCCCGCAAGACCTCGCCATCATCGACGTCGGAGCCTCGAAGACGACGCTCTGCCTGGTGCAGGGAGGACGTCCCCTGCTCCTCCGAACGATTCTGTGGGGCGGCAATCATCTGACACATGCCTTGGCCGTCCGGCACGCCTGTAGTTTCGCCGACGCTGAGCGTCTGAAACGGACGATGGCCGTGGAGCAAGTCCACGGGTTGTTGGAGCCGATCCTGAAAGAGCTCCGCATCACCTTGCAGGCCCAGCTGGGCAACGAGCGCAGCCGCTTGACGCACTGTTGGGTATGCGGAGGCGGGTCAAAACTTCAAGAAGTCGGCGGCTACCTCTCGCGACAATTGGGACTCTATCCAGTCGGACCTCGCCAAGGATTCGGAGCCGACACCCCACGGGCATTCTCCATCGCGTTCGGCTTGGCGATTCACCCCAAGATCATCCGGCCGCGATGGCGATTCGCGTCGGCGCCCATGGAACTCGCGCTCGATCTCAAAGGCGTCACCGACGCGGCGTTGCCGGACAGCGCCACGACCAAACAAGATCGTCGCCTGGCGATCGCCGCTGGTCTGGTCATTGCTATCCTGGCAATCGTGGATTTCTCGATTCACTTCTGGCTGCACGACCAGCGGGTCGCTCGACTGAAAACGACCCTGCACAGCCAGTATGAGCAGTTCTTTGGACCGGGTGCTGCGCCAGGAGAAGAGCTCGATCAAGCCCAGTACCGCATCGGAGTCCTGGATAAAGCACTCGGCGCCGTCGATACGGCGGAGGGCAAGGTCCTACACACGCTCTCAACGTTCGTGAAACAACTCCCGCCCGGAACGACGGTCAAGGTGCGCGAACTGACCGTCGACGGAACGACCGTCCTCATGGAGGGTGAGACGATCTCCTTCGACGCCGTGGAGCGACTCAAGCAAACCTTCGCCTCGAGCCCTCGATTGAAAGATGTCGTGGTGACGGAAACTCGAGTGGGCGCAGGTCCCAATCAAGTCGTCTTTCGAATCACGGTCACGGTGGAGAAGTCATGACACAGAGCGTTCGAGAACGCTGGCGCCAGATGTCGCAGCGTGAGCGCACCCTTGTCCTGGCAGGCGGCATCGTGCTTGGCCTCAGCCTCCTCTTTATCCTGATCGTCGACCCTCTGTTGGACACCCTGGACCGCCTCGGGCGCCAAGAGGTTCGAAAGCAGAAAGAGCTGGCTGAACTCACGGTGCTTGGCCAAGCCTATCTCGCCAAACGGGAGCGCCTGACCAAGACCGAGAGTCGCATGCCCGGAGCCGACAGCCACTTCTCCCTGCTGACGTTCATGGAGGAAGCGGCCACCACCGCCCATGTGCGCGAGCGCATCACCAGCATGCAACCGCAAGTCCAATCACTGGCGCAAGGCTACGAAGAAACGGCCGTCGATCTCCGATTGGACGGCATCCAATTGCCGGACTTGCTGGCATTACTCGTGGCCATTGATCAAGCCCCGTACGACCTTCAGGTTCGCCACCTGCAGATCCGCCCAAAATTTGACAATCCGGTCAATCTCGACGCAACCGTGCGGGTCTTGAGCTATGCGAAAAGCTGATGAACGAGGCGTCGCACTGCTCTTAGCCCTCCTTGTGCTAACGCTGCTCACCGCCATGATTCTTGAGTTCGATGCGGAAGCGCGCCGTGAATACCGAGCCGCCGCCGCCTTTCGGGACGACTACAAAACAGGCATGCTGACCCGAGCCGCCGTGCAGGCCGCGCGAGCCGTGCTGCTGCAGGACCTCTTGCGTGAAAAGATGACGGGGCAGAAATACGATGCGCCGACCGATATCTGGGCCATGCCGATCAAGAACTATCCAATTGGGGACGGATTCCTGACCGCGCAGATCCAGGATGAGACGGGGAAATTCAACCTGAACGACCTCGCATCGGCTACGGGAGGCGACATTGAACAGAAGAAAAAAATCCTCCGAGCCAAGCGATTGTTTGAACTGCTCAGGGTCAGCCCCACCCTAGTCGATGCGCTCATCGATTGGATCGACCAGGATGAAGTGCCTCAGCCGGCCGGCGCCGAGAGCCTCTACTACCAATCGTTGAGGCCACCCTATCGGTCCGCGAATAGCCCGTTACCTGGAATGGGAGATCTCCGACTCATCAAGGGGTTCACGCTGGAGATCATCGAACGACTCTCTCCCTACGTGACGGTCTTCCCGCAAGAGGGAGGCGTGCCGATGAACATCAACACCGCGGATCCCATCGTCATTCAGACTCTGGATCCGAACGTCACCCAAACGATGGCCATGGAGATCGTCCAAGGACGCCCCTACAAAACGAAAGTGGACCTCGATCGAGTGAGCAGCTTTCAAGAGATCGGTCGGACACTGAGAAGCGACTATGATATCAAATCTGACTATTTCTCCGCGCGCCTCGCCGTCACCGTGAATGAAACGACCAAGGCCTCATGGGCCGTCCTGAAGCGAGATGCCAGCAAGGGCGAGACTACAGTCGAATATCTGCGGATTCTCTAGGAATGTTTTCAGGTTTGATGTTTCAGGTTCCAAGTTGTCGAGGCCTCCCTCTCAACATGAAACATGAAACGTTGAACTTGCAACTCAGTCCATCGGCACCGTGATCGTGACCTCATTTCCCCGTTCGTTGTAAGTCAGACTGGGAAAGAAGGCTCGCGTCAGTAGAATCCCTCGACCGCTCGCGCCCTCAGATTCGCGCATCTCCTGAGATCGCGTCAGCACAGCCCGCCACGGGAATCCCTTTCCCTCATCGGTGATTCGGTACTCCAAGTGGTTGTTACTCCGCTCGTGAAACACACGGATCATCACGCGGCGTGCTCTGAGACGAGACTGCGCCAAGCGTTGAGCCACTAACTGATCATAACAACCGTCGGCCAGGGCCTCCTGTTTTTCACGATCTTGAATCTCCAGATTCCCATGTTCAACGGCATTAAAGAGCAACTCTTGCAGCGCACCCTGAATATGGATTCTCTGGACCGGCGGTAATGCGGAAGCGGTCATCTTGAGGAGCCACGAAATAACCCCGGGGATATTCGCAGGATCCGTATCAACGGTTAATTCATAGTCAAATTGTCGAGCCCCTGGCACGTCCAGCGGATGACAGGGCAAGAAGTCCCGAGCACGCTGCAGCACAGAGGACAGCTCTTCTTCGGCAATCGGCTTATGCAGATAATCGATCGCCCCGCCACGCAGGGCCTCGACAATAAGCGGTTCCGGCGCATTGTGCCCCATGACAATCACTGGACATGGCTCATGCCGAGCCTTGAGTTCCTTGACCAATGCCAATCCGGCACCGTCCGGAAGAAACATGTCGGTGATCACAATATCAGGAACGACCTCCTCAAGCTTGGCCATCGCAGCCACAGCGTCCGGGACGCTCATAACCGAAAACCCTCTGTCTTTCACATAGTGCGCAATACGAGATTGCGTCTCCAAACAAGGATCAATGACCAAGAGATGATCAGCTGGTAGTGGCAGATTCATGCGGCCATCCCTTTGTCGTATACCTGACGAAGCGCAACGAGAAGCCGCTGAACTTCCTGCTCCAAGGTGGCATACAGTTGTGCTCCGTTCGCTAGATTTCCTGCTTTCGCAGACTCTTCCAATTCCTTGCAGGCATGCAGGGCAGCCGGAGCGCAAAACTGGAGAAGGGCGCCCTTCAACTTGTGACTCGATCGCGCCACACCCAGCGCATTCCCAGCGTCTAGGGCCGATTGCGCCTCCACCAAGTCCTTCGGACCATGCTCTATAAACAATTCGATCATCATCTGGAACGTCTCTCGGTCATCATCGACGCGGGCGAGGGCCTCATCGAAGCTGAAGACACGATCCTGACTCATGAGATCACTCCTCCCGAACTATCTCTGCGGTCAGATGGCGACCTCGACGCCCATCAAGGCCACATCATCAGGAAATTGCTCATGCCCCTGCCAGCGCACCGCCTCTGCGATCGTCTCCGTGATGACGGTCTCTAAGGGTTGCCGACCCAGTGCTTGAATCGTCTTCTCCAACCGACCCTGTCCCCACAACTCCCCGTTCGCTGCAGGGAATTCGTACAGTCCGTCGCTGAGCAAGTACAACCGATCTCCCAAACCAATAGGAAGCGTCGCGGTGACATAGCTTGTTGAAGGATCAAACCCAAGCGGCAAATTTGGTTGGGCCATCCAACAGACTTCACCGGACCGGCGGTGAAGCAACGCTCCGCCGTGCCCGGCTGTCGCATAGGAGAGGGTATGGCATCGGAGATCGAGACTCGCGAAGACAATCGTGAAATAGTGTCCAGTTTCCGTGAGTGGGAATTGCTTATTGGCTTCCGTCAGAATGGCTCCAGGGTCATTCGAGCCGACATGCCGGAGCAAACTGTCTCTGCGAAGAAAAGTGGCAAATGATGAGGATCGCAACGCCGGTGACACACCATGGCCGGACGCATCCAGCAGATACAGTCCCAAGAAGTCGTCGCTCCACGGAACGATGTTGAAGAGGTCGCCGCCCAAGGCGAGAGATGGCCGGTAGACATGGACCATCTGCACCCCCGGCAAGATGGCCCCCGGGGGAGGAAGCAGCGACTCCACATAACGCGCAGCAGACTGCAACTCCTGTTCGAGCGCCTCCTGCTTCTGGCGGATCTCCTCGGTGGCATCTTTCAACCTTCTGACCAACGTTGCCGCACGCATCCCGGCCTGCACGCGAGCAGTAATTTCGTACTTACTGGCGGCCTTGCTCAGAAAGTCATCGGCGCCGCGGGCCAAGCCTTCGGCGATCTGCTCCGGCTGATCATGACTTGTCATCATCAAGATCTGACTCGTCTGGAGTTCAGGATCTTGCCGCACATATTCGCAGAAAGACGGCCCGTCCATTTCCGGCATCATCCAATCCAGGATGGTCAGCTCAGGCCGCTCTCGTCGAAGCGCCTCCAATCCGGCCCTCCCATCACCGGCTTGAATCACCCGATAGCCGAGCCGTTTCAGTCGAGCCACCAAGGCTAGCCGTGCCGTGGGCTCATCATCCACGACAAGAACAGTATGCGGCGGCGGCGAACCGGCGGGACCGGCAGCCGTGGCGGACGACTCAAAGGACATTGGTACTCCGTGAATCAGAGGTTTCTGATGATACGTATTGAGCTTCTAGTTTTCGGAGACTGTTTCCGGGCAACATGAAACTAGAAACCAGAAACTTTGAGTTCGGATAGACAACGCTTCACGCCGACCGGCTAGGCTGCGCGCTGATGTCCGCTCAAGGCATCCTGCTCATTATCATAGACCGGAATCAGTTTCTGAATATTGGCCAGGCTCATAATTTCCCGAACGTAACTTTGCGGCTTCAACATGCTTACTTTCGCCTGACTCAGCTTAAAGTTCTGAGATACAAGCGCCAGCAAGCCGAGGCCGGAGCTGTCCACAAAACGCACTTCGGCCATATTCAAAATCAGATGACGACAGCCCTTCTGTCGGATCGCTTCAACCGCTGTCTTGAACTGCTCGCGATTGGCATAAGTGAGATCTCCTGTCATCTCAAGAATCACACCGTTCGGCACGGGGCGTTCTTTTGTTTGCATCGCCATGACTCCCCCCTTTTATGTATGCAGATAGTCCTGATCGGCTCGTGTCATTCCACTATGCGGCTCGAGCGGCAGCCGCGGCATCTTCCGTCGGAAACACCGCAATCATCGTGTCAATATTGGCCATCTCTAACACCTGCTTCACAGTACCCTGCGGGCCCACCAAGCTGATCCATCGTTCCTCCACGGACAACTGTTGAGACGTCAGGGCCAAGAGGCCCAGTGCGGAACTGTCCATATACGTCGCCTCGTGTAGATCGACGATGAGATGCCTGCCGCCAGACGCTCGAAACGCCGTCACCACAGAAGAGAAGTCTTTGCGGTTGCGTCGCGCCAAACTCGCTGAGTGATCGGCATACATCCTCCAGTTTCGTCAACTCCCCACATGGGACAAGATAGCGCCGGCGATGTCCTGCAGCGGTAGGACTTTGTCGACCGCACCAGCTTTGATCGCCTCTTTCGGCATGCCGAAGACCACGCAACTCGCTTCGTCTTGAGCGATCGTAAACGCGCCGGCCTGTTTCATCGTCAACATTTCTTTGGCGCCGTCGCCCCCCATGCCTGTCAAGATGACACCCACGGCATTGGCCCCGGCATAGCGGGCAACCGAGGCAAACAGGACATCAACCGACGGGCGATGGCGATTGACCGGCGGGTCCTGGTTGATCTGAACCGTGTACCGGGCGCCGCTCCGGACCAGCGCCATGTGATAACTGCCGGGAGCGACCAAGGCATGCCCCGGCAGGACACTGTCCCCATCCTCCGCTTCCTTGACCGAGATCCGGCAGAGAC